>JBDLTH010000053.1:0-10521 GCA_039799165.1 Bacteroidota bacterium
ATCCCAAACAAATACTGGGTATTTTTACTTCGCCTGTGCTTTTTCTTTGTATTTTGTTAATTGTTTCTCCAAAGCCTCTGCACATTGATCAATCGCTTCCTCAAATGTTTCGCCTATCTTACTCGCAAATAGCTCGTCGTGTTTGACATTTACCGTCACCGATGCCTCTTTGTTGGTGTTTGTTTCAGGCTTAAAAACCTTCAGAATAAAATCAACACTGGTTATTTCATCTGAAAATTTGCCCAGCTTAGTAATCTTTTTTTCGATAAAATCTTGTAGCTTTTCAGTTGCATCGAAATGTACTGATTGAATTTGTATATCCATGATAATCCTCCTGTAGTTTTTAAGTTATGCCCGAGGATGGGCTTTATTATATATCTTTTTCAGTTCTTCAAATGACGTATGCGTATATACCTCGGTCGAAGCTAAACTTGCATGCCCTAACAACTCTTTCACGGCATTTATATCTGCTCCGTTATTTAGCATAGCTGTAGCAAATGAATGACGAAGGATATGTGGGCTGGCTTTTGACAGAGTTGGTATCCACCTCAATTGGCTACTCACGATTCTATACACCAACATCGGATACATCGGATCGCCATCCAATTTAACAAAAAAACACGTGTTTTGTTTTTCTACTGATCGATTTCGCTCCTCCAAATAAGCCCGAATTAACCCTATCGTACTCTTACTGATGGGTATAAGCCGTTGTTTATTTCGTTTACCTGTAACTAAAATCGTACCAGAATACAGATCAATATCGCTATCCTTTAATCCGATAAGTTCGGCACGTCGCATACCTGTTACATAAAATAGCTCTAACACCATTCGATCTCTGTATTGCTCAAAATCACCTTGTTCAACATCTCCATCGAGAACGACTTCCATATCAGAATAATTGATAAATGAAGGGATTGGCTTCTTCGATTTTGGTCCTGTCATTTTTTGGAGGGGATTGTTTGCGATGAAACCAAAACGATGAGCAAAACGATAGAACGATTTCAAAGAGCTTAACTTTCGATTTACAGAACGTGCTATTACATGCTGCCCCATTAGATGTACAAGCCAAGCTCTTGCTATATCGACATCAACAGTTAGTAGGTCTACTCCTGAATAATTCGACACAAGATAGGCATCAAATTGAAGCAAGTCTTTAAAATAAGAAATCTCCGTATGAGAAGAATAATTCTTCTCATAACGGAGATAATTTATATATTTTTCAACTATCGTCATTCTTTATCTTTTATAGACGCTGAATGACGAAGTTATGAAATAGCTAGTACAAATACAAATGTTTACTCTTCTGTTTCGTGTAATCTTTGTATATAAACTGCATGTATTTTTTGTTTCCTTTTTGTAATAGAAGGTTTTTCAAATGCTTGACGACGTCTAAGCTCTTTTACAACACCTGTTTTTTCGTATTTTCTTTTGAATTTTTTTAGTGCTTTTTCAATATTTTCACCTTCTTTGATTGGAACAACTATCATGATTTTGTATTTTTAAAATTAAATTTCGTTTTGATTTTTCTTAAATTCAGACATGTTTACCATATATACGTAAACATGAACCCTTGCATAAGGCAAGAGCTATATTATTGATAATGTATATATAATCTAAGTTTTAATCAAAACCTCCTTTCTTTTTCGAGTAGCAAAGATATGCTTTATATAATAAAAAACAATACGAGCATCTCTTTTATTTGATGTATGCTTTGATATCTGGTTAAAAATCAATCGCATCTAAAGAAAATTGCTTATGCATCCAGAACAAATGGAATACATAAGCAATTTTTATTTATTGTCAGAACGAATAAAAGTTTATCGAACGAGACCTTTTTCCATAGCATGGATGGCTTGTGAACCTTTAGTATCAGTATGGATCTCTTGCCCGAATCCATAGCTTTTGTTTCGGATGATTTTACCAAAGTGGTATACAAAAAATCCGACATTAAGAGCAAGACTGACAAAACTAACTATCAGCTGCCCTGTTGTACCTTCAGCAGGAAGCGTTGCATTAGCCTGAAGATAGACTGGGAATGTGAACAACAACATCATCCAAGCCGTAAGGGTGAATGCTCTAGCCTGTACCCATGTGCCTTTTTTGATAAGCAAGCAAGGTATTGTACAGGCCAGAAGAACAGCTAATCCGAAAAAAGCGCTTGTTGGTATACAATTATAAATGTAGGCGAAATTCCAAACATCATAGGCTATAATCCAAAACACGGTCATATCTGCCCATAAAAGATCTGACTTATCTTTTTTATCAATAAAGATACCAGTCCAGCCACACAATGTGATTATAGAGAGAATACCCGCCACACCATTCATCCAATGTTGCATCCCTCCTACCTGCGATCCAAGTTCAAAATCACGAAGTACCGCTTCTAGTATATTTACGGCTAGAATAAGCACCGGAAAAATTTTCATATATTTGTTATCTCCTAGTTTGGTATACCTCATAAGTGAGAATCCAATACCAGCAGCAATTACCGAGTATAGCTTGACCCAATGAAACCAATCATTCGTTGGATTATTTGGATCTAAATTCGACCACAAGGTAAATGTAAGAATCAAAGGAATGATAACAAAAAACAACAACGAAAACCACTTGCTAAGGCGCAATATTTCGTTTATTATCATCAAGGAGACAAGAAGACCCACCCAGAGTAATCCTGATTGAACTGTAATAGCTTCAAACATAGCGTTATTATTTTTTAAGTGAAAATTGATTTATTATTTTAAAAAAACTCAATACGTAAGTGTGTTTGTAAAGTGTGTGTTTTTACTCTAACTGATCTTTCGTTGAATCTGCTTTATAGATCAGAACTTACTTAAACCTAGATTAGAATGTTGAAAATAGAACACCTGATACACACATATTGTTTACAAAAGCCTTTTTTTACATGTTAAATTTACACAAAATACTTGCTGCTAATTAATTATTATAAACAGTTAGACACGTATAACGTTATCTGATCTGATGTTTTTCTTTATTCATCCTTGCAAACCTGGGTTTGATCGCTTCTATTCAGAATACATACTGATATAAAATGATTATCTGCGATGTTTTTGGTCATCAAAACAATCGTCGTTTTGTGTGATAATAAACAATCTCGCCCAACAAGAGCAATGTAGCGTAGGCTACCAAGAGTAAAAATCATGAAAAAAAACGTTTTAATTACACATTATTACTAAATTTGTGCTGATCTATTAGTCAACGATTACTGATCCGAAGTATAAATCAGATCATTTTAATTTTAACATAAAATCATGAGTCATAATCTATTAAAAGGAAAAAGAGGAATCATATTCGGTGCTTTAAACGAAAAGTCTATTGCATGGAAAGTAGCAGAGAAAGCCGTAGAAGAGGGTGCTATCATCACATTATCTAACACGGCCATGGCTCTACGTATGGGCGAAATAAATGGATTGAGCGAAAAACTAAATGCTAAAATAATTGCTGCAGATGCTACCAATGTAGAAGAATTGGAGCAAGTATTCAAAGAATCAATGGAAGCGTTGGGTGGCAAAATCGATTTCGTTTTACACTCCATTGGCATGTCGCCAAACGTAAGAAAGAGCCGTAAATACGATGATCTCGACTATGGCTTTTTAGGTAAAACACTCGATATATCAGCTATCTCATTTCATAAAATGATGCAAGCTGCAAAAAAAGCAGATGCCATCGCAGACGGAGGGTCGATACTCGCACTTACACACATTGCGGCACAACGTACCTTTACAGGTTACAATGATATGGCTGATGCAAAAGCATTACTCGAATCATTTGCACGTAGCTTCGGGTATGTGTATGGACGAGACAAAGGTGTGCGTGTAAATACCATTTCGCAGTCGCCTACCCTAACTACTGCAGGTGAAGGTATTGGCGGAATGACGGCATTCCTTGATTTTGCCGAAAAAATGTCTCCTTTAGGAAACGCTAGTGCTGAAGAATGTGCCGATTATTGTATTGTCATGTTCTCTGACTTGACACGCAAAGTTACGATGCAAAATCTGTTCCATGATGGAGGTTTCTCTAATATGGGATTAACCTCTGCTATTGTTGAAGATTATATCGAGAAAAAATAATTGCTGCGTTAGTGCAACAAACATAAAAAACAGTTGTCTTTTAATATAAGGCAACTGTTTTTACTTATATTTCATCCATATCATGCTTATAAAGCTATATAATAACAATACCAATCAGAAGGATATAGACAGGGTCGTAAAAACATTGCAAGATGGAGGTCTGATTATTTACCCTACCGATACCGTGTATGCAATGGGTTGCGATGCTCTGAATGTAAAGGCTGTGGAGAAGATATGTAAACTAAAAGGCATAAATCCAGCTAAACATAATCTATCAATCATCTGCTACGACTTGAGCAATATCAGCGAATATGCAAAAATAGATAATAGCACATTCAAATTGATGAAGAAAAATCTGCCTGGTGCTTTTACATTCATCTTGAATACAACATCTTCACTACCTAAAATTTATAAAGAGAAAAGGACGGTTGGAATAAGAGTCCCAGACAACAATATTATACGAGAAATTGTTAATACCTTAGGCAATCCTATACTTACAACCTCGTTGAAGGATGATAACGATAGTTCGGAGTACCTTACCGATCCTGAGTTGATTGATGAAAAATACAACAGAATAGTAGATTTAGTTGTTGATGGTGGACATGGCGAAACCGAAGCCTCCACAATTATTGACTGTACTGGTAATGAGCCTCAAATTATGCGTCAAGCCAAAGGTGAGTTAATTTGGTAGTAATAAATTAAGTATGTATTTTTGTATGTATAAATACAAGTAAAAAATTATAATAGTAGAAGATATGAAAAAGATGTTATTTCCAACAGCACTAGCTGTGTTTAGTGCATTCTTGGTTTCATCATGTAAAAGTGATGAACCAAGTACTCCAGGCTCTTCGATAACAGAAGTTACGAATGACTCAGTATTAAAGAAAATGGACAAAGATTACCTTTGGTCTCCGCCACAAGATAAAGATAAGCAGCAAGATCCTGTTAAATATTTTGAAAGCATCTTGAACAGTGCTGATGTATATACATCGAACGGAAAAACATATCACTATTCATCTATAACTAAAGTTAGTGGCAATGTTGGCACATCGTATGATATTGGCTTTGAGTATGCTGCTAACAACTACGAAGATGGAAAAACATATTATGTAATCTATTATGTAAAACAAGGAACGGATGCGGCAACTAAGCTATCAAGAGGTTTCCTTATCGGAAAAGTTAATAATACTGAAGTAACAAAAGCTAATGCACAAACACTATTGCAAACAGCATCTGCTACAGGAGCGGACGTTAATCTGATAGTAAGAATACCGAATGGTGTTAGAGACTTGGCGGTTACAATAAAACCTGCGGCTAACCTAGCTATCGAAAATCCTCTTCATGTATCTTCTGACACCATACTCGCTGGAGGTAAAAAAGTTGGATATGTACTATTCAACAACTTTGCAACAGGGGCAAACAATGCAAACGACAATGCCTTGGCAAGCAAATTGACAGCGTTTAAAAATGCAGGAATCAATAACCTTGTTTTAGATTTAAGATACAATTTCTTTGGTTCTTTCCTTAGCATTGAGGCTTTGGGTAGTGCTCTTGTGAAAAACAGAAACTTAAACGATAATCTGTTTATATACAAAAGAAGAACTGCATCGAGCGACATCAATCGCAAGTTTATCGAAAAAACGGCTGGAAATGTAGCCATTCCTAATTTAGGAGATCAACTAGATAAAGTATACATTATCACAAGTCAAGCAACAGGAGGTCCATCAGAATCGTTAATCAACGGTTTACGTGCATATCTTGGAAGTAATTTAGTCGTAGTAGGCGAGAAAACACTTGGACGTAATATTCTTACTACGCCTAGTACCCTACAAGTGCCAAATGGTGATGCGTGGCGAATGAATATTGCCTTTGCCTACCATGCCGATAAAAACGGTTCTTACAACTACGGAAATGGTATCGCACCAGAGGTTGTATTTAATGAGTTAGGTACAAATCCGAATCTGCTACTAAAACCTCTAGGCAAAACAAGCGAAGCCTTGTATGCAAAAGTAATTTCGCTTATATCAGGTGCTAGATCGGGGTACGTAAACGATAACGGGATGGTAAGCGTGATCTCAACCTCTTTTGCTAACAAAAACAATACCGAACAGTCAAGTATTGATTTAGACAGTCTGAAATAAGATTCTAAATTACAAGATAAAGGATAAGGCGAAATCGAATTGGGTTTCGCCTTATTCGTTTTTAACATTCTTACATTTTGTAAACCAATAATTTTAATCCGCTGTAATTTTGCATACAGTTGTATAAATAAATATATTTGTATTCTAGCATAAGATGCTATTTACAATCTCGTTGATAACAGAAAAACATACTGAATGAAAGTAATGAAGTTTGGAGGATCATCGTTAGGATCCGCTCAAAATATAGTAAATGTAAAGAAAATCATTGGTGCAGAAAAAGACTCATTGGTAGTCATTATCTCGGCATTTGGGGGAGTAACCGATCAATTGCTTGAAACATCAGATCTTGCAGCCGATGGTAATGCTGATTACAAATACAATTTCAAAGAAATAACGGATACACACCTGTCTATTATTCAAGATTTGTGTTTTGAAACAAACAAGTATAATGAATTGATCGAAAAAGCAAATACCCTTTTAGACGAGTTGAGCAATATTTTGAAAGGTGTTTATCTAATCAACGACTTATCGCAACGCACATCGGACAAAATAACCAGTTACGGCGAGCGTCTGTCTACACTGATCCTGAGCTATGCTTTAGACAACTTCGCATTGCTCGAAGCTGTTGATCTTATAAAGACTGACTTGGCGTTTGGCAAACACATCCCAGATATCGAACTGTCGAGTTCACTCATTAAGCATGCTTATGCCACATCGTCTGGCAAAGTATTGGTATCTGGATTTATTTCAGGATGCAAATCACGCTCCGAGATCACCAACCTAGGACGTGGAGGCTCTGATTATACTGCTGCCATATTTGCCTCGGCTCTCGATGCCGATGTGCTGGAAATATGGACAGACGTAGACGGTTTTATGTCTGCCGACCCCAAGGTTATTTCGGGGGCATACGTTATAGAGCATCTGACCTTTACCGAAGCTACCGAATTGTGTAATTTTGGAGCAAAGATCATCTATCCACCCACCATATTCCCTGTCTATCATAAAAATATACCGATCCGTATCAAAAATACCTTCAAGCCCGAATTAGCTGGTACATTCATATCTCGTGAAGGTGGTCAAGGAAAAAAGAAATCGCTTATCAAGGGTATTTCATCCATAGCCGACAGTTGTTTGCTCACCATTCAAGGTTTGGGCATGGTAGGCGTAATTGGAGTCAATTACCGTATATTCAAAGCACTTGCAAATAGTGGAATTAGCGTATTCTTAGTTTCACAAGCTTCGTCCGAAAACAGTACATCAATCGGAATCCGTTCTGCGGATGCAAAAGAAGCGGTAGAGGTTTTAGAAACCGAATTTGCTTACGAAATAGCCTTAGGCAGTATCAACCGAGTATTACTCGAACACGATTTGGCTACAGTTGCCATCGTAGGTGAGAATATGAAATATACACCCGGCATTGCAGGAAAATTATTCGAAACGCTTGGCAAAAGCGGAATAAGCGTTACCGCTTGTGCGCAAGGTGCATCGGAAGTGAACATCTCCTTTGTTATCAAAAATAAGCACCTACGCAAAGCATTGCATTCTATACACGATTCTTTTTTCTTGTCCGAATACAAAGCCCTCAACCTATTTATTATAGGTACGGGTACTGTGGGTAAACATTTGATAGAACAAATAAAAAAACAGCAACCAAAGCTCAAAGAGCAATATGCTCTAAAACTCAACATCGTGGGTGTTACCAATAGTCGCAAAGCAGTTTTCAGAAGAGAAGGAATAGACTTGGAAGATTACCAAACGCTACTTGAGCAAGAGGGCATCGCAAGTTCGCCGAGCATAATACAAGACAAAATAGTAGAAATGAATATCTTTAATGCTGTATTTGTCGACTGTACTGCCAACGAAAGTATTGCTTCGGTATACGAAAATATTTTAGCCAACAATGTATCGGTAGTTACTGCAAATAAAATAGCAGCATCATCGGATTACGATAAATACCTAAAGCTAAAAAGTGTAGCACGAGAACGAAATGTGAAATTTTTGTTCGAAACCAATGTTGGTGCGGGGCTACCAATCATCAATACGATGAACTCACTTACCAATTCGGGAGACCAGATTATAAAAATAGAAGCCGTAGTTTCGGGTACGCTCAATTTTATATTCAATACTATTAGCAAAGAGATTCCATTTAGCAGAGCAGTTAGAATGGCTAAAGAAGCTGGGTTTGCTGAACCCGACCCTCGGGTAGACCTTAGCGGAATGGATGTGTTGCGTAAATTAGTAATATTGAGCCGTGAAGCGGGATATAAGGTAGAACAAAAAGACGTACACACAAAGTTATTTATACCTCAAACTTATTTTGATAAAACCCTCGACGAGTTTTGGGAAACGCTGCCAGAACTAGATGATGAATTTGAGGAGAGAAGACAACGCCTCGAAGCTGAGGGTAAGCACTTGCGTTTTGTAGCAAAATACGAAAAGGGCGTGTGTGAAATAGGCCTACAAGAGGTAGGTATGAGCCACCCTTTTTACGAACTTGAGGGCAGTAACAACATTATACAGATAACAACTGAACGTTACAACGAATATCCGATGATAATCAAAGGTTACGGTGCTGGAGCTAGTGTAACAGCGGCAGGTGTTTTTGCAGACATAATTAGTATTGCCAACATTAGATAATGATTCGTGTGTAAATTAAAATCTAAAAAACGTGTACTCGGTATTGAATACACGCTTTTTTTGCGGGGATCGAGTAACTTTAGGGTGTTATCCTTTCAACAATATATGTCTAAAGTCATCGTATTTTTTAGTCAACTCTATGCTCTTTTTCTTCCCTTTCATAAACTTCTGTAAGGGAAGGGGTATATCGATACTTTTACCCAAAATGCCTTCAACCGTTTCTTGAAACTTGGCTGGATGTGCTGTCTCTAAGAAAACACCTGTTTCGTTTACTTCCAAAGTATCTTTCAAGGCTTGATAACCACATGCTCCATGTGGGTCTAGTAGATACTGGGATTGATCGCATGTTGATTTTACAATCTCACGAATCGCTTTGTCATTATACCATACGCTCGACACATCACTTTTTATATCTTCTATTGAATGTTGGTACAAGTCAAGTATCCGTACAAAATTACTGGGATCTCCCACATCCATAGCATTGGCTATGGTTTGCACCGATGGGCGAGGATTGTATTTACCTGTTTGCAGGTATTGGTAGAAAATATCGTTGCTATTATTTGCTGCAATAAATCGTTTAATGGGCAAGCCCATGCGTTTAGCAATAAGACCTGCAGTCAAATTACCAAAATTGCCACTAGGCACACTCACTACGACATTTTCGGCTTTGCCTATCCGTTTTAGTTGGGCATAGGCATAGAAATAATAAAATGCCTGCGGAAGAAACCGTGCCACATTGATCGAGTTAGCCGATGTTAAATTGAGATCTTTGTTTAAGTCAGCATCCATAAAAGCTGCCTTAACAAGAGCCTGACAGTCGTCAAACGTACCATCTATTTCAATAGCAGTAATATTTTGTCCTAAGGTCGTAAACTGGCTCTCTTGAATTGCACTTACTTTACCCTTCGGGTAGAGTACATAAACATGAATGCCCTCGACTGCCAAAAATCCATTGGCAACGGCACTACCTGTATCGCCCGATGTGGCAACAAGTACTTTTACATCCTTCTGCCCCTGTTTTTTGATAAAGTAAGCTAATAAACGTGCCATAAAACGAGCTCCTACATCTTTAAATGCAAGCGTAGGTCCATGAAAAAGTTCAAGACTATACACCGAATCGGCAACATGCACCAAAGGTGTATCGAAGTTCAAGGTATCGTATACAATCTGTTTTAGCGTTTCGCCATCAATATCTTCGCCAAAGAACGCATCTGCTATTGTATAGGATATTTCTTGAAAGCTTAATGTTTCTATCTTATCGAAGAAAGACGAAGGCAATTGCTTTATTATTTCAGGCATAAACAAGCCTTTGTCCGAAGCTAATCCTTTTACAACTGCCTCCTGCAATGTAGCCTTGCTAGCTTTTTTATTGGTACTATAATATTTCATGCGAATGAGTATCTATTATTTAAAAAGCGTTTCCATAAACTCTCTGCCTTTGAGCAAACCGTATGCTCCTTTTGCCGACTCAAATTCATCGTACACCTGTACATCATCGGCATCAGCATTTGATCTGTATATCAAAAACGGAATAGGCTTGTTGGTATGTGTACGCAAATAGCAGGGTGTGGGATGATCGGGCAATATGGCAATTGTGATGGGTTCATCCCAATCTTTAGTCGCCTCATATATCGGTTTCACAATACGAGCATCAA
>JBDLTH010000054.1:0-32310 GCA_039799165.1 Bacteroidota bacterium
AACCTGACTAATAATGTATTAGATTTTTCTAAAAGCAGTAAACTAGTGAATTTCACTCCATCATCAGGTGGTCATCAAGGTACCTTTAGCGATTATGCTGGACATGTAATCTTGCCAAGTGTTATGACAACAGTCCCAGCCTTTAGCTTTAAGAATTTTAAAGGGAGTGTGCAACTGCCACCCAAATTAGAAGTTATAGGTGGTTGGGCTTTTGAATGGTCTACAATCAAAGAAATTACCCTTCCCGCCACCGTAAGGCTTATTGAGTCAAGTGCTTTCCAGAACTGTTTAGAGCTAGCAAAGATCACAAGTAACAATCCTACCCCCCCTGCATTAGGCACAAATGTATTCTATGGCGTAAACAAAGAAACCTGTGGCTTGTTTGTACCCTCGGCATCCGTAAGCAAATACGCATCTGCAGACCAATGGAAAGATTTCTTGCGAGTAAACGATTTGACGCCCAAGAAAATAAAATTGCATTACACCGAAGACGGAGGTAAAACAACCTTAAGCCAGTACGAAGGCGTACGCGTAGGAGAGTATTATTGGATGAATAATAACTTTAACAATCCGTTAGACGTAGCAGTAACAAAAAAACAAATAGATTACGTTCACGATGTATACGGTATGTTTGATAAATCCTCAAAAGCCTTAGCAGCCTCAGACAATCGTACTTACTGGAACTATCTAGGAGAGCAAAAAGGCATACCTAACCCAACAGAAGCCCAGATAGAGCAAATTTTACTGCCCGAGTTTCATAAATATTATGGAACTTATTATACGATGAACAGAGATCGAATAAATAAATTAGGAGCCGTACGACGCTTAGGATCAATCAAAGAAGAAGTAAATGGAGAACTCGTAGGCAAAGACTCTATTCGTCATTATTGGGACGGTCTTCGTGCCGTTGTACATTCAAAATATTGGGATCTGCCGACAGCTGCAGACGTGTTACAACTAATCGGTATGTGTGGTCATGGAACAATGCCCGAAGTACGTCAATATTTATCTTATCGAGAAAATGAAGTTCCAGTAGCAATTTTCGCTCCCGGAATGGGCTGGTTTACGCCACATCCATCAAATTTTGTAAAACCTGACTATCCCGCAGATATTTTTGATGTATCTAATACAAATAAATATGGAATGAATATTGTACCAGGAGGTTTGCGTTGGGGTGTATTTCAAGATTCAGTACGCTCAGAAACTGAGCATGGATCTCAGATGTTTTACAATGTTCCTCAAGATGAGTTTCTTGGAGCAGGTTTGAATCAAGCCTTAGTTTTCCCCGTCGTGACTAAAACAGTAGAAATGGAAAGCCACAATGTAGAATCTCGTATCTTTGCACAATTCGAATTGGGCGATCATCCAGTCATAAATTATTTTAAATATCCAGTACCTGATTCAGCCCCCATGAGATGGTGTCGTGCCTTAAGTGATGAAGAACTAGGCTATAAACTGTACATCAATCAAGATATGACGAGCGTAAAAGATACATCATTTATGATAATCTATGCAGATAAGCTAGGTTATAAAAATATATATATAACACGTTCAGGAGAAGAATTATTGTTGGAAAAAGTTAGAAAAGGAATTGTAAAAAAAGAGAACATATCAATAATCAAATTAGGCTTGAACGATGCAGTCCCTACAGGCTTTGTCGAATTACCTCGAGGATATATTCGTGGATTTTATGTTCAATATATCCTAGATAATCCCAATCCAAGCAAAACGATAACCAATTTGATTGATATAGCTTTAGTCAATAAAAACCTTTGGGTACGAAAAGATGGAGACAAGATAGTTACTCCAACTATAAAATCAAAACCAATCACAATACCCACATCAACAGTTGCCGTTTACCCCAACCCAGTAAGCGAAGTATTGAATATTGCAGGCGATAACATTCAGAAAGTAGAACTATACGATCTGACAGGTCGCTTAGTAAAACAAGTAGAAAAAGCGAATAGCCTATCCGTAACAGAGCTAAAAGCAGGAATGTACATCGTAAAAGTAAGCACAGCTAGCGGTGTAACAAACCACAAAGTGATTAAAAAATAAGTAAGCTTATTTCTCTATAAAAAAAGAGATTGACTAATTGTCAATCTCTTTTTTTGCATTCATAAGTGATATATTTAATTTTTTTTTAGTTCGAATATACATGTATACTGCCTTGTGCAGCAGGTAGATAGTTAACACCAATCCATGTAATCATCAGCAACACAAACGCAATGGGTAACAACCACAAGGTAAATCGTTTGTTGTAAGGTTGCAAACGCATATGAATGAACATGAGGTAGGCGGCAACCGTAATAAACGCCCATGTTTCTTTCGGATCCCACGACCAATAATGCCCCCAAGCCTCTTTTGCCCATACAGCACCCATAAGCATACCCAGTACAAGCAGACCGAAACCGATGTATATAATATTATCTATAAACCCATACAACAGAGTATCTTCCTTGCCTTTGTGTAATTTGTTCAATTGCAAAAACGAGGCTACCGTAGCTGCTGCAAACATGGCGTACGACAAAATATATACAGTTACATGAGGCACAAACCAATAGCTTTGCAAAGCAGGCATCAGGTTGGTAGAATGTATCTCGGGTTTGAAAATATTAACACATACAAATACTACTGCAATGATACCCGTAAACGTTAGCAACCACTTGTATTGCCAATGCTTGTAGGTGCAAAAACCGATGCTTGCCAAAAAGAACGAGTACCACAAACGTGTTTCGCCTATGGTGCGTAGGGGGGGACGGTCCTGCCCAATCCAAAGCCCAATTATAAAACTACCAAAGATGACGATGCCCAAAATCATCAGTGCATCCGAAATCCATTTCTTGTCCGATTTGTAAACCATTGAAGCCGCTGCTAACCAACACAATATGCTGGGTATAGCAAACCAAAGATATTCATTCCACGTCATTATTCTCTCCTTTCTTTTTATTTCCCGACCAAAATAAACCAATTGCACCCAGTGCAAATAGTGCGATGCCTACGTATACAGGCAATAACCAAGGGTCGTATACTAGTTCGAAGCTACTGTATTTTGAGGCTTTGCCCGCCTGCGTATCGTAGCTGTATTGGTACACCGTCCAGTCTCCTATACTCAGCGGTTTGTTTACCTCCAGTAGGGCATGAGCCTCAGCACCATCTTCGGTAAACACATCTATGTCTGATACAAAACGCTTGGGTTCGGGTTGAGTCATTACTATTGCATACTCGTCAGTAAGCGGTAACATTTTGTATAGCTGTGCTATATTGCCACAGCATACCCATCCTTGCGTGTTGATGTTTAATTTTTTGTTATGTACCTCTATCAATACTGCAGGGCATGCCCCAGGCATGGGTACTTCGTGATAGCTACTATCGCTGTTGCGTATAGCCTGATGTATATATTGTTTCACCTTTATATCCCAATCGGCAAGCGAGCCTAAGGGTCTGATGGTATCTATCTGAAAATAATCGGGTTTTTCGACAGGTTGAGCCTCGCCCGTTTCACGATGAATGATGGTTAGCTTGGGAGCATACTCGTCCATATCAAAATCGTTGAGACGTATCGCAACTGGTAGGTCGAGTACATCCTCGTTGTCGCTAAACACACGCCATTCCATTTCGCCCTCTTCTACGTGCATTACATACCGCTTGATGTCGGCAGCACCCAGTCCACCCGCAAATAAAAGAATCCACAAGCCCATGTGGTTGAGGTAGAAGGTGTAATCTTGCCACTTGAAATTGAGTAGTCTGCGTACAATGAGCGAGCCTAGCGACAAGAGTGTTACAAAATAGATAAGCACAAATGCCCATGAGCAGGTTACTTGTCTTAGCCCCAGCAACGTCCAAACGTCGTGTGCATGCGGATCGAGTTTTGCCATTTGTGGTATCAATCCCATTGCCAAACCTAAGATGAGCAGGCACGCAATAAGTGTAACCGAGAAGGGTACGCCCGAAAACCATTGATAAAATTGTGTCTTGCGAGCAAAAGCAAATAGCCCCAAAAACACGAGTATGCAGCAACCTAAAATAAGATTGATAGGCGAGGAGAGTAAGGCAAAATCAAATTTGCCAACCGTTACTTGTAAGCTTAGCCCTACCACCATCAAGCCTACTAGGCAGATGATGCTTTCGCGGTATCGCCACGGAAATTGCCACATGGGCTTTGTCTTGTTCTTTTCTTTATCCATTTCTGTTTTTTAATTTTTTTCGTTCTCCTGTTTAGCCCTGTCTTTGTCTCCTTTTATTGAAAGGCTTTGGAGTTTTCTTCTCTATTCTTTTAAGGTTAAATTCTTAAAAGAAAGACCTTTTCACAAAAAAGGTGTCTGATGGATTTCTCTTTTGATCGAAGAGGTTCATCAGACACGCTTTGTGAAGTTTTTGTTAATCGCTATCGATTATTTTTTTTGAATGTCAGATCTTAGCGACTAGCTATAATCTTGTTATTTTCCTTTGCTTTTTTAACCCACGCAGGCACCACGTTGTCTATCCATTTCGCTTTTTTGGCTTTTAGCGTTTGCATATCTAAGCCTATGTATGCCTGAGCCTTGTCTTTGGTCGATATGTCGGGCATTTGCACATCGGTAACACCCTGTGCGTACAATACCTTTTGCAATTCGATCTGAGCCAATAAGGTTCTATCTAAACTATGAGCCAGTATGCGTTGCGTTTCCACAGGTGCATGAAAGGATGCTCCGTGCGATGCTACTGCAAAATCCCAACGCCATTGTGCTTGACGCAATAGTTGTAGCGACTGGTGCATTTGCTTTTCGTTAGCACCCTTGTCCCAAGCAGCCTTTGCCATAACGTGTGCTTTGGTCAATTCTACCTCTATGCGGTTGCGTATTTCTAAAGCCTTGTCTTGATACTCGTATACATAGTTTCTAAGTTGGTCTTCGGTATCTTTATGACAAGTCTGACAGGTGTTAGACACATTTTTGAGTGGGCTCATAATGTGGTGATCGGTGTATTTGATACCGCCTTCCGATTTGTAAGGCATATGGCAATCGGCACACGACAAGCCACGTTTGGCATGAGGTCCCATCATAAATATTTCGTAATCGGGGTGTTGAGCCTTCAACATAGGAGCTTTGCTTATGGCATGCGTCCAGTCCGAGTATTCCGCTTTGTCATAATACGCCTCCATGTCTTCTACCGTCGATCCTGCATCCCAAGGAAATGTGAGGTATTTGCCGTCGCCTTTAAAGAAATACTCAACATGGCATTGTGCACATACTAGTGAACGCATTTCTTGTGTTGTGGCATCTTTAATATCTTTGCCCAGTCGTTCATACGCTTCTACTAAGGCAGGGCGTGTGATGGTCAAGTTCATCGTTACAGGGTCGTGGCAATCGGCACAACCAATTGGGTTTACAATTTCGGCACCCAGATCGCCCCATTTCGTTTTATAGAAAGTTTCGATCCCTATCTCGTTCATCATGCGAGGCACATCAGGGCTTTTACATGTCCAGCAAGTTGCCGGTTGAGGTCCATCGCCATGCTCCTCGGGCGTGCCTGTACGCAAGGTGTTGCGTATATCGTCCAAGGCGTGCATGTGTCCACGTGGTGCAGAATAGTCTTGCGAGAAGGCATATCCAGCCCACAGTACAACCATCTCGGGACGGCTCTCTAGCACATCTTCGGGCATGTTGCCCAAGTGCTTGCTACGGTAATCCATTTGCGAGGTCTGTCTCCACGTTTCGTATTCACGAGGGTAGTTTTCGCCCCACACCTCGTTACGTGATTCTATTCCTGCTATTTGTACCTTTTTGTTGTTGAATAAGGTCGTTATTTCGGCACGACGCTCGGTAACGGATGCTGCCAACAGACCTAGCAAAAATACGCCTACCATCACTACCGAAAATATACCCCAACCTACGATTGGTTTTCTCTGAATGGTTTCTGATAATTTTTTAAGCATACTCTAAAGATGTATTTATTGTTTATTTTTTCATTTTATTTTTCAACCAGTCTGGCACAGGCGATGCGGGCAAGGGTACGATGGCATTGGGCGACGAGCCTATGTTGCTCATCGTGCCATGTGGTACATCTCGGTGGCAGTCCCAGCAGGCTTTAGCTTCTCCCGATTTTACATCGGCGTAGCACGCCATTCCTGTTTTTACAAATTCGGTATTCAACTCCGTATGACACCGGATGCAGTTGTTCATTATCACCTCGTAGCTTTCTTCTCGGGGGCGTATGACCTGTGGCTCTGCTTTCATCGTAAATACGGCTGCATGATACAATCCGTCCTTTGCCTTGAAAAGGTATTTGTTGAATACATTATCGTGTGGTACATGGCAGTCGTTGCAAGTTGCCCATTGTGCATGTGAGCTATGATCCCACGACTGGTAGTATGATGACATGATGTGGCAGTTGATACACGCTTTGGGGTCGTCAGACAAGTACGAGTAGGCACGAGACATGTAGATGGTGTATCCGCCAAGCCCAGCAATTATGCCTGCCATTATAAATAGCGGGAGTACAAACTGTGTGGGTATATGCTTTAATAGTTTTTTCATGCCAGACAGGCTCTTGTTATTTTCGGTTATACTTTACGATACAAAGGGCTGTTTTATCTTCGAAGCCACACCCCCTTCAGTCTAGTATAGATTTTTGTTATTGGACAATAGATAAAAATAATACTTGTATTTGAGTTGGACAAATAAAAAGAGTATTTTTTTTGATATTGACCAACAAATACTAAATAATTGCAAATTTAAGGTTTTAGAATTGGTAAAAGTGTAACATTTGTTACACTTTTGGGATTTATCACTTCAGTTTAGTTGTGCACGATGGTTCTCTGCCATCCTTTCCTTAACCTAAGGCGACGGGTAATAAAAGTTTAAGCTTTGGGGCAGGTGTCATTCGCATCTTACCTTTATCACCCAAAGGGGTAGGGCGAAGATTATTTGCGTACCACCAGTTAGAGGTACGCATACCTGTTTCAATATTGTATATAGTGCGTGTTTTGTTGCAATGCTTAACAACAAATATGCTATATATATTGTTAAATATAAGATACACCTATTGTGTTTTTGATATAATACAAGTTTTGAATAGTGAAAAAAATATCTTTTTTTGTATATTTGTAGAAATAGGTCTATCGTTTTGTCATTTTAATCTAAATATAATATAATAATATATGTCGCATCTTCCACCATTAGTAAGTGATTTAGCACTTATATTGATAACCGCAGGCGTTGTGAGCATCTTGTTTAAGTTGCTCAAACAGCCCGTTGTACTAGGCTACATTGTAGCAGGTTTTTTAATCAGTCCCCACTTTGGTCTCATACCCAATGTTGCCGATATGGACAATATAACTACTTGGGCCGAGATTGGTGTCATATTTCTACTCTTTGCCCTAGGTCTTGAGTTTAGTTTCAAGAAACTAATGGCAGTAGGCGGTACTGCGTCCATTGCTACCCTTATCAATATGGGGTCGATGATTATCATAGGCTATATCATTGGGCAGTTGATGGGTTGGACAAGTATCGAGAGCATGTTTTTGGGAGGAATGCTATCCATGTCATCCACCACCATCATCATCAAAGCATTTAACGATATGGGCTTGCAAAAGAAACGCTTTGCAGGTATCGTATTTGGCATGTTGATTGTCGAGGACTTGGCAGCCATCTTGATGATGGTGTTATTGTCTACCGTAGCCGTAAGCCAGCATTTCCAAGGCATGGAGCTGGTCAACAACAGTTTGAAGCTTGTTTTCTTTATGGTTATCTGGTTTGTAGTAGGCATATTTCTGATACCCACGTTGCTAGAAAAACTCAAGAAACATCTGAATGACGAAACTTTGCTTATCGTGGCAGTGGGTATGTGTCTGGGTATGGTACTGTTTGCCGATGCAGTAGGTTTTTCGGCAGCATTAGGAGCTTTCATTATGGGGTCCGTACTTGCCGAAACCATTGAGGCTAAGCATATCGAGCATTTGATTGAGCCTATCAAAAACTTGTTTGGAGCTGTGTTTTTCGTATCAGTAGGTATGATGATCGTTCCCGACATCATTGTCGAATATGCAATACCCATCCTTATACTTACATTAGTTGTGCTTATTGGGCGTGTAATCTTTGCCACACTAGGTGTAGTGGCATCGGGCGAGGGGCTCAAAGTATCGATACAAGCAGGCTTTAGTCTGGCACAAATAGGCGAGTTCTCGTTTATCATAGCCACATTGGGTATGCAGTTAGGCGTAATTAGCGATTTTATTTATCCTATCATTGTAGCCGTATCAGTTATTACCACCTTCACTACCCCCTATTTTATAAAAGGATCTGTACCCGTATTCAACTATCTAGAATCTAAAATACCAACGAAATGGGAAACCCTTATTACAGGATATGCTTCGACTAATCAAAAGACAGTAAATTGCGAGAATGATTGGAATACACTGCTCAAAAAAGTATTGATGTATGTTACCGTATACTTTGTGTTGGCATTAGCAGTGTTTTTTATATCAAACAATTTGCTCGTACCATTTATCACACAACATATACCAGGCATATGGGGTTCTATTCTGTCAGGCTTTGTAACCTTGTTGTTGATGATACCTTTCATGAAAGCCATTATACGTAGGGATAGCCGATCGGTAGAGGCTAAGAAATTGTGGAATGATAATCATTTTAACAAAGGTGCATTGATTGCACTCAATTTGCTTAGAATTGTTCTGTGTGTAGTCCTTATTCTGATGGTGCTTATACCCCTATTCCCCGAAATGACAGGGGTGTTGCTACTCGTATCTGTACTAATTGCTTTAGGTATTACCTTTACCGAGGGTTTTGGGAAACATTCGCTAAAGATGGAAGCCCGTTTTTTTGAAAATCTGAATAATAAAGAGAATAGCGAAGAGCGTAGCCGAAGTGTAGGTACACGTGTCAAGAATGAGTTATTGTCTAAAAATATTCATCTAGAAGAAATAGAAGTACCTCGCAATTCGCAGAAAGTAGGGCAAACATTGGGCGAACTCAATTTCAAACAGTTGACAGGTGTAAATGTAGTAAGCATCATACGGGGTAGTCAAAAAATAAACATACCCGATGGCGATGTTCGCCTATATCCGTTCGACAGGCTGGTGGTAGCAGGTACAGATGACGATCTGTTGAGGTTGCAACAGGCACTGGATGCCTTAACAACCCAAGATAGTTACCAGACAGAAGCCAACCATCAAATAAGTTTGTGGCAATATGAATTGGAATTGGGTAATTCGTTGATTGGAAAAACCATTCAAGATTCGAAAATAAAAGAACGAACGGATTGTTTGGTTATAGGCATAGAGCGAGACAACGAAGATATTATCAATTTTGCTGGCGATATGGTGCTGCAAGAAAATGATACGTTGTGGCTTACTGGCGAAAAGGACAAACTGGAACGTTTTGAAGCAAATCTGAATAACTAAAGTATGCGTAAACAAAAATCCCCTCCATCATTACCGATAGAGGGGATTTATTATTAGTTGATGACCTATATCTAGTCAAGTAATATATCGTTCAGAAATCGGTTCATGTTGCTCATTTGTTTATATATACCACCAGCATAGCTTACAAAATCGGTGCGTAGTAACTGCTCATCAGAGAGAGGCTTTGACACATAAAAATGTTTTAGCTTCATGTATTCGGCAGCGGGATGATCTTTGTCAAAACCATTGGGTACACGCTTCAGCACATCATCGTCTCGAAACAAATCTCCAATCTCAGTTTTGAAGTTGTTTTCTTCCAAAATAGCTTGTAAAGTGTCGTAATCATCATAAATACCCTTCCTCATTTTTTTTAACTGATCGGGAGGTAGCATATAATGCCCACACGTCATAAAGCTTTGATCAGCATCGATGTGTAAATAATAGCCTGATGATTTATCGAATCCTCGTTGATGAAAAACTGCACCAAAATGGGTCTTGTAAGGCGATTTGTCGTGCGAAAAACGCACATCGCGGTAGATGCGGAACATACATTTGCGAGGGTCTGATTGTGCCAATTCTTGATCAAAAGTGCTTATCTCGGCTAGTAGTTTGGTAACCAGTAGTTCAACATCGGCTTTGGCACGCTCATACCATGCTTTGTTGTCATTAAACCACTCTCTTGAATTATTTTCTTTCAAAGCCTTGAGGAAGTCTAGGTTGTCTTTTTTTAACATATCGTCTCTTTTTAGGTATCGTAACTGGTGAGTGTGATATTCGAATACAATAATACGATATTTAGCCTGTTTTTGCAAAAAAAAGACAAAATGAGCATATCAAACAAAAAAAAATGTAACTTTACAGCGTTTTGGTTTGAATATATCAGCATATTGTAGTTGATGTGTTCATCGAAAGAGGGAATCCAGTGAGAATCTGGAACTGTACCCGCAGCTGTAAACTCCGCAAGGTGTTCAACGCATAAGCCACTGTTGTATGCAACATATGATGGGAAGGCAATTGAACATGGGGTGAGTCAGAAGACCTGCCAAGGCATATTTGATCCTAACAAAGGGGTCAGTGTTATTTTATGTAGCTTCGGGATAAAGCGATTATAAAATGGAGTTTGGCATTTTCGGTGCACAGAAATATTCCCTCCCTTTTATCATTTACCCGTTTATTTATTAATCCAACGTGAGACTGTTTTTCTCGATCAGCCATTGATCGAAGTACGTCTTGCGAAGAAAAAAACTGTATTAAAATGAAAAAAGGATTTAGTCGATTACTTGTGCTTACCTGTTTCTTATCCGTATTGTCGAGTTGCGAAAAAGACAATGACCCCGTAGTTGTATCGCCCAAAAGCCCCATCCGAGTATTAATAGCCAATGAAGGGCAGTTTACGTATGGAACGGCTTCTATGACAGCATTAATGCGTGATGGAGAGGTGCGTAACGATGTTTTTAGGACAGCTAACGATCGCCCGTTAGGCGATGTGGCTCAGTCTATAACACATCACAATACGTATTATTATGTAACGCTTAACAATTCGAGAAAAATAGAGGTGATGAATGACACAGACTTTAAGTCGGTCGAAACTATTCTTACACCTGATGCTTCTATCCCTACCTACATGTGCTACATGGGAGGCGATAGCATGGCTGTATCTGAAAAAGGAAGCAAGGGACGATTGATGATTATGGATTTGAATCACGGCAAACAGCGTGAGCCTATTCGCCGCATCATAGATGGTGTAGGTAGTGGTAACCAGATGGTGGTGATGAACGGTAAACTGTTTTTAGCTGGAGCTACCCTACGGGTGTTTACTTTAGGACAGGTATCTAAAAGTGCAATGCGAAGTATACTAGGTAGTGACGGAAAGGCTATTTCTGTTACAGGAGATTCAAAACTAATTGTAGATAAAAATAACAAAATATGGGCATTAACATCTAAGAAGCTAGTGTGTATAGACCCTGTTACCGAGTCGGTTGTGAAAGAACTGCCTTTTACAGGCATTACGATTGGTATGTTTGAAGGTAGATTAGAAATATCGCCCGATCAGACGAAATTGTATTTTACAGGACGTGTCAATTCCGTAAAAGGCATCTTGACAGTTAATATCACTGACGAGGTTGCTCCTACCCAATTGTTGTTTCCGTTGACCGACGTGCGTAACTTATACAACATGGCAGTATCAAGAGAGGGAACCATCTTTATTTGCGATGTACTATTCGGATCCATTGCCAGAGGGTTGGTGCATGAGTATAGTGTGTTGGGCGAGAAAATAAATAGTATCGAAGCAGGTATCTTCCCTCAATATATTTATTTCCCTAACTAATACTGTCTTATGAAATATTTCATTATCGTATGTGTAGTCTCTATGTTATTCAATAACATATATGCACAGAACAGGATGGATACGATAATTGGTATAAAAGAGGTAACGGTGCTGGGACGTAAACTGGAGCGTGCCGAGATAGGTGGAAAAACAACAGAGTTGCATGCTAAAATATTGCAAAGTACGCAAACCAAGAGTTTAGCCGAATTGCTTTCGGATAACAGCACCATTTTGATAAAGAGTTTAGGACAAGGCGGTTTATCAACCGCCTCGTTTCGAGGCACAGCATCGGTGCATACCCTAGTTACGTGGAATGGAATAGCTCTTAACTCGCCCATGATGGGCAACTTTGACTTTTCGGAGATCCCTGTGTTTTTTGTCGATGGAGTCAAGTTAAACCATGGAGCAGGGGGGCTACGAACTTCGACAGGAGCTTTGGGAGGCAGTGTGAACCTAAACAATAGCTTAGACAGAGCAGATCGGGTGAGGGTGAAGATGCTGAGCGAAATAGGCTCGAATAGCACCTATACCGAGGGCTTGCATGTACGCAAGTCGTTCGGTAAATTTACCCTAGGATCTAGGCTGTATTATCAGAAATCGGCAAACAATTATAGGTACGAGAACAAGGTGTTGCAAAAAGATCCGTTCTATGAACGTCGCAAAAATGCACAGTATAACAAAACGTTATTGATGCAGGAGGCGTATTATGCGATAAGAGAAAATGAAGGTGTACAAGCAATCGTTTGGTGGCAGTCTGACAATCGACATCTGCCACCTTCGATTATTGTTAATTATGCGTCTAAAGAAACACTAGCAAATAGCAATCTGCGTTCGGTAATTCGGTATTCAAAACAAATGAATAATGCCAGCTTAAAAATAAATACGGCTTTGTTGAGCTACCGCTCTACTTACGATCGGTTGTTTGACATTTCGTTGGGCGACACTACGTCAAGAAACAAAAGCTACTCGTGGATATTGAATGGTGAGTATGTGCATAAGTTGCGTAACAACTGGAGTGTGGGGGGTGTTGTTAACTACCGATTAGACAGGGCTGTATCGAGCAATTATGAGCGTGAGACAATGACCAAGGCTATTGTATCGGGCAGCGTGTTTACCGAAGCTCGATTGACTGATAAGTTGCAGGTAGAGGCACAAAGTATGTGGGAGCAAAATCGTACTCGGCATGCACTAACTTACAATCTTGGGGTGCGGTATCATGTGATTGACGAATTGCTGATGGTGAAAGCTTCTAATGCGTATAATCATCGGTTTCCTACTTTGAACGACTTGTACTGGAATCCTGGTGGAAACGTTAATCTAAAACCCGAGCGAGGCATGTCGTCTGATGTAACCTTGCGGGTTACACCCAAGGGACGGCTTTGGGATATGCAGGGCGAAGTTACTTATTATCATATGGATATAAAGGACTGGATTATGTGGATACCTACTGGTACAGGCTATATATGGATGCCAGCCAATTTTAGCAAAGTACGCTCTACGGGGCTTGAGCTAGGCATAGTGTTTGGTTTACGATACGGTACTACCCGTTCTAAATTGCATCTCAATTATGGCTACGCATTGTCAGTAGACAAATCGGGACGAAACGATCCCACTCACAACAAGCAGTTGCCGTATATCCCTCGTCATAAATGGAATGCGAGGTATAGCCTCGATGTATCGGCATTTAATTTTATTTATAACATCATGTTTACCGATATGCGTTACACAGCAGCCGATCAGTCTTATTCCACCAATGCGTACACTATACATCATGCACAAATGAATTATGTATTGAGCAAAGGGCAATACTTGGGGTTAAAGTTAACTTTACGTGCTGATAATTTGCTGAATACCTATTACGAGAGCACCCATTATTATCCTATGCCTTTGCGTACACTATCCGCAGGTATTGAGCTTACGTTGTAACGATCTGCCCATTTATTTTGATATCGTTTTTTTTTCGAAAACACATTGTATTAACGTAGCTTATTCTCATATTGAGAATCTATTTCAATTATAAATGAAATACGTTTTGTACTTTTGTGGCAGTTTAAGGAATAGAATATTAATAATTGCAAATATGTTAAATTTTCCCAAAGAAAAGATTAGACTCGGAGTCTTTACCTTTTATCTATCACAAGGCTTATGTTTTTCCAGTTGGGCTAGCCGTATTCCCGATATCAAAGACAGTTTCGATATATCAGATACATTTATGTGGGGGTTGTTGTTATTTATGATCCCAGTAGGCAAGTTTCTAGCTATCCCCTTAGCCGGTTATAGCGTATCTAAATTTGGTAGTAAACAGATGGTTCAGGTCAGTATCTTGGGCTATGCCCTTGCACTCTTTACAGTTGGCTTTGCTACCAACATCTATATATTAGGAGCATGTCTTTTTCTGTTTGGCGTGTTTTGGAATCTAATGGACATATCGCTCAATACACAAGGCATTGGTATCGAAAAATTATTTGACAAAAACATCATGGGGTCGTTTCATGGTGCATGGAGCTTGGCTGCCTGTTTTGGTGCATTATTGGGTTTTATAATGATTAATTTCCAAATCCCTTATTTCTATCACTTTGCTATCGTGTTGGCTGTTATAGCCCTGTCGTGGATGGTAAATAGAAAATACTTACAAGCCGATGCCCCCATTGCCCAAGAAGAGATCGAAGAGGCAGACGTGGTTGAAAAAACAAGCGCATTGAGAATGCCCGAATTGGTGCTTATCCAGTTAGGACTAGTCGGTCTATTTGCTCTCGTTGTAGAGAGTGCCATGTTTGACTGGGGAGGTGTTTATTTCGAGTCGATCGTAAAAGCCCCCAAATCATTACAGATCGGTTTCCTTGTATTTATGGTGATGATGACCGTAGGTCGTTTTATCACAAGCTGGGCATATAGCATGTTTGGAAAGAAAAGAACGATACAGATTTCAGGATGTCTAATACTAGTTGGGATGTTTCTTTCAGCTATCTTCCCCAGCATAATACTCACCTCACTAGGCTTTATGCTAGTAGGTTTAGGTATATCGTGTGTTGTACCCACTATGTACAGTGTAGTAGGCGAAAAATCAAAAACGCCAACAAGTTTGGCATTAACTATACTTTCGTCTATCAGCTTTGTAGGCTCGTTAATAGCTCCGCTACTCATTGGGTCTATTTCGCACAACCTAAATATGAAGTATGCGTATATGGTTGTCGGATTGCTAGGTGGTGCTATCGTGATTATAACATCGGTAACATCAGTAATGGATGATACCAAAAAGTAAATGAGCAACTATACTATATGCAACAAAAAAGGTAGCCAATAGCTACCTTTTTTGTTGCATAATAAGTGTATCTGATTAGCTCATGGCTTCTAAGTCTACCAATACGGCTTGGTTAGGTATCTTGGTAGCTCTGGTTTCGATTATATTCAGTACATCCTGTTCAGTACCTGTAAATGGACCGAAGTGTTCGATCTTGCTTGTAGCCATAGCTGCTGCAAATTTAGCCGACTCTTCCATCGATACGCCTTTCGATCGTTTGTATAAATAGCCCGCCATATAGGTATCGCCACATCCTGTGGCATCGATAACCTCATTGGCTTTGTATGCTGGTACCATGACGAAGTTTTCGCCATCAAACAGTACCGACCCCATACTACCCAATGTGATGAGTATTTCTTTTACACCCCAGTTGTACAAAATGCGAGCGGCATCGTATGCGTTATTTGTACCTGTTAGTACTTTCATTTCCATTTCGTTGGCTTTGAGTACATGTACATATTTCAGCACCTCCTCTTTTTCTGTCCAGTCGGTCGCAAACACTTCTGTGCCTCTTACCTCACGTAAATAGCCTTGGCAGTCGATCGATATTTTGCCTCGTTTCGATAATTCTTTTACAAACGTAGTAGAAAAATCGTCCGCCATCAACGCCCCCACATGAAAGTAGTTAGCCTGTATATCTTTCATCGATTCTATCGTAAACGGATCGCCTTTGGCTAGCACACGTTGTTTGCGGTTGTCTTGATTTTCGCCATAAATGTTTTCGAAGTACAAACTTTTTTCGCTTCGTGTAACCTCTACTTTTATACCTTGGTTACGAAGTGTTTCTACTGCTTTCAGTTCCGACTCTGCCAGCCCAGCTACCAATATATAATTGGCATTGAGATTGCTGATTGCATTCGAAAAATAAAACGATGATCCCCCCGACATATAAACGGTTTCTTTGGGTGTAACTATTTTATCTAGTGTAAGATGTCCTACACAACAAAGTTCATATAAACTCATTCCTTAGGAAATTTTTTATTTAAATAAGGGGCAAAGATATATAAATATTACAACTTATCTAGTTACAAGCCTTATTTATAGCCCAAATCTTCGGCATATTGTTGTGCAAAAATATTGTATTGCTGCACAGCTAGTTTATAATTTCTGTTGACTGCCTGATATTGCTCGTTTCGAGATAGGTTTGCTGAATTGGATTGGAGCATATCCACCAGTTCGGTCAGTTTTGCAACCGTTTCGGTGTAGTGCATATAGAAGTCTGCATATACTACTTCGTAACTTTTGTCTTTCAATTTGCTTTTTTTCTTTTTTGACGTATTGCTATCCATTATCGCCACATCTTCTAAAAACATGAGTTGTTGTCTAACATCATCGTAGTCAATCTGATCATACTGTATTGCATGCAAAATATCATTGAGTATCAACATCCCTTTGCGCATGGGTACAACAAATTCGCCTATTTTACTTCTCGACAAAAATAGTAGCTCGTATTTACCCCCCACGTTGCTTGCTACTCTACTAGCTTCTAGCCATGTCTCCCAAACGTTGTACACCTCATGCTCTAGGTTGTAACAAAGCGAGTCGTAACGCTCAAAATCGGCTTCTTTACTAAATGTGCAGGTGTTTACATACTCGTGCAGTTCGTTACAATGTTGGGTTAAAGTAAGGTTTTGCTTTTTAGCTTTTTCTACCGTGTTGATAATCAAATATCTGCTGTTAAAGTCTGTAACTAATGTACATAGCTCTTCGTAGTCGGCAGTAGCTTTGTTCGGTAAGCTCAGATCGTAGCATGGTACTGTTTCTACCCTTATCGTTGCATTTTCTTTCAACTCTTTCATCACCTGTTTTGTTTCAGCTATTGTATTATCGTAGTTTTTTAACAACTTCTGATAATTCTTACCCATTTCGATGGTGGTGTTACAAAACAAAATGGTATTAGATGCTTTAATATCTGCCTCAGATCTTTTATACTGTGCTTTGACGCTAAGCAATATACCATAACTGAAAATTGCAATTAAAAAAAGTGCTCTCATATTATTCTAGTTAAAAAGAAGGTAAATATACTACGCTTATAACAGATCTGAAAATAAATTGATGAATAATACCAAAAGAGATTTTTTTTAGTATATTTGTAATCAATTGGTGGTATGATTTCGTATTCACGAAAATGTACTGAAAAGGGAATCAGGTGAAAATCCTGAACAGACCCGCTGCTGTAAGCTCTGTAAAAAGTTTTTTAGAACAAAAACTCAAAACCACTGTTTTTTTTATAAAACGGGAAGGATGTTCTAAAGATAGAGTAAGTCAGAAGACCTGCCAATATATATAATGTTATTCGCTTTCGGGATATATTAAAGCGAGCAACACTTTGACAAATGGCTCTGCAAAGACCAAGTTCAAAAAAAAACATAAATAATTAATATAGATAGAGGGTGTATGCATTTGCATTGTATCAGCCTTTGTGTAAAAAAATACAAGTTTATTTCTTATTGTCAAGAAACAAACTTGTAGATGATACTGGATATGCCAAAAAAAATCCAGAATAGTGTTTTAGTATAGAAAAGCCCTGAGCAGTGATTGTTCGGGGCTTTTCGTGTGTCGTATGTTAGAGTGCTTTTTCTCTGATAAGGTATTCTGCAATTTGTACAGCATTGAGGGCTGCTCCTTTTTTGATCTGATCGCTTACCGACCAAAATGCGATACCGTTGGGGTTTGCCAAATCTTTGCGAATGCGTCCTACATATACAGCATCTTTGCCAGCCACGTGTATGGGCATGGGGTAGTGCTTTTTATCCATATTGTCCTCCAATATCACCCCATTGGCATGACTAAATGCTTTAGTGGCTTCCTCTATACTGATGGGCTTTTCCGTTTCTGCCCAAATGGCTTCGGAATGGGCTCTAAGAATAGGCACACGCACGCATGTAGCACTTACTTCGATGTCGGAGTGCATTATTTTGCGTGTTTCGTTAAACATTTTCAACTCTTCTTTGGTGTATCCATTATCGGTAAATACATCTACTTGAGGGATGAGGTTATATGCTAACTGGTATGCAAATTTTTCGACAGTAACGGGGTCTCCGTTCAATATCTCTTTGTACTGATTAATCAGCTCGTCCATTGCCGCAGCACCTGCACCCGAAGCTGCCTGATAGGTGGCTACGTGCACACGCTTGATATGCGATAGATTCTCGATAGGTTTAAGTGCCACTACCAACTGTATGGTGGTGCAATTGGGGTTAGCTATAATGTTGCGTGGACGCACTTTGGCATCCTCTCCATTTACCTCAGGCACTACTAGGGGTACATCACTGTCCATTCTGAAGGCACTCGAATTGTCAATCATCACGGTGCCGTGCTTGGTTATGGTATCAGCAAATGCTACAGATGTGCTACCTCCTGCCGACACAAAGGCTATATCTATGCCCTTGAAATCGTCGTTGTGCTTAAGCTCCTGTACCTTATAGTCCTTACCCTTTAGGGTATATACACTGCCTGCACTACGTGCCGAACCAAACAAGACTAATTCGTCAAACAGAAAATTGCGTTCGTCAAGAATTTTCAAAAATTCCTGTCCAACAGCCCCACTTACGCCAACAATTGCGATTTTCATTTTATACCAAAACTATTAGAATGAATATTATATGTTAATAAAGAAGTCTCTCTGTTTTATTACACAGAGACTTCATATATACAAAGATAACAATTAAATCTTTTTATCTTGATTGTATCACAAAATAATTGAAATCGGCATGAATCAAAAGTGTCGTATTTAAAACAATTATTTTAGAGCAAAGTAATATTTCGGTTTTCGGGATATTTTTTTACTTTTACCCATTACTAAATATTATCAGAATATACCTATGCCTAATCTACCCAGCGTTCGACACTTTCAGTTCAAAGACACATCCTTTGCCAGCTTGATGACAAAGCGAGTATACAATGTGTTGCTTATTGCTACCAAGTACGATATATTTATACTAGAAGAAGACGGGCGTGTAGATGAGCAGATATTTTACGAATATACATCGCTAAACTTGAGGTATCCACCTCGTTTTACCCAAGTGTCTACCGAAGAAGAGGCACTTGAATATCTGAAAGAATATCATTACGAACTGATTATTCATATGCCCAATATGGATGATGCTGATATGTTTGCAGCCGCACGTTCTATCAAAACCCAATATCAGGATATTCCTGTGATTGTGTTGACACCGTTTTCGAAAGAAATATCGAAACGCCTGTCGACCGAAGACCTGACGTTTGCCGATTATATATTCAGCTGGTTGGGCAATTCTAACCTACTGTTGGCAATCATCAAACTGATAGAGGATATGATGAACGTAGAGCACGATACCAAAATGGTGGGCGTGCAAGTGATATTGCTTGTCGAAGACTCGGTTCGGTTCTATTCGTCAGCATTGCCAGCCCTCTTCAAAATTGTATTAGAAGAATCAGAAGAGTTTTCGAAAGAGGCATTGAACGAGCATAACAAGATGCTGCGGATGCGTGGTCGTCCCAAGATACTATTGGCACGCAGCTACGAAGAAGCAGCTAGCTTTTATACTCAATATAAGGATAATATACTAGGTATAGTTACCGATATGAGCTACATGCACGGGGGGGTAAAAGAAAAATTGGCAGGATATAATTTAGCAAAATGGGTGCGTACACGCAATCGTTTTTTGCCCATTGTATTCAACTCGTCCGAACCTGAGAACAAGCGATATGCTGACGAGTTGCATTGTCGTTTTATCGATAAAAACTCGAAAAGCTACCCCATCGATCTACGTAAACAGGTAGTAGAGCAGTTTGGTTTTGGAGATTTTATTATCATCGACCCTGACACCGAACAAGAGATACTGAGAATAAGAAATCTAAAAGATTTGCAACGTTCTATTATGAGCATTCCCGACAAGTCGCTTATATACCACATGTCTCACAATCATTTTTCCAGATTTTTGTATTCCCGAGCCATGTTTCCTGTGGCAGAAGCCGTAAAATCGTTCGATCTCGAAGACATGAGCTTGCCCGAAGCCCGACAGAATATTTACAATTCGATAGCCGAGTACAGGAGGATGAAAAATACGGGTGTGATTGCTGTGTTTGAAAAAGATCGCTTTGACGAATTTTCTAATTTTGCACGCATTGGCAACGGCTCATTGGGAGGTAAAGGAAGAGGCTTAGCATTTTTAGGAAACATCGTAAAAACCCATTTAGAACTCAATCAGCATCCCAACTTTCCAGTCATATTGCCCAAAACGGTAGTTTTGTGTACCGATATTTTTGATGAGTTTATGGAAATAAACAATCTGTACCCGATAGCGTTGAGCGATATATCGGACGAGGATATGTTGCGTCATTTTCTCCAAGCCACGCTACCCGATCGTCTTTTGGGCGATTTTATGGCATTTATAGAAGTTATCAAATCGCCACTAGCAGTACGCTCGTCAAGCCTACTCGAAGATTCGTACTATCAGCCGTTTGCAGGTATATACTCTACCTACATGATCCCCAACTTGGAGGATAAGGAAAAGATGCTCGAACTTATTCGTACAGCGGTAAAATCAGTATATGCCTCAGTCTTTTATCAAGATAGCAAGGCATATATGAGTGCTACACAAAACCTGATAGACCAAGAAAAGATGGCAATAGTGTTGCAAGAAGTAGTAGGTCGCAGATACGAAGACCGTTTCTATCCTACCATGTCAGGTGTAACCCGTTCACTCAATTTTTACCCCATAGGCAACGAAACGGCCGAAGAGGGTATTGTAAACATGGCATTGGGTTTAGGTAAATATATTGTAGATGGAGGTACAACCTTGCGTTTCTCGCCCTATCATCCGCACAATATATTGCAGTTGAGCTCGGTCGATTTTGCTTTGCGTGAAACACAGCGTCAGTTTTATGCACTGGATATGAAAAACATGTCGAATGATTTTTCGATCAATGATGGATTTAATCTACTGACGTTAAACGTAAAGGATGCGGTTATGGACGATTCCATTCGGTACATATCGTCAACGTATGATCCTATCGATCAGGTGATAAATGATGGATACTATGAGGGTGGACGAAAGATCATATCATTTGCCAATGTGTTGCAACACGATTTGTTTCCACTATCCCAAATATTGCAGCGGATACTCCGTATCGGTCAAGAAGAAATGGGAAGAGGCATAGAGATAGAATTTGCCGTAGACCTAAAAAGTAAAGAAAAAGGTGCTTTCTATCTGCTTCAGATTCGTCCCATTGTGCAGAACAAGGAGGTAATGAACGAAGATTTGACTACCGTTGCCCCCCAAGATACGGTACTGATATCTAATATGGCACTGGGTAATGGCATTGTAGACGATGTGTACGATATAGTGTATGTGAAAACAGAAAACTTTAGTGCGTCGAATAATCAATTTGTAGCATACGAAATAGAAAAGCTGAACAAGCAATTTACAGCCGAAGATAAAGGCTATGTTTTGGTTGGGCCAGGGCGTTGGGGTAGTAGCGACTCGTGGTTGGGTATACCTGTCAAGTGGTCGTATATAACCAATGCACGCTTGCTGGTGGAATCAGGATTAGAGAATTACCGTATCGAACCCAGTCAAGGCACACATTTCTTTCAGAATTTAACATCTTTTGGGGTTGGTTATTTTACCATCAACTCCTATCTGAAAGATGGGGGAACATTTGATATATCGTTTCTCAACAGCCAACCCGCCGTATTCGAAACCCAGTATATACGCCATGTGCGGTTCGATAAACCACTACTTGTTAAAATAAATGGCAAGAAAAGGCAAGGGGTAGTTTTGAAACCTGAGCATAAATAAAAGGGGAGAGATATTGAAATATCATTTTAAATTATATAGCTTTGCATAGTTTTTTTTATTAATAAAGAATAAATTTTAAGAATAGCATGAAAAAAGTATTATTGTCAATAGCTTTAGTAGCTGTTACTACTTTAGGAGTATTTGCACAAACTGGCGCAGGCGAAAAATCGGTATTATTACAATTAGGTTCACAAACTGATCCAGGTCGTTTTATGCTTGGCGTACAAGGACGTTATAGTGTTACAGATAATATACGTATTGCTCCAGACGTAATGTTTTTGTTTCCAAAAGACAAAGTAACAGGTCTTGATGTTAACATCAATGCACATTATGTACTTGATTTGCAAAACAACCTAACGGTATATCCATTAGCAGGTTTTGCTATCCAAAACAACCGCTATGCAGGTGAAACTATCGCAGGTGTAAAACAAGACTCTGATGGTTTTACTGACATCGGTTTCAATTTAGGAGCAGGTGCTGGATATAGCATTAGCGATAATACATACGTAAATGCAGAATTGAAATATACGTTTGGCGATTTTGACCACTTTACAATTGGAGTAGGTTACGGAATCAAATTCTAAGAAATAATTTCTTTAGAAACAAAACGAGTTGATTATTAGTAATCAACTCGTTCTTGTTTATCGGCTCAAGATACTTATCTTCTCTTCAATTCACGCCCCTTGTCTACGTACGACATGTCGCCCATCGATTGTACGGTGAATGCTCCGTTTTGATAGATCACTTTGCATACCGACGCATTATCCAGATGTTGCTTCAGCAACTCTTTGCCCCCAAGGTTGTACAACATACATATAATGCTCATACCGTGTGCTACTACCAGTATGTTTTTGTTAGATTGATCAGTCGATTCTTTTTCAGCAATTTCGTTCAACGCCTCTTGCGAACGGGTTTCTACCTGCTCAAAGCTTTCTGCCAATTGCATTGGGTCTAGTTTGCTGATTGTATCCAAGACCTCTTTGTTCGATATTTTTCCGCCAAAAATGTCTTTATACATCGCCTCTTTGGTGGTGTATTGCAAAAATAACGAAACGTCTCCCCACATTTTACTATTAAAATCGGACTCATATATCCCAAAACAGGCTTCACGAAAACCGAATAGCTCGTTAATGCGCAGATTGGGTTGACCTTTCTCGTTCAGAATAGTCTCAGCAGTTTGTCTCGTCCTTCGCAAGTCGCTCGTGTATACCGAGTCCATGGCCGTATCTAACAGTCCAGCACCTAAATATTGCGCTACCTCGATACCCTCCGGTGTTAGAGGCGAGTCGCACCAACCTTGTACACGGTCGAGTGTATTTAGTAATGTTTTTCCGTGGCGTACAATATAAAACGTAATTATTGGAGTCATACTTTGGTTTGATTATTACAAATGCTATCTTTGCTCTTCTATTTTTTATACAAGCTTATTTATTCAGATGCAAAGATAGTGCTTTTTATAGGCAGTAGATAGCGGCTTTTTATTTTTTAGAATTTACTTTATGAAATTATTAGGCATACATCATATAGCGATTATATGTTCAGATTATCCGAAATCGAAAGATTTTTATACACGCATACTAGGTTTGCACATTATTCAAGAAACGTATCGTGCAGTACGCAATTCGTACAAGTTAGATCTTGATGCCGGTAATAATGTACAAATCGAATTATTTTCTTTTCCCGAAGCCCCCCCTCGTCCGTCCTATCCCGAGGCTTTGGGCTTGCGACATCTAGCGTTTAAAACCAAAGATATCGAGGTTACTGTGAGAGATTTGCATGCCCAAGGTATTCAGTCTGAGCCCATACGCTTGGATGAAATTACAGGTAAGCGGTTTACATTTTTTTATGATCCAGACAATTTGCCTTTGGAGCTCTACGAGAATTGACTACTTGATGTTGAATCAAGTTTTAAAAGATACATAATTTAAACTATAACAAACACAAGTATGAGAGATACGATAAAAGACAGGAGAGACCTGAGGTTGGCGGTGTTGATTGATGCCGATAACATTCCCTATGGGTATGTAAAGGCTATGTTGGGCGAAGTTGCAAAGATTGGTGTACCCACCGTCAAACGTATTTATGCCGATTGGTCTAAGCCCTCGGTATCAGGGTGGAGACCTGTTTTGTTAGAGCATGCCATCATACCCATGCAGCAATATAGCTATACCGTAGGTAAAAATGCAACCGACTCGGCTATGATTATCGATGCTATGGATATATTGTATAAGCAAAACGTAGACGGTTTTTGTTTAATATCTAGCGATAGCGACTTTACTCGTCTAGCTACCCGCTTGCGTGAATCGGGTATGATTGTGATTGGTATAGGCGAAAAAAAGACCCCCGTTCCTTTTATTGTGGCTTGTGATAAGTTTATATACCTCGAAATTATTGCGAATCCTGAATTACCAGTTCATGTCAATGAAATAGTAGAGAAGATATATTTGGAAAACACTACCACTATTCAGTTTGATGCTGTGGATAGTGAAACTATTGAGTTGCTAAAACGGACTGTTGAGGATTTGGCAGACGATACAGGCTGGGCGTTTCTAGGTGATGTAGGAAATTTGATTTTGAAAAAGAAATCAGACTTTGACCCTCGTAATTTTGGTTACCCCAAGTTGACACCCTTACTCAAGTCGTTGCATGTTGTGTTTGACATCGACCAGCGTGTGGTAGACAACAATACATATATCAAGCATATCTATGTTAGGATACGCGAATAGGTCGTTTTTTTATTTGTATTCATTGCTACGATGTGCTGTTTTTTTTAGTATCTTTATGCTATGTAGTACAGATTAATAAACGATTTATGAATAAGAAAACCACTTTTTTACTCGCCTCCATTGTCGTTTTAGGTAGTGCAGCAGTTGTTGCTTATTATGCTAAAAAGAAGAAAAAGAAAAAGATAGCCATTCATTTTGTTTAACTTGAGTGTGGTCTGATAATATAAAGCACGAGGCCGTTTTAACAAATAAAACCGCCTCGTGTTATTTTTTACGATCGTATACAACCTTATGCCTGATGTGCGTTTTTCTTTTGAGGCACAAGGATATTTAAACCTTGCTGCACAATCTCAACACGTATTTCTTTGCCCGTATACAACGCATTTCCGTCTAGGTGCATAACACCCTCTTTGTCTCTCGTTATTACTGCCTTTTGGGTGATTAGTTCTACAAATTTGGCGTTGTTTCCTATTTTTTTAGAGAATATTTGTACCGCTGTTTTTGGCAGATTTATGGCCGACAGGGGTTTGAGTATCGATATGTTCATCTTACCATCTTGTATATCGGCATGTGGTGCAATAAAAGCATTGTTGCCGTATTGCGATGCATTGGCACAGGTGATAACAAAGGCTTGATCTTCGAACACACCTTCGTCGCAGGCTATTTTATACAATTCGGGTTTGAAACTGTAAAAGGTAGTTATCATATTTTTGGCATACATCAACGGTCCACGTGCCGTTTGAGTCAGTACCTTCTCGCTCACTTGAGCGTCGAAACCTACACCACAGGTACAGAAAAATATGTTACCGTTGGCAATACCATAATCTATTTTCTTGACAAGTCCTTGTCTGATAACCTCTATAGCTTTGGTAGCAGCCATCGGTATATGCAAATCTCGGGCCAATCCATTGCCCGATCCGCTTGGTATTATGCCAAATACCACATCGGTATTGATGAGTATTTTGGCTATTTCGTTAATCGTGCCATCACCACCAACAGCAATCACATAGTCGATATGCTTTTGTACCGCTTCGGAAGCTATTTCGGTAGCATGCCCCTCGTATCCCGTAAGGAAGAAGTGGATGTCATAGTTCTGTGCATCAATAGCCTTAGCCACTTTTTCAGGGATGCCTTTTTTCGATTTTGTACCCGATACAGGGTTGATAATCACATATACTCTCTTCTTGTTATTCATCTTATTTGTAGTTGATCAAGCCATCTGTAGATTGGCTAAGCTTGAGAATCTTAAATTTATAGAACAAATATACTATAAAGATCAGTATAGTATGCACTGAGCAAGCCATCTTTTTTGATGAACGCTCTATCGCTCAATTTGTCATTCAATTATTTATAGTACAGTATTGGTGTGTATATACCTTTTTGATGTACCTTTGGCTACTATTTTTCTTTTTTTTAATTTTGCACATAGATTATGTTTACACCAATTTATAAAATTTTATATCATTTTGATAATGCTGCTATTTCGATCTTAGAAATAAAGCGAGCTGGGGTAGGTAACGACAACAAAGAAGAGATGTACCACTGGGTATGTTATGATAAAAAAAACGATCTTATTTTTCGTCTCAATTTTAGATCGATGAATGCCGTAGGCGATAAAGAATTTCGTGAGTTTCAAGAGGGCAAGTTAGAATTTACCGACAAAACGGCAGTCTATTCAGAAAAAGGCAATACGCAGTTGTTGAAAAACGGATCTCAAAATATAACGTTAGATGCAAAGGTAAAAGAAGCTGTCGAAGACTATCTGGTGATGGTGAATATGAATAAATCTTTTTAAGATTTATTTTCATTTCGTTTTGGTACAGGCAACTGTTACTTAACAATAAAAAACAGGGAGCTTATGAAAATCATAAGCTCCCTGTTCCATCTATATATATAAACCTAAACTAGTTCCTAAAACAATTTCTAGTTTTGCACATAAGTAAGTGTATGGCAAAGATAGAAATTAAAATAACAATATTGTATATTTATTTAGTTTTTTTAGCTTCTCTGGTTATTTTTTTTCGATCCTCTCTATACTGACCCTCTAAGGTCTTGATTCGTTCTTTTTGTGCATCGGGAGCTATACGGCTCATCTCTATCGATTTTTTTTGGCTATCAAAGTTCTCTTTCAAGGCATCAAGCTTAGCCGTAGTCTCGCTATCCCATTGTTGTTTGTTCCCTCTTTTCTTTCTGTTTTTGTTCTCTTTCGATCTTTTATCTTCGCTTTTCTTCTCCCCCCATTTAGCATTTTGCTCAGGCGTTAATATCGATTTCACTTCGGCTCTATGCGTTGTTCTCGCCTCAGCCATCATTTTTCGTTTAGTTTCTCTAGTTAGCGACGGGTCGTCTTTCAAAGTTTCTCTTTTTGCTCTCAATCCCTCATTCAAGGTTTTCAATTGCGTTTGTTGCTCTGTAGACAAGTCCAGTTGTTCCACCATCCTGTTATTTCGTTTCCCTTGTCTGCCATCTCTATTTGGGCTAGCCGATACTGTAAGTGATAAGCTTGCTACTACGATAAGTGCTAAAAATATTTTTTTCATACCTCAATATATTTTATTAGTTTATGTATGCTTGGACTAGGGCTTTGTGGATAGGTTTAATTGATTGATTTTTTTTAACAGATTGGTCTTATTCATCTTTACAATCGAAGCTGTAACTGTTGGTGCATACACACAAGCTTTGCACCTTAGTTAAAACTTAATACCTTTGATTTAGTAACTGTTTAGATTTTAGTCATAATATTTGCATGAAAAATAGTGTTGTTAGTATCGTTTTATTGTTTTTGAGTGTTTTTGCAGGTCATACCCAACATATGCCCCAAGGGGTTCGTAAATTATTGCAAGCCTACCCCGATTGGGTAAAACGCTATGATGGTCGGTTCTTGATTTTGAAAGATGAGACAAAACTGGTGTATGACGATGGCGTGGCTAGAGATGATGTGCAATTGCTCAACGTGTCATCTGTTGCCGATATGTTTGCTCAAGGGTATATAAAAGGTGTGTATGTGCCTTCGAAAGGCGAAGATGCAGGGCGTGTACGCAACGAGGCTTTGATGAAAGCTATGTATGGCAATACGGCTAGCGAGGTGCAAGCCAATCTTACACAGCTAGTTTGGTGTCCGCAATTGGTAGGGGCAAAAATTAAGATTACCAAGATCAACAATGTACACATTCAACTGCAAAAGGTGTCTGACGAGTTAGATCAGCATCCTCAGCTTAAAAGGTATTTGGTGGGGGCTACTACGTTCAACTGGCGTATCATAAGTGGTACAAACAGGCTCAGCACACATAGCTTTGGCACGTCTATCGATCTCAATGTAAAGTACTCAAACTATTGGCAATGGGATTGCAGGTGTAAAAACGAAAACGCTCCGCTAAACTATACAAATCAGATACCCCAAACCATTGTCGATATATTCGAAAGGCATGGGTTTATATGGGGTGGCAAATGGTATCATTACGATACGATGCACTTCGAATATCGCCCCGAATTGTTGTAATTTGAAAGTGGGCAGTGTATTTTATTCAAATTCTATCTCGCCAAAAAATGCTGGCTGATGAAAACTTGGTTTAGGAGTTTCGATACTGTTCCACGATACAAAATGAGGCGTTGTAAGGTTGTCGCCACATTTATAAAAATTGGCACGAGCCGTTACACCATCCAATTTGCTGATCTTATCGCCCCAATAAGCCGAGCAGGGAATGACAAGGGTAAGTGTCCAGCTGAAGTTGCCCGCTTGTTTTGCTATCGTGTTTGTACCCAAGCTGGATAATCTGGCTATCGATTTTAATATTGGGGCTGAAGCATGGCTTGCCTTATCGCCTATAAGGCGATGTCCCATGAGTGTTTTGCCAATACACGATGCCTCGATATTGTAATAATGCGTATTGTTGAACGTTACGAAAAACTCAACACATGAGTCTGTCCATACCTTGCCATTGTCTTCGTCTACCAAAGCCAGTAGCTCGTTTTCGTGTACCTGATATTGCAGCAGTATGTGGGTGCTGTTGTGTGCAATTCGGAACGATACATTGGGTTTTGACGGATATTGATCTGCCCAATTCACCTCATCGATGTTGTGTGCAGGCAGTGTTGCCAATACACGATCAATCTCTTCTATATCATTCGTTTCTATCGGTAATTTGGGGATGCTTATTTTTTTCATTTTCTGAATTGCTTAACTAGATTGGTTACAATAGCACACATCTGGTCGTAGTGCAGCTCTAAGATTTGCAAGAGCTTATATTGTGCGTGGGTGCGTACCAGATTGTGCGTTTCGTGTTTCACCTTGTAATAGCTGTCGCCATTGATATAATCCATCAAAAAACGAAGTGCCTGCTCAAAGGTAATGTATCTGGCAGAAAATGCAATGTGATCGATTTCGGTTTGAGTCAAAAAACCAATAGCCTCGGTTAAATAACCTTTGGTATATGACTCAAAGATGTGCATATCTACGCCTACATTGTTCAGATCTACGTCATCCTCCAAGCCTGTATTGGTGTACGAGCGAATGGCGTCGCCATAGTCGTTGAGGCAGATGCTGTTGAGTACTGTGTCTAAATCAATTACACACAGCACATTGTTGTGTGCATCAAATAGGATATTGCTTATTTTGGTGTCGTTGTGGGTGATGCGTGTGGGCAGTTCGCCCGATTCGGCTTTTGCCCAAAATGCCATCATCTCGTGTCTGCGGCTTTCTATCCATGCTATTTCTTGTTGTACAAGGGCTTTACGTCCTACACAATCGTTGGCTAGTGCATCGTCCCATTGCTTGAATCTGAGTCTGATGTTGTGAAACCCAGGTAAAATATCGGTCAACGGCTCTGTCATATCCGACAGCATTGCCTGAAACTTGCCAATGCCACGCCCACCTTGCTGAGCCAGAGCCAGCGAATCGGCTCTTTGGTAGGTTATTGTATCTTCGATAAAGTAGCAAGCCGCCCAATATTCGCCTTCGCTATCTTCGACGTATAGCCTCTGATCTTTGGTCTTGACAAGGGTCAATGCCTCACGCATGGGGTCGCCCTGTTGTGCTACAATTTTAGTTTTAAGATGGTTTGTTACCTTCTCAATATTGTCCATCATAGCAGGCACATTGGTAAATATACGTTTGTTTTTGCGTTGCAAAATGTAGTTTGGGCTATTGCCTTTGGTTTCTACAAAAAATGTATCGTTGATAAGCCCTTCGCCCAACGATTGGATGTGTTGTATTGTACCCTCAAAATCAAAAAGTCTAACAATTTCGGATAGTTGCGTATTCATCATGCAGCAGGTTATAGGTTTTAGGTATAGAGAACAACAAAAGGGCTATGTACTAGCCTAGCCCTTATTGCTTACTTAACGGGTAATATCTCGATCCAGTAATTGTCAGGGTCGTTAATAAAATACAAGCCCATCGAGTGGTTCTCGTAGCATACGCAATTCATGTCTTTGTGATATTGGCGTACCTCGTCGTAGTTGCCTTCTAGCCTAAAGCACAGGTGGCTTTCGTTCTCGCCCAGTTGGTAGCTTTGCGGATGGTCTCTAAGCCAAGTTAGCTCTAGCGAAAACGGCGAAACGCCATCTGTTAGGTATACTAACACAAAAGATCCGTCAGCGGCTTCTTTGCGACGTAGTTCTTTTAATCCTAAAGCTTTATCATAAAATGCGATACTTCTGTCAAGATCGGTAACATTGATATTGAAATGGTCAAATTTACTTTTTATTTGCATAATGCGATTTTGTTAAATTTAGAAATTGTAGTTATAATAAATTCTCCACCTCCTCCAGAGCATCGCCTTTGTGCGGAGGGGCATATACCTTGGTATTGTACTTTTCGGCAACCGAGCGTATTGCTTTAGCCTCGTCATAAGCTTCACCAAAGTGCATGGGTACAAACAGGGTGGTGGGTATCTTTTGTAAAAATTGATCTGCCCCCAGCATATAGTCTACACCTAAACGAGGGTCTACCGGAAACATAGCCAAATCTATTTTAGGTGTCGATGCTGCTAGGTGATCCAACTCGCGCAGGTAGTAATCTTGAGCTTCGCCGACTTGCTCGGGAGTAAACTCTTCTTTCCAGTGCCAGTTGTTCAAATCGCCAGCATGAAATAGGGTGTAGCCCCCAAATTTTATTTTCAAAGATATACCCAAATCTGTTGATCCGTATGCTTTTATTTCGATCAGATCGTCTTTGTATTCATCATCCTTGTCGATAAAGGTAACATCAAAATATTTGATGTTGGTAGTTGCTTTTATATCCTCAGAAAGGATATAAGAGATATCGTTTCTTATCTCTCGCCAGTCAAAAATTTCGGGATTAAAGTGGTCGTGATGGCTATGCGATGCCAACACATAAAGTTTTTGTGGACGACGTAGTAGCCGATCATGCACTACGCCTCGTTCTTTGGATATAGAATCTTCAAAATAGTCGATAATGATTGTAAAATCATCGGTTTCTATTGCAAAGGCACTGTGATATATATAAGTTAATCTCATCATGTTCGAGTTTTATATTTCGGATGAACTATGTTTTGCTTTATACGCTTTCGATGTCATAAATGCAACGCCTTGATTTTGGGCATTATCGTATATATATTTAGCACGTTCATTATTAGGGTCTATCCACGACATACAATCGGTCAATACAACCGTCTTGGTAGCTAAATGAGGGCGAGCCTTGAGCATATCGTTGAGCGAGTTTGCTACACAGTAGTCGGCAGCCTCGCCTATCACTATAATTTGGTCAAACGTATCTAGCCTGTTCAATAGCTTTATGTTTAACATTGTTTCTTCGGCATCGGGGTATTCAACCGCAGCTCTAAATATGCTGTAATGTTCGGTAGCCTGGTGCATTCCTTTATAAAATAGCTCGTACGATTTTTTTTCGCTGATGCACCATGCGTATAATGCCTTCATCAGTATTTCGTTTATAGCCCAGCCTTTGCTACCTATGATGCAGTGAGGAGGCCAGATAGTGCATAGCTCAGCGTTTTGTTTCAAAGCTTTCAAATAATCTAAAGCAAGCCCTTCGTTATATTGAGCCGTCCATTTGCCCTGTTCTATATCAGTAGCAGTAATGGTAGTAAACAGGGCTGGAGGGTATCCTTCACTGTCTTTCCAATAGCTTTGTGTGGCAATATGGATGGGTTGATGAGAATCGAGCGTAAGTGCAATTAAATCGATATTTGAGCCAAACTCTTCGATAAAGGTACTTATATTCCGAATATCGGAATCTGCACCTTGCACAAATAGGGAACCATTAGGTGATGTGAAATCATTTTGTAAGTCAATTCCTAGAATAACTTTTTTCATACGCACACTGTTTTTATTTATGGCAAATCCTTTTTATCATTTAAGCAAATATAGCCATAATATCTTATTTTGTATCTTCTTTGTTGCCTCAATTTCCAAATTCAATTTTTCAATGAAGTAGGCTTAAAAGAGTGGTATTTGATCGATTCTAGCCCTAAGTTTGCGTTTTTATTGATGAAAAAGGCTGTTTTGTAATTGTGATAAATAATTAATTTGTGAATCGTAATCTATATCTAATTAATCTTCGTTAACAATTTGGCGTCGAACTTTATTTATTATTAATTGTTTATTAGAAGTATGTTTAAATATGTTGTTATGTTGAATGTGATTTTGGTTAAAGTTTACTTTTTTAAAGTGTCAGTAAGACGTAATGATAAAATGTTTGCTATATTTGTAAAGCGAATAATATAAAAAGAAATAGATGAAATTGTAGTTCAGGTTGACACCCTCTAATTCATTTTTAAGATCCTTTT
>JBDLTH010000055.1:0-7901 GCA_039799165.1 Bacteroidota bacterium
CTTCGTATCAAATAATTAGGTACTGATACAAAAAAAAGCATCCAGCAAGTCAAATGATTTGCTGGATGCTTTTTTGAATTTTCTATCGTTCAAAGTATTGGCAACATGGGTTGATCTCTAATACTCAATAAACTGAAAGTATGCTAGATTACTTTTTAGATTCTTCAACAGATACTTTACGAAATTCTTTCAATGCTTTTTCAATAGCCAAAGAAGATTTTCTTGCACGTGTTCCAGCTGCTTTATTCCCATTTTCTACTTGTTGAGCTGCATCCTTAGTAAAATCAGCAAAAAGTTGATTTAAGTTTTCCAAAAGTTCTTTCATGTTTATCTCTTATTTTAAATTTCGACAAAGATATAGTATCATTTTATATTATTTAGAAAAAAAAGCTAAAAGAATGTTTTCAGAGTCAAAAATAGCTATTTTTTACATTTCTTGCCATTCCCAAAATATCTCTTATCTTTGCATCTGAAAAGCTTTTGGAGAGGTGCTCGAGTGGTTGATGAGGCATGCCTGGAAAGCCTGTATACGGGTAACCGTATCGAGAGTTCGAATCTCTTCCTCTCCGCTTTTAAAGATCGCTATATGCGGTCTTTTCTTGTTTTAGAGCCTTTTAAATGATCTTTGACGCTCTAATTAACTCTTTAATATTCTAACAAAATCAATTTATTTCTACCTTTAGAGCTTGTAGTAGAAAATGAGGTAGAAAAAAACGACTATCCTAAAAGGGTAGTCGTTTTTTAATGTATTTAATTTGAGCTATTATTTTACATCCCAGAATATGCGTGTGACACGTGTATTTTTTGATCTCACATCTTCATAGTGAGGGTTAATTGAGGTTTCTGCCGTAGGATATAATAACCTCGTAGGAGGTGTCTCGTATCCTGCATCTTTAGCATCAGCAGGGAATGGGAGCAAGACAGGATATTTGGTCCGTCTGTATTCTGCCCACGCCTCATAGCCCTGTAGCCATCCAAAATGCAACCATTTCTGAGTACCTATTAGCTCTAGCTTCTGTACTTGAGTACCTGTATAAGGAACACCATTTGCCAAGAAATCGGCTATTTGAAACTCTGTTACCACAGGTGCTTTTTTCGCATTGCTACTTTCTTTATTCAAATAGTAGTAAAAGGAGATCGATTGTCTAATTGCTGTTTCATAGGCAAGCTTGGCATCGGCTGTTGAACCCCAACGCTCAAATGCTTCGGCTTTAAGAAAGTTTACTTCCGATGCAGTCATTCTAACACCTGGTATTTTGGTGTTTTGCCAAAATGTAGTAGAATCCCAGCATGACAAGGTTTTTGCCAAACCTGTAATCTGATCGGCAGAGGTACCTATTGCAACTGTACGATATTCTGTTTGACCATTTTTGTCGAACATCACATCCAAACGAGGATCTTTGGTTGGTAGCATCAATTTATTCAGCATAAAATCTCCAGGCACTTTCGCATTACCTTCGTTCAAAGCCTCATTAAGTGATTTATTATAATCCGATCTCGGATGCAACAATACATCTGATGCTTTAGGATCATAGTTCGGATTATTGTCTCCATCGATCAGCGGATAAGCTGCTGGATTGTCTAAAATTTCCATTATTTGAGGTTGAGCATAAGTTGGATCTATTTCTACAATACGCATCAACAATCTCAGACGAACCGAGTTTGCATATTTACACCAAAGAGTAGTATTACCTTTCAATAGCATATCACGCCCTGTAAAGAAACTTGTTTCTTTGGCGGTTTTGAAATAATCGCCAGCTTCTTTTAAGGCAACAATCATATTTTTATAAAGAACCTGCTGATCGTCAAATTTAGCAGGTATATTCTGTCCTGTAGCCAATAAACTCGAAGCCTCCGAAAAAGGAATATCACCAAACAAGTCCACCATTTGTGCAGTTCTATCAGCAACTACTACTTTAGCTGCATTCATAAAGGGCATATTCGTTAGCTGTATCTCAGGTAGATCTGTCTCATTCGTAGTATTCATAAAAGCATACATCGCCAATGTTCCACCTTTTCCACCATATTCATCTCCCTCACGAGACACATAATAGTCTTTCCAGAAATCGGCTATATACCCATCTCGCTCTTTGTATATCGAAGAACCATTATTAATTACCATGGTTTGAGCATAAATACCCACATGGTCGCTTCGCATACTACGCACATCGAAATACTCGGTACGCATACGTAGGTTATTCAACATTGATGTATAGAAGGCTGATACTGTACCTTTATCTACCTTGTCTGGACTAACAAATTTATCGTCAATATCACAACTTGTGATACTCAATAATGCCAAAGCATAACTAGCTATTTTAATTGAAATGTTTTTCATCTTTCTTTTTCTTAAAAGTTAGCACTTACCGAGAAACCTAAGGTTTTAGATGCTGGTGAAGCACTTGCATCAATACCTTGTGTAAACCATTTTGACCCAATTGCAGCCTCAGGATCAATATTGTCAAGCGATTTCCAGATATAGAATAAGTTTCTTGCATATACCGATACTTTTATTGCTCCCATTTTGAGACTCCTCGCTATATTGGCAGGAATTCTATACCCTAAAGTTATTTCACGAAATTTGATATAACTATTATCGTATACCATTCCGTCGTTCCATCCATTAGCACCCCAAGCATAGGTGGTGTTGTAATAATCGGCAGCAGAAACAATGGTTGTATTGGGTAATCCTGTTTTTTCATTAACACCTTCTAACAAGATACCATCGTTGAGTTTATGAGAAGATACGATATTACCCTTTGTGTCTTTATAATCCCAATCCCATGCTAAACCTCCATGCTCGGCATCACGCCCCCATAGTGTGCTTTCGTACATACCTGCACCCATGGCATATTTGGTAGATGGAGATATTAATTGACCTCCCAAGCGGTAATCGATGGTGAAGTCGACAGAGAATCCTTTGTAATCGATGGTATTTGACCATCCCCCAACAGCTTTAGGCATTATGTTTCCATATTTTACATACTTCGATTGGTCGATAACATAGTATCCCTTGTCGCTAATCAGCAACTCTCCTTTGTCGTTTCTTTTTCTATCATACGAATAGATGTTACCAAGCGTTTCACCCACAGTAGCCGAAAGTTTTACGCTCGATTGGTCTTGATCCCAAAAACGAAGTTCTTTAATTCCATCATTCAAAGCGTTTACCTTCGATGTATTGAAGCCAATATTAAAGCGTGTAGTCCATCGCACATCTCCTATTATTGGGGTTACACTGGCGGCTATTTCTAAACCTTTGCTTCCTATTTCTCCAGCATTGACCATTTTGGCTTGCGAACCCGAACTCATTGGTACTGCAAGTTCCAAAATTTGATTTTTTACTTTATTGGTATAGAAACTCACATCTAAACTAGCACGATCGTCCCAAAAACGAGTTTCGAGACCAAACTCTAATTCATGTTTCTTTTCTGCAACCAAATCGGGATTTCCATAAGTCGGATCCATGGTTAGTGCAGGGTAAGATCCTTCATCGTATTGTAACACATTCTGATCATAAAGTACATTGGCTACATAAACTGGAGGTGGATTGCCTACAATACCATAAGAGGCACGTGCTTTTCCATATGTCCACCAAGTGGGTAAGGTCATAGCTTCAGAAAAAATAAAACTGGCATTACCTGATGGATAAAAGAAACTGTTGTTTTTAGGAGGTAATGTCGACGAATATTCTTGACGAGCAGTTGCCTCAAAAAACAGCATGTCTTTGTACGACATATTGAATATACCTAGGTATGCATATTTTAGCACTTCTATAGTAGATCTTGCATTAGATAAGACACTATACGAGTTAGTTAACGAAAACCAGTTTTCGGTAATAAGTCCATCCCTTGTTCCTGCTTTTTGACCCAAGTATTTTTCTTCTCTACCTTGCCATCCACCCGCTAGGGTGAAATTAAGGTCAGAAGTTACATCTTGATTGTAAGTTACCAAAGCGTCGCCATAAAGTATGGAATATTGATTCTTAGTGATTTCGAAACTTCCCAAATCATCAGATCCGTTATTCGGTGCATATGCTGCTGGATACTGGGCATATTTTCTATCTTCAACGTTAGCTGCTGTATAATCATTACCTAGGCGTCCTCTGAACTTAAACTTTGGCGAAATTTTCCAGTTCAAAGTAGCACTCGACATCAAACGATTTTCTTCTTCTTCGTATCTGTTTTTTAATCGATCCCACAGATAATCGAACGTATTTGCTGAGCGTATTGGGTATTTTAAAGCTTCTTCGCGGTTTCGTTCCGAATTTGCTGATGGTACCCATTTGTATCCTGTAGATGTTTTATATTTGTCTAAAAACAAAGACACATCCTCGGCTCTACTGAAAAAGCCATCGTAACTCGATAACAATCGACTCGTAGATTGAGGTCTATTTAAAATATTTGTGTTTAAATAAGTAGCAACAAGATCTAAGGTTATATCTTTATTTAGGTTGACTGTCGAATTTAAACTAAATGTATTTTTCTTTTGGTTTCCGCCTATTTGTATTCCCTCGTAGTCTAATCTCGAATAAGAAAGACGGTAATTGACAACATCGGTTTGCTTTGATAAGGCAACATTAATATTTGAACTGTATCCTACTTGAAACAAGTCGGCATAGTTGTTCTTATTCAAACCATATGTTCTGGCTTGACCATCCCACCAGGTTACTTGGCTACCATCGAGTTTAGGGCCAAACTGACCGTAAGCTCTAAAATAGGGACGTTTACCACCATTTACAGCCTTGTTTCCATCATAAAACCAGCCATTAACATCTGCACCATTGGACAAGTTAACATTTGGACTATATCCAGGTCCATAAATTTCTTGGTATGTGGGTAAGTTTGTTACACTTTCAAAAGCTCCGTTATAGCTAAACTCAACCCCCAAACCTTCTCTACGAGATCCTTTTTTTGTGGTTATTACCACAACGCCACTACCTGCGTCAGAACCATAAAGAGCCGAAGCACTCGCCCCTTTCAAGATGGTAAGCGATTCGATGTCAGCAGGGTTTATATCGGCTGCACCATTGCCCCTGATCTTTTGATCAGACCAATAATCGCCATTGTTAGCTCCCTTAGCACCATTTTGCGAATCATTCCGTATCATCACCCCATCTACTACATACAAAGGCTGTTGATTAAAATTCAACGAGTTTATACCCCTTATCTGCACATTTACCGCACCTGTAGCACCACCTGGAGGCGTTGATATTTTCACACCCGCTGCCTTACCATACAATGCCGAAGCAAAGTTAGTACTCCCCGATTCGGTTAACTGCTTAGAAGAAACACTACTTACTGAATAACCAATTTGCTTGGGTGGACGCTGTACCCCGATAGGTGCAGTTACTACCACTTGCTCTAATTGCTGAGCATCGTCTTTTAGGACAATGTCAAATATCTTCCTCGAAGCTACAACTATATTTTGCTGAATATAACCCACATACGAAAACACTAGTGCAGAACTAGAAGATGGTACTGAAAGTGTAAACTGACCATCCAAGTCAGTTACTGTACCTACACTAGATCCTTGTACTTTGACACTAACGCCTATCAGAGGCTCACCATTTACATCTTTTACCGTACCTTGAACCGAAATCTGCTTGTTATCTTGCAAAACTTGTTCTTTGGTTAATTTATCTCCTTCCCACACAGTCTCCGCACCTACTGTAGAAATAACAGATGCAGAAAAAAAGAATGCTGCAAACATCACTCGCCTAAAATGGGGCTGAAGGTGTTGCAGACTAATAGCCTTTTTATTCATAGATAATTAGTTTTAATTGGTTCTTAAAATAGGGTTGACATTGTTTCCTTATCCATAACAAATGTAATGATTATTTACATACGATGAGTTAGAACACGAAAGGTTTATTTGCGATAATTTAACATTTTCGCCTTTTCATTCCATTTTCAAACACTTTGTCGTTTTATTAAGAAAACGCAACTCTACCTTTTTCTTAATTGAAACACAATAACACCGTAGATTTTATTTAATAAATCTGCTTATAATCTTATCTTTGTATGTTTAACAAATGTAATATCAGTAGTTATGCGTGCAACAAGCGAAAATCCAAACCCCAATATCCCCCATCCCAAAGGCTTGAAATACCTCTTCCTGTCTGAAATGTGGGAGCGGTTTGGTTATTACCTCATGCTAGGTATATTCTTCATCTACCTAAAAGATGGCAAAGGCATGAACTTTAGCCCAGCCAAAGCAAACGACATTGTAGGCACCTATCTAGGGCTAGTGTACCTAACCCCATTCTTGGGGGGATTGATTGCAGACAAACTTTTAGGCTATCGGGTTTCGATTATCTTGGGAGGCATTCTGATGTCAGCAGGATATATGCTACTTGCCGTACCTAGCGAGTCGGTCTTGTGGATCTCAATACTTTTACTTATTGTAGGAAATGGATTTTTCAAACCCAATATTTCGACCTTACTTGGCAAACTATATTCGGACGAAAAATACAAAGACAAAAAAGATGCTGGATACAGTATCTTCTACATGGGAATCAATTTAGGTGCATTCATCTGTAACTTTGCCGCGGCCTATATGCGCAACACATACGGTTGGGGATACGCTTTTCTGCTAGCAGGCATCGGCATGTTGATTGGGCTTATTGTGTTTATCTTTGGCACTAGGCATATTAAAGAAGCAGACGTTATTCAGAAAACCAGCGAATCGAATACCGACATATCCAATGTCTTACTCTATGTATTTGCCCCTGCCCTTGTATGTGGAGCTATTGGATGGATGATTCCTAATAACGTATTTGGATCAGATGCCAATGATGCTTTCCTGTTTGGGTGTATCCCGGTTGTCATTTTCTTTGGATCGTTAATACCTAGAGCTAAAAAAGAAGAACGCTCTCAGATAAAAGCACTCGTAACTATTTTTGCCATCATGATTGTTTTCTGGGCAGTATTTAAACAAAATGCAACAGCACTAACTACCTTTGCCGAAAGTTATACTGAACGTCAGGTCTCTATCGATGTTGCCAACAAAGTGGGCTTTATCATAGAAAAGATGGATTACCAGAAAGACTCTGTAACAGGTATGGATGAGAGGCTGAGAACACTTACCACAGCAGAGGGCAACGTGATAAAAACATATGACTACCCTAACTATTTCATCAACCAACCAAAAGAAAAATTACCTAAAGATGGAGAAACTGTTTCGCTTATCTCGACCGAAATATTTCAGTCTATCAACCCGCTCTTCATTATACTATTTACGCCCCTAGTATTAGGCTTCTTTAGCCGCCTTCGCCTAAAAGGTAAAGAACCATCTACCCCTGCTAAGATGGGTTGGGGACTGCTCATCACAGGCATCTCTACCCTATTGATGGCAGCAGCTGTTTTGTTCACAGACATCTACACAGACAAGGCATCAGCACTCTGGCTCATCTCTACCTATGGCATGATAACCATTGGCGAACTACTAATCAGCCCTATGGGATTGTCATTAGTATCAAAAATAAGCCCTACCAATATGACCTCTTTTATGATGGGTGGGTGGTTTTTATCTACATCCATAGGTAACAAGCTCAGTGGAATGATTGCTGGCACATGGGATCTATTCGAAAACAAATCTAATTACTTTTTAATGAACTTCATCGCCTGCCTTATTGCTGCGATAGCCATCATGTTTTTAGTAAAATGGTTAAGAGAAATTATCAAACAACACACCTGAATACGAAGGGGGAAAATAAAAATGGATTTGATATAATAAATATATATTTTGCCAACCCTAAGCCTGTTTATCAATAAGGATACACCTTTTTGTAAGAATAAAACTCATTCTTTTTTTAATACAATATGCTTCAGCTAAAAGCAGGAGTCATCACACATAAGCATCTTATGTGTAACCTGTAACGCCCCAAACCTTTCTTAATTTAC
>JBDLTH010000056.1:0-5581 GCA_039799165.1 Bacteroidota bacterium
GAACAAACTCTTCTGAGAATCTGTTTTACTTAGTTTCAACATAATAAATCTGCAAGAAATGATACCTAAAGATACATATTCTTGCAGATTTATACAAGTATTTTACAAGATAATATATTGAATATATGTCAATTAATACGTTATTAAGGGGCGACTAAATACAAGAGGCTTTATTTTGAAGTTAGTCCGAAAAAAACGATTATATTTGTAGATTAAAAAAATACCATCAAAGAATGAGCGAGACCAAAGAATTAGTTAGTCAGATTATAATAGCCTGTCAAGAAAAGAAAGCAAAAAATATTGTAACGGTAGATTTATCCGAATTGCCAGGAGCTATCTGTAAGTATTTTGTTATTTGTCAAGGAAATACACCCAATCAAGTTTCGGCTATAAGTGAAGAGGTTGTTGTTCATCTAAAAAAAGAGTTGAAAGAAAGACCCATAACAATAGATGGATTGCGTGAAGCCAGATGGATTGGTATCGATTATGGCACAGTTATTGTTCATATATTTATTCCGGAATTAAGAGAATTCTATAATATCGAAAACCTTTGGGCGGATGCTGTTGTAGAAGAAATTCCGAACATCGATTGATCTGTTATATTAAGGACACAATATTTATAACGTTAGGTAACTAGATCAATTATTCAAAGTAGAAATTCAAAAAGGATTATTCACTGTTGATTTATGGAAGATAAAAGCAATAAAAATCCTCTTTTAAGAGGAGGTAAAGGCCCTAAGATCCCGTTTTCGAGTTTATGGATTTATGTCATAGCACTTGTCTCGATTGTGGGAATATATTTTTTCTCGCAAGGTGTGGCTGTAAAAGAAGTCCCTTGGTCTGATTTTCAGAAATACACACAAGAAAACTACGTGGAACGTATTATTGTTTTCAATAAAAAGAACACACTCCAAGCATATATTCGCCAAGATTCTGTAAAAAAGGTGTTTGATGAAGATGCTACTAAGCTAGGCAAAGAACCTTATATTGTAGTAAGCATACCGTCAGCAGACAAATTTTCGGATTTTTACGATAAGGTTATAGCCAATAATCCGTACAAGATTGATGTAAGCTATCAAGATGGCACCGATTTTACGGACATATTGCTCAATATGTTGCCTTTCGCCTTACTTATAGGACTCTGGATATACATTATGCGCCGCATGTCAGGAGGAGGTTCTGCTGGAGGAGGAGGAGTCTTTAGTGTAGGCAAATCCAAAGCTCAACTTTATGATAAGGGATCAGACGCTAAGATTACATTCAAAGATGTTGCAGGTTTACCCGAAGCCAAAGAAGAGTTGGAAGAAATGGTAGAGTTTCTGAAAAATCCATCAAGATATACCGAAATAGGTGCAAAAATACCAAAAGGAGCATTGTTAGTAGGTCCTCCTGGTACAGGTAAAACCTTGTTGGCTAAGGCGGTAGCTGGAGAGGCGGACGTGCCCTTCTTCTCGATGTCAGGTTCTGACTTTGTTGAGATGTTTGTAGGGGTAGGTGCTTCTCGTGTGCGAGACCTGTTCCGTCAAGCAAAAGAAAAAGCTCCTTGTATCATTTTTATAGACGAGATAGATGCAATTGGACGAGCTCGTGGCAAAAACCCAAATATGGGGTCCAATGATGAGCGTGAAAATACGTTGAACCAATTGCTTACCGAGATGGATGGCTTTGGCACAAACAGTGGCGTTATTGTACTGGCGGCAACTAATCGTGCCGATATTTTGGATAAGGCATTGCTACGTGCAGGGCGTTTTGATAGACAGATATATGTTGATTTACCTGACTTGAATGATAGGCAACAAATTTTCAAGGTGCATCTACGACCAATCAAAATAGATGAGTCTGTAAATGTAGAGTTTCTAGCTCGTCAAACACCTGGTTTTTCGGGTGCAGACATTGCAAATGTGTGTAATGAGGCTGCCTTGATTGCTGCTCGTAATGGTAAAAAAATTGTGCAAGAACATGATTTTACTAGTGCTATTGATCGTATTGTAGGTGGGCTTGAAAAGAAGAGCAAAGTAACAACGTTGAATGAACGAAAAACGATTGCTATACATGAGGCAGGGCATGCTACGCTAAGCTGGTTTTTAGAATATGCAGATCCTTTAGTCAAGGTAACTATTGTGCCACGAGGTAAAGCTCTTGGTGCAGCATGGTATCTTCCAGAAGAAAGACAGATTACAACAAAAGAGCAGATGCTCGACGAAATATGTGCATTGTTAGGAGGGCGTGCAGCCGAGGAGGTATTTATTGGACAAATATCATCGGGTGCAATGAACGACTTGGAGCGAGTTACGAAACAGGTATATGCAATGATCTCGTATATGGGTATGAGTAATAAATTGCCAAATATTTGCTATTATGATTCGAGTGGTCAAGGATACGGCTTTACAAAACCGTATAGCGAAGAGACTTCTTTGTTGATTGACCAAGAGGTACAAGCCATGATTAATTCGCAATACGAAAGAGCTAAGAAAATGTTGCGTGAGCATACCGAAGGTCATAATAAATTGGCAGACATCTTGATCGAAAAGGAGGTCATCTTTGCTGATAATTTAAAAGAAATTTTCGGCAAACGCCAATGGGCGTCTCGTTCCGAAGAAATATTGCAAGAGGCACAGCCTGTGGAAGGTAGTGTAGTGAGCGAAAAACCAGATACTACCGATGTTTCGGAGGTAGACGCTTTTATTTCGGAAGAAAAACGCATTGATTAATTCTCATATGTCGACGCAATAATATAAACGACGGTATAGCTTTTTGAGGCTATACCGTTTTTGTTGTATATTTGTGTAGAGAACAATTAGTATAAACCATTCAAAATAGATTAGAACGTGCTTGATGTTAAAAATTTAGGAACTCGTTTGTTGACTGGAACGGTCTTTGTAGCTGTGCTACTCATAGGTGTTTTGTATAATCAGTATTCTTTTTTTCTAGTGTTTTCCTTGATAACTGTTTTGGCATTGCATGAGTTTTATACTTTGCTTAGGCCTACTATCAATAAACAGTTGGGTGTTCTTTTTAACACATTTGGTGGTTTTTTACTGTTCTTGGCGGTATATTTTTACTTTTCAGGCACAAACAAATCGTTAGTAGTATTTACTCCCTATTTTATATATCTGTTATCCTTATTTATAGCACAATTATATCTCAAATACGATAATCCGATACATTCTTTAGCTTATGCTGTTTTGGGGCAGATATATTTAGCCCTGCCTTTATCTTTACTTTGTTATTTAGCCTTTGGATACGAGCTTGATGGCTCTTACCATTTTGCTTTGTTGTTGGGGCTGTTTGTATTTATCTGGGTGAATGATTCTTTCGCCTATTTGGCTGGATCTATGTTTGGCAAGCATCGTATGTTTGAGCGTATTTCACCAAAAAAATCATGGGAAGGTTTTGCTGGAGGTGTTGTGTTTGCAATAATTGCAGCAATTATTTACTCCAATTATTTTACGCAACTCTCATTGATAGGTTGGGTCGGTTTTGCTTTGGTTATGATTGTTTTTGGTACATTGGGCGATCTTATCGAGTCGCTATTCAAAAGAACGCTTAATGTAAAAGATTCGGGTAAATTACTGCCTGGGCATGGAGGGATTCTTGATCGTATTGATAGTGTTGTTTTTGCTATTCCTGCTCAGTTTGTATATCTTGAGCTATTGTCATACTTTGATATTTAACGAATATATACAAGAATAGGTGTAGTTCTAGTCTTTTTTCTGTATTCCTAACATCATTATAATCTTAATTTGGTATAGAAAATATGCCAAAAATTATTATCATTGTACTTTGTATTGTTTTTCAGTTAACCAATAGCATTCCGAGATGCAATTATTGAATATACCAATAGCTAGTTATGACATATTAACATTTTTTCGAGTCGTATTTATTCAGAAGATAGACTATGTCACATTTCTACTTATTTTGCGCAGAATCTCTTCATTCTTACCCGTTGCTTTAGGCATGGCGATGTCAGCATTTTCTTCACAAAAAGCTTTGATCTAAATCGAAAAATTTGAAATAACTATAAATAAGTATTTTATGAAAAAAATCTCTTCATTGATTCTTGTATGTGCGATGAGCCTTGGGGCATATGCTCAAGATTCGAATGGCAAGCTTCTAGAAAAACTAGTTGATAAAAAGGTGCTTACTCAAAGCGAGGCCGATCAGATAACGAGTGATTCGAAGTCTAAATTGGCTCATAATACTTCTTTAGTAAGCAAAGCTGGCAAAGTGAGGGATGCTTTTAATACACCTGCAATGAGCTTTAGTGGATATGGTCTACTGATGCACAGGTATAGTGATGTGTCTGACGTAAAGCATAAAACAGAACCTCGGGTTGTTTTTGTGAATATGAAAGGAAAACTGACAAAGGAAATAAGCTACTCTATTTTAGCCGAATTTGTCCACCCAGAACTATACGAATTGTATGTAGATTGGTCTCCAGCAAAAGAATTTAGTGTTAGAGGAGGGCAATTTAAAGTTCCATTTTCGTTAGAAAATCCAATTTCATTAGTCAATCTCGAAACTATTTTAAATACTCGATCAATATCCAGTTTGGTAGGTATGGCTGATGATGTTCAGAAACTTCAGAATGGAAAAAACAATACAGGACGTGATGTAGGTATACAGCTATCAGGATCGTTATTGCCAAATGGCGATCATTCTATGCTAGAGTATGCGTTTGGTGTGTTTCAGGGGTCTGGTGTAACTTCAACCGAACTAAATAATAGTAAAGATTTTGCTGGGAATGTTTATTTTCAACCGATCAAAGGTCTTAGAGTAGGTGGTGGTGCATATTTTGGCGAGGCAACGTATCTATATCATGCCGATGATGCTGATGTTACTAATTGTGTGCGTAATCGGTTGGCTGTAAGTGCCGATTATCAATCTGAACGTCTTTACGCTAGAGCCGAGTGGTTGAAGGGTAGGGATGCGCTGACCGATAGGGAAGGTGTATATGGTACGTTGTTGTATTACATTAAGCCTCAAAAATTGAATGTGGTGGCAAAAGTAGATTATTATGATATGGATAAGGCATTAATGAACACCGAAGTAACGGATTACACGGCAGGGATTAATTATTACTTCTATCCCCAATGTAGACTTCAACTAAACTATACACGATCTGATTATTCTTCTGATATGGGTCAAAAGGATTCTAATAACGTCTTGGCTCAAGTACAGATTGTGTTCTAAGACTTTAGTATCTACCTAATATAGATCAGAGGCTATTTCTCCAAATTTGCTATTGTAAGTTTTGGGAGATAGCTTTCTTTATTTCAAAACACTGTTTGCCCAAATACGGAATTGAGTGCCTCGTTTAGAATTTAACCTATAGCCAACCGCAATAATAATATCCAAATTATAGTAATCAAGTTCACGAGTAACCTCTCTGAGTCCTTCTTTTCTAACTGTTCGGTTTTTCCGAACAGTTGAATCTTCTTCAAGTTCCTCAGAACTATTTAGTCGCCCCTTAACAACGGCCTAATAAGCATATTTCCAATATATTATCTTGTAAAATACTTGTATAAATCTGCAAGAATATGTATCTTTAGGTATCATTTCTTGCAGATTAATTATGTTG
>JBDLTH010000057.1:0-8816 GCA_039799165.1 Bacteroidota bacterium
GATAAAGTAAAATATGAGGCAAAATTTGATGGAAAAACTTTTTTGGGTTATAAAAATGAAAAAGGAGAACTATATCCGAACATTTCAAAAAGTGCAAAAAAATTGGAAGAGGCTTATAGATTCAATGGGAAAATCACTGTAGTATCTAGATTTAATAATTGGAATTGTACTGTTACAGAATATACCAATAGTATTGACGCTTATTCTGTGCAAGCTATTACTGTAGAGCAAAAGCCAGTAGTAGCAAGGGATCATTTTAAACAATTAGGCTTAAAAGAAGGTGCAACTATAGTAATAAATGGTTGTGATATATCAGTAAGTGGTATGGATTACAGTTATAGTACAATTAAAGCTAAATGTGATGATATAATTAGTAAAATACCCGAAGATGTCTATAGTTCTTTAACAACAGAAGAAAAATTTATATTATCATTGCCTATGATTCAATGGAATATTGGTTTTAAATATTCGGCAATCTGTATGCTAAATTGGATGATTGGAGATGGAAAGTCTGTTGAAGTTCCATATGAATTTGTCACCAACTCAGAAAGATTGTATAAAATAGATGAAATAGAATTAAAAAAATATTTCAAAGAAATGATATATATATCAGAGGAAAACTTAGGGTACTTGCCTTCAACTGATTCGGAAAATAGATTTTTATTTCAGACAGACATAGGAGCAATTAATAAGAGCTATAATAAATTTATGGAGGAGCTAAATAATCTATCTTCATTGGAGATTGGAGATTATAATGATATATCAACAAATTTACACTCACCAACCGTTCAGAAAAATAATTTATTCGTTTCTATATCTTTAGGTAGTGCTTTAGGTGCTTTAGATGATATAGGTGCAAGTTTTGGACGTTTTTCGCTTAGAGCATATTTTAAGGGAGAACTAAGTTATTTAAATGAAAATGACACAAAACCGAGCATATTGCATATTAATGAAATTGCAACAAGGTTTGTAGATGAATTTAGTTTTTCAGAAAATAGTAGTATTCTATATTATCCTCTAACTTGGGATAAAGGACAACCATTAGGTTGTTGGAAGATTGGATGTGAATCTAAGGATTTTAAGGATTGCGTTTCCTCGTCACTGACTATCTCTTTAGGATGGACGTGCCTGCAAGATGAAGATTTTTTAGACTTAAAAAATAAAATAAAAGACTATCTGCCAAATTTTGGTAAGAGCTTTTTATTGTACACACCACTTAAAATAATTAAAGATGAATATATTAAAAAAGATATTGAAATACGCTAAAGAATTTTTCGTTTCTTGGGGGATTTGTGGAGTTGTTTTATGCCCTATTGTATTTATACATAGTAGTTTTTATTGGTTTTATAAAGATAAAATGATTGTGTTAACAGAATACCTTTATGAGATATTTTTAACATCAATCCCATGTAGTTTATTATTCATTTTAGCACCTGTTTTTGTTGCATATCTTATGTTAAGATTTTATTATTTTGAAGAAAAATTATTAGGGTCTATTTTGTTTTTTCTATTATATATATTTACAATGATATCAGGTTTTCTTTATTTTAAAGGATATATTTTTATTGCTGCATTGATAATATTGATTGTAACATACAATGTTATAAAAAGGCTGAGTAAGGACAAATTAAATATGAAATAATTCAGCCCCTCCTTCGGCGTAGGTTCTTCCTACGCCGAAATTAAAATCAAGGATTTGCCTCGCAATTATGTTAGCTAACCATATAACTCTCCATCCCTAACTATACACAAGTACACCCGTTCTTTGACATATTGATTTGAAAAGCAAACAAGCTTGTTGCAAAGCGACGAAGATGTGCTGCTTCTTAATTTAGATGAACTCAAGAAGAAAGTAAAAGTACAGATTAAAGATTGGATTAAGTATAGCACCTTGGCTAGTGGCGAGCTAATGATGACTGCCATAATAAATGGTTTGTATGTAGATGTTGTCGATTTTAATTTAGATAAATTAGAAAGAGACGATTTGGTAAGCATTTTTAAAATATTAGTAAACAATGGTGTAGAACCAATAAGCAAGATGAATGAAAAAGACTTGAGTACCGTTAAAACAATCATATCAAAATGTGTTGAAGGTAATAAAGACGCATCGAAATTGATGTTTATTACTAATTTTGCAACACAACTAAAGCTAGACCCTAAAAACATAGCGGAGGTTGAAACATTAACGAACAGAATGATTGCAACGAATCAAGATCCGAGTATCCCCATTCTGGGCTTGCTGTTTGAATTTAAATATGGCGTTGGACCAACTATTCGAGAATTTGATAAAACAAGTCTTTTGACAAAAGCTATGTTAAATAATTCAATGGTAGAGAAAGGGCGAAACGAATTTTATAAGCGAAGTCGTGATGCAGGCGGACTTGCGACAATATCAAAAGATTCAAAAGATGGAGCTTTTGTTGGAGTTTTTGGGCTTTCAGGCTTAGTAGAATCTGGGCTAAACCTAGTAACTCAGTTCGTAGGCGGATTCTATATGGAAATGATACCCAATAAAGCTGGTACACAAATGGAATTTATATTGTATAATGATATGAATTTGAAGTCGTTGGTAGCACACTATTTTGGCTTGAATGATTTAGGAACAGTAAAACCTTTTCCAGAAAAATATCCTCGAATAAAGGATAAAGTAACGCCTTTGGGAGAAACACGCCAAATATTTAGATGGACAGAAGTAATTGATTATAATAAATTAAAGGAATGAAAAATTTTATTATTTTGATAGTATTCTTGACTCTATCTTCGTGCGTCAAAAGAGATTTGGAGAGTGATCCTATTGATATTGAAAAAATATATGGTAAGTATTACTTGGATGCTGGAGATGTGCAAACACTCATTTTAAATAAAGATTCTACATATAAGTATACATTAGAGCAAAATAATAAAATGGTGGAGAACGAAAAAGGGGTATGGAGATATAGGCGAGGAGTATATCATAATTATCTTATTTTGTATAAAGACAGATTAACATATCCGCCTAAAGGTAGTCCTAATCATCAGTATTATGCTTCTGGCGATAGGTATTATTATGCTTGTAGTTATTGGGGAGCTATTTTGCTGGGGCAGGCACGAGCCATTGACCCCGATGGAGCTCCTGCTATACCTTGGCTAAAGAAACAATAGGGGGCAAGGATTTGCCTCGCATATAAGTCGCTCGCTCGACTATAAACAAGAGCTATCGTTCTTTGATATATTGGTAAACAAGAAATTTTTGTCGTATACCAAACCTATGGCAAAATAGGCATCCATTGGACCGTCAAAACCCAAACCAGCCCATTCAGCTATACCCCTATCAACGGCAGCACATTCAACGTAACAGGCAGTGGACTCTTCACAACCCAAACAGACGACATGCAAGCCATCACCACCGCCTTCAAAAACAGCCCAGCGTACCAGCAAGACGGACTCTACCTGTTTATGATCGGAAACCCACCCAGCGAAGCCAACGTAGAAGGCGATATGCCCCTAGCCTCGCAATTTGGTTACCTGTTCAGTCAATCCAACCACCGCACCATTGCCCACGAAGTAGGACACGGCGCCTTTAACCTCGAACACCCCTTTAGCCGAGGCGGACGTGATAGCTTTGCAGAAGGAGCCTTGACCGACAACCTGATGGACTACACCCAAGGCACCAACTTTGCCAAATTGCAATGGGATCAAACCCGCATACCAGGCTTAGTTATTGGCTTGTTGCAGGGCGATAAAGATGGGATGCTATCCATACAAAAAGATGAGTATGTTGGTTTTTCCCCAAATGGCTATGTTCTGACCAAAACAGAAGACGTAAAAACCTTACTCATAACGGATGATAATCGTTTTGTATCGGGGGTTAAAACAGCATCAGCTACTTACCTATGGAACGAAGAAGCAAAACAATACCTCAATGGAAAAGAAGCCCTTGAATTATGGGACGCAGAACAAACAATAACAGGACGTGTTGCAGTTTGGATCAACCAAGAAGAATGTTACAAACTGTACAGATATGTTGCTGTAAACACCTACAAACCAACCCAATTCTCGTCCTTACAAGACTCGATAAACAGCAATGCAGGCACATGGATTGCAGACTATAATGTAGAAAATCCGACACCCGAGTGTCAACAAAAAGCTACATCAGCAATAGCTAACCTATCCAACACCTGCTCCCCAGCCTTTGTCGATAAACTCTCGTATCTAATAGAACAAAGCTCCAACTTAGAGCATACAGATCTACGCAATACCCTAGACTTAGCCACAACTTGTAGCTTAGAAAAACTGCCATTACCAGCACGAAAAAGGTTGTATGAATTTTTATTTAAGAGATATACTGTTGCCCATCCAGGCAATCAGTCCACATCCGATTACCACTATATAAGCAACAAATTTGAAGGAGTAAATGACTACCTAATCATGACCCTGCTCCAGTCCGCATCAGCCGAAGAACAAGCATGGTTCTATCAATTTTTGTACAATACAAACGATGCCAATCGCACCAATTTGAATAAACTGGTTACTGGAGTAAACGATTTGGAATGTATAACACGCGTACTGAATAAGACAATTGAGTTTATAAACACGAATAGTCAAATAAGTAAACCCGAAGAAAAAACCTTTGAAGTTGCCCTTGCAGGCAAGAAGCAAACAATGAGTTTGGGCGAGAACCCGATAATGCTTTATTACGAAAATTGGTTACAAAGCCAAAACACCTTTAAGGCAAACGATGAAATTGATGTAACTTGCGATGAAACAACAATCGAACAAGGTTCTGATAACCTATTACATATCAAACAAAGCGGGCAGATACACATCAATGGCGAACACTTAGCCTATAACGATGATTATCAGCTATCTCCATGGCAACCTGTAAGGATGTATGTAGGCAAAGATATGGCAGACGCTATCCCCTCGCTCACACTAGGAGCAAGCATCCGTGTGCCAGCCATTACAGCGTATGTGTATTACGAACTGGGTCAAAAACGCAAGCGAGACCAAAATCTGCAAATAGGAGTAACGGCAGTTGCAGGCTTGTTTGCGATGCCAGTAGCAGGTAGTGTAGGCATGGTAGGAGCAATGAGCGAACTGGTTGTCTTAGCCTCTACCGTCAATATAGCAGTACTCGCCAGCGAAGATACACAACAATTGAGCCTTGAAGAGCGAGGACGTATTTCGCAATGGAAGACTTTCTACAACTACCTACTTATAGCCGATGCAGGTGTAAACCTCTGGTCGAGCTACAGAGCGGCAGGAGCAATGAGCGATGATGTTGCTAAATTGATGGATGAGGGGGGCGTGAAAGGTATAAGGACGATAGAAAACTATACCCCAACAAGTGGTACTAAACTTATTGCCAGCCCTAACAAAACAACAACCATATTAGGTAGATGGCGTGATGATATGGCAAAAATAAAATCATATATGAAAGATGTTGATTTTAATGTTGGAACTGAATTTGGAAAAGTTAGTGAAAATAAAGGCGGGTTTAACTTTTTGAATATTCCTGATGATTTAGCAAATACTTCAACCGATTTTTTTAATCAATATAATAAACCATGGCTGGATGCTGCAATCAGTCGTGGAGATGATATAATTTTGGCAACAAAGCCAATAGATATAACGAAGTTTATAACCAAAGAAGGAGAGCTTTTAGGTATGTATGCAGAAGAGTTAAAATATCTTGCAAACTATAAAGTGGTTGGATATAAGCCAATTAATTTGACACAAAAAGAATGGGAAGAAATAGTAAAATGGTTTAAGAAATAGTAGAATATGTGGACATATAGAAAATTGAGTTTTTTAATTGATACACCGTTATTTAAAGATTTTATTAAAAAATTTAATCTTGAGGTTTATATTATTGGTGGTACTAGTATATTATTATATAATAGATGCATATATATATATATATATAGTTTTATAATTGAAAATGTTTGTTGGTGTGAGATAATAAATATGGATGCAAATGTGAGATGTGAGATGACCAAAATTGAATATTATTTGAGTGGCAATACAACCAATATTTATAAAAAGTATAGAGATTCTTACAATAAAACATATGGGGATCCGAGTATCCCTCATCAATTAACGATAGAACAGCAATTTTTTGCGAAAATCGAAATATTTAATACTTATCTTAACGACTTATTAAGATGTCAAATGGAAAAACGCGAAAAATATTTTGAGCCAATGCGAGATACAGAAATTGAGAGTTTTGAAAATGTATTGAGAGAAGCTAAAAAGGTCACAATAGAATAATCGCACAAATTCTCTCCCCCTCGGATTACAAATCCGAGGGTTAAATGTAAGATGGTTGAAATACTAGATGATGCTTACCTAAAAGAACGAAAATTTATAATTGATGGAGAAGAGTGGACGGTGGATAAAGCGTGGAAGGATATGACAAATAAAACTCCTGATAAATATGTATATATGAGGGATGCGAATAAATTTATCAAACCTGAACACATATTAGATATACCGATGGGAAAACTAAATAAAGAGTGGATAGAGTTGATTCAAAAAGAGGGTTATACTATTATAGACATCGGCTATCCACAGGGTTTGACAACAGAAAGTGCATTCTATAATATGGAAATACGAACAATAAAATGGTGATGACTATGAATATAGAGGTCGTAAAAAAGCTGAAACAAATAGAAGCTAAGATATTAGATATATTGCGGTTCAATGTTTCACATTTCGTTAATAGGATAGATTTTTCTATAAACTTGTTAGATAAAGAATATTTAGATTGTCATTATAATGACAATTATAGTATGTATATTTATATACGTTATAGCAATCTCAAAATAATACAAGTTCGTTTTTATAGTGGATATATTGGAGAAAAGCCTACTTTAATAAATAATATATCATTAGAAATTATCAACCAAGATAAAAAGGATATAAATATAAAAGATTATTGCACTTTTCGAAATATACCCTATGATAAGCAAAGATACGGACATAGTTACCGTGTAGGTATAGACCCCCGAACCTTAGATCAATATATTGAAGAATATTTATCGTTTGCCAAGTCTATTTTGGAATTAGACGAGATGCAAAAAATACTTTATACCGACTATTGGATAGATGTGCCGATTGATTATAGTCCATATAAGTAAATCCTTCATACCTCACAACCTTACTATGGTTCGTGTTTTTTGAAGCGAAACCTGTTAATAAGAGCAGATGGGACAGTAATTGAGGCTTGGAAAGCGAGGACGTATTTCGCAATGGAAGACGTTCTACAACTACTTGCTTGTAGCTGATGCAGGTGTAAACCTGTGGTCGAGCTACAGAGCGGCAGGTGCAATGAGCGATGATGTTGCTAAATTGATGGATGAGGGGGGATGGAAGCCTATTCAAGGAATAAAAAATAAATATCCAACTGAAGCAATGCCACTAGATGGTGAATTATGGGGAATTGCTCAAATAGAGAATGGTTTAATAAAATCAATTCCAAATAAAGGAAATACATTTAAAGATGTTGATTTTGTTATTACAACCAAAGGTAAGCTTAAAATCGGAAGAAAACATCATTTTCTGGGTAATGGAAGTGATGTTGAAGCAGCTGGTACAATAAAAATAACAAATGGAAAATTAAATAAAATATCAAATTCGTCAGGGCATTATTTCCCAACCATTGAAGAGGCAAATAAGTTTCCTGAAATTTTCAGAAAATTAGGTATTAACACAAAGGGTGTTGCTCTAGAGATCAAATTCTTAGATGAAGCAGGGAATTTGAAAACTCAAACAAAATTTATTTTAGAATAATGGAAAACATAGAGAAATTGGCATATTATATATATCAATCAGCACCTCTGGTTAAGTCTAGAAATATTCATAAAGAATTGATTGATAAAATAACATCATTGAGGATTGAAGATAAACTAGAACTACTACTCTTCTCATTCAAAAATTTTGATAGGCATTATAATAATGAATTATGCCTATCATTACCTATTTTGTGGAATGATTTTGATGAGAAGAATTGGAAATTACTCATAGAAGAAATGTTTCCAAGAAATGTAGATATATATCAAAATAAATTGAAATATTTAAACACAGGACTTTTTTATGATATCGTACTATTGAATGGAATTATAGGAGTTTCTCCCTTTAAATACATTTTTGAAGAATTACTTATTGATAAATTAGAAAGAAATAGTTTTTACAACTATATGAAATTGTTTGGAGAAGCAAGTTTTTTTCTTGATGTAAGAGAACTGATAGATGATATAATTAATTTCTATGACATAAATATATTCCATGATATTGTCACAATGAGAGAAAGGTTACTCCTCTCAACATCTTTTGAACAGTTAAGAGATTTTAGGTATTTGATTGATTACTATTCAGATGATAAAATGTAACTACACGCTTGTGCAGACTTTCACTTTGTGTGTTAGCTAACCATATAAGTCCTTAGCCCGACTATAAACAAAAGCTACCGTTCTTTGACATACTTGGTAAACAAGAACTGTTTGTCGTATACCAAACATCCCCTGACACCCTAGCCACTGTACCCCAGCTCAATGTGTATAGCTATGCCCCAAAAGCCGTAAAAGTGAAACTAGTACCCGTGAATGGTTTCTCCATTGGCGAAGTAAGCGAGCAAGTAAAAGCCATCTATCGCAAAGCAGGCATCGATACACACATAGAAACAGCCACCAATTTTGCTTACGAACCCTTGGCTAGCACCCCATTTGATGTAACAGGCAGTGGCTTGTTCACAACCCTAACACCCGATATGCAAGCAATCAACTCTGCCTACATATCCTATTTGGGCGACAGCTACCAACAAGATGTCGTTTACCTGT
>JBDLTH010000058.1:0-2574 GCA_039799165.1 Bacteroidota bacterium
ATACAATCCGGTGCGCCGTGTAGAAAAAGTGCAGAAAAGAAGGAATATCGTACTTGGGCAAATGGTTCGTAACGGGTTTTTAGAAGAATCTGCTAAAAAGCAACTCGAGCAAAAACCAATCGTATTGCACTTTCAACCTGAAAGCCACACAGACGGAATCGGAACTTACTTCCGTGAATACCTGCGTGACTTCATGAAAAACTGGGTCAAAGAAAACAAAAAAGCTGACGGTTCCGAATATGATATCTACAAAGATGGTCTGAAAATATACACAACCATCGATTCTAGAATGCAATTATACGCTGAAGAAGCGATGAAAAAGCATTTAACCAATCTTCAAATCGAATTGGCAAGCCAGCAAAAAGACAATAAAAACGCTCCTTTTGTGAATATTTCCGATGCCGAAACTGAAAAGCTCATGCGGAAAGCCATGAAGAATTCAACCCGTTGGAAACTTATGAAAGCCGACGACAAATCCGATGAGGAAATTATCAAATCATTTAGTGTCAAAACCAAAATGAAAGTATGCACTTGGAATGGCGAACGCGATACGATTCTGACACCAACCGATTCGATTCGTTACTACAAAAGCTTCCTGCAAGCCGGTATGATGGCGATGGAACCGCAAACCGGACACATCAAAGTTTGGGTTGGCGGTATCAATTATAAATATTTTCAATACGATCACGTCGGACAAGGTGCGCGTCAAGTAGGCTCAACATTCAAACCGTTTGTTTACGCCACAGCTATCGAGCAACTTAATATGTCACCCTGCGATTCTATAATCGACAGCCCGTTTATGATTCACAAAGGCAGGCACAACGTTACCGAAGATTGGGAACCAAAAAATTCCGACAACCAATATCGTGGCATGGTAACGCTAAAAAAAGCACTCGCGAATTCTATCAATACTGTTTCTGCAAAACTTATCGATAAAGTTGGTCCAGAAGCCGTAGTAGAACTCACACACAAACTTGGTGTCAAATCTGAAATCCCAGCGCAACCTTCCATCGCATTGGGCGCAGTAGAAATCACGGTTCAAGATATGGTTGCGGCATACAGCACTTTCGCCAATGAAGGTGTTTATATGAAGCCACAATTCATCACGCGCATCGAAGATAAAAACGGCGTGGTCATCTACGAACCTTCTCCAGATTCGCATGATGTACTCAACAAAGACATCGCATTCGCAGTTATCAAATTGCTTGAAGGTGTTACCGAAGGCGGTTCCGGCGCGCGTCTGCGAACACAAGGCGGTGGCAATGGCTACAACCGCGTAACAGGTTATCCATATATGTTCACGAATCCGATTGCAGGAAAAACCGGTACGACGCAAAATCAATCTGACGGTTGGTTTATGGGTATGGTTCCGAATCTTGCGGCTGGCGTTTGGGTGGGTTGCGAAGACAGATCGGCACGTTTTAAAGGCATCACGTACGGTCAAGGCGCAACAGCAGCACTTCCGATTTGGGCGATGTTTATGAAAAAATGTTACAGTGACGAAACACTCAACTTATCCAAATCCGATTTCGAAAGGCCAGCCAATCTCTCGATAAAAGTAGATTGTTGGGCACCTGTAAAAGACACAACCGATTTCGAACAAAACACCGATGAATTTGAATTGTAAATGTTGTCAGGAGCTATATTCTAGCTATTCACTAAATTTTTTGTTCTGAACTCGGAACAAAAAAATACCGTTTCTGTCGGGGCTAAAATCAGAATTATGAAAACAAACAAACTCTTCGTATTGTATTGCCTATGTTTTGGTTTTATTGCTGAAGCACAATGCTGGAAATCAGTATCCGTAGGTTTTTCACATAACCTTGCCATAGCCAACGACGGAACACTTTGGGCATGGGGCAGGAATACCAAAAGAGAGCTTGGCACAGGAAGTACAGTAGATTTTATATCAACCCCAACTCAGGTAGGTACGGATAGTAATTGGAAAGAAGTTTCAGCAGGTAATGATGGAGTTTACACCTTTAATTTAGCCATAAAAAACAATGGGACATTATGGGCCTGGGGCTATAATAACAAAGGTCAATTGGGTGATGGTACTACAGACCAACGTACTACCCCTGTACAAATCGGAATAGACACTGACTGGAAAACTGTTTCCGCTGGACTCTCGCATTCGGTAGCTATTAAAAACAATGGAACATTATGGACTTGGGGCGAAAGCCAACATTATGCTTTAGGAAATGGAACTTTTGGTCTGCCGTGTTATGTTCCAACACAACGAGGAACAGATACCAATTGGTCTGCGGTTTCTGCCGACGACTTGGTTACTTTGGCAATAAAATCTGACGGCACGGTTTGGGGTTGGGGAGATAATAATGGCAATATGTTAAACATAAACATTGCCGATGTTACTGTTCCGACAATAAGAAGTTATAACGCTACAAATGTTAGAAGAACTTCCGCCGGCGGAACCTTTAGCTATGATGTAAAAAACTCCAATCTATTAGTTCCTTGGAGCAGTCTCAATACTCTTGGCGTGACGGGTGGCACCAATTGTTCTGGTTGTCCTTCTTATTATGTAAAAGAAATGGACTGTGGCGATGCTACCGGAGC
>JBDLTH010000059.1:0-9680 GCA_039799165.1 Bacteroidota bacterium
ATTTCCACTCGCCTTTTGCAGCACTGTAAGCTGATGCTTCTCTTCTTCCGTAAGGCTTATATATCGCATATAGTTATTTGATTATCATATAAATATACAAAATATTATCCAAATAAGCAAAGAAATGTTAAAATAAATATTGTCAACTACTTAATTGCTTCTATGCTGTGTTATATAATGTGGAATACGGCTGTAAAATATTGGGGCATTGTTAAGACATCCAATTATACTTTGGTTACTTTGTTAACTTCTGCTGTTGCTATTGAAGAGAAGATTAGCATGATAGGCTTGCTTGGTGGTGTTTTCATCTTGGTGGGTGTATATATTGCTGAAAAAGGTTTTACTACTTTTTTATATGCAAAAAAATAAAGACTATTCAAAATGAATAGCCTTTATTTGTATCGTTTATGGGTCTTTCTCTTATTTTGTAAAGCCTCTATTTTTGAGTAAGTAATTCGGATTGGGTTGTGTACCTCTAAATCGTTGATAGAGTGTTATCGGATCTTCAGAACCTCCTTTTGAGAGTACATTATCTCTGAATGACTGACCTGTTGTTCTATCAAATATACCTTTTTCTACAAAAGCTTCGAATGCATCAGCATCTAATACTTCCGACCATAGATAGCTATAATATCCAGAAGAGTATCCACCGTCAAATATATGTGCAAAATAGGTGCTTTTGTATCTAGGTATGATCTCAGAAATTAAGCCTATCTGATCCATTGTTTGATTTTCAAATTGGTCTATATCAAAATTAGCTTTTTCTGTAATCGTATGCCATTTCATATCCAATAATGCAGCTGCTACAAGTTCTGTTGTTTGAAAACCTTTATTGAAATTTTTAGCCTCAGATATTTTATTGATTAATGCACTCGGTATTGCTTCACCAGTAATGTAATGCTTGGCATAAAGTTTCAATACATCGGGGTGAAATGCCCAATGTTCATATATTTGTGAGGGTAATTCCACAAAATCTCGAGAAACCGCAGTCCCCGACAAACCATTGTAATTGGTATTGGATAAAAGACCGTGTAGTCCGTGTCCGAATTCGTGAAAAAGAGTTTCTACTTGTTCAATAGTTAGCAGCGAAGGTTTATCTTCTGTAGGTAGTGCAAAATTCCCTACATTGTATATAATAGGGTGGATAAATTCGCCATTCTGGATGCGTTGTTTGCGGAAGCTACCCATCCATGCTCCATTTCTTTTGCTTGGACGTGGAAAGTAGTCTAAATACAGTATTCCGATGTATGAGCCATCTTCATTATTAACTTCAAATACTTGTACGTTTTTTTCGTATATCGATACATTGTTTAATTGTTTGAAGGTAATTCCGTATAATTTATTTGCAACCAAAAATGCACCATCACGTACATTGTCAATCATAAAGTAGGGTTTAAGTACATCTTCGTCAAGGGAATATTTCTCTTTTCGAAGTTTTTCGGTGTAGTACCACCAATCCCAAGATTGCAGGTTGAAGTTTTCACCATCTTTATCTATTAATTTTTGTAATTCGGCACGCTCTTTCTTAGCTTGAGGCAGTGCGTACCCCCAAATGTGATTTAATAGATCGGATACATTTGCTGGCGTTTTCGCCATCGTCTCTTCTAATACATAGTCTGAGTGCGATTTGTACCCGAGTAGATTTGCTTTTTCTAATCGTAGGTTAACTAATTTGTTGATAACTTCTTTGTTGTCAAATTCATTGTTATTATTTGCTCTGTTGTACATTGCTTTGTACAATTTTTCTCTCAAATTCCGATTGTCTGCATATTGAAGAAAAGGTAACCAGCTTGGTTTACTCAATGTAAAAAGCCACTTTCCTTCCAATCCTTTTGCTTTGGCAGCATCTGCAGCAATGCTTATTTCGTCAGCCGATAAGCCCGAAAGGTCTTGTTTATTGTCAATTACTAATTGATAATTGTTTGTTTCTGCTAATAAGTTTTTTCCAAAGGTAAGAGACAAGAGACTGATTTCTTTGTTGATATTGCGTAATCTGTCTTTTTGATTGTTGTCGAGAGCAATACCTGAACGTACAAATCCTTTGTAATATTTATCGATTAGTCTCCGTTGTTCAACTGTATGCTTGCTGTTGATACTGTCTGTATAAACGACCTTTATTCGTGTGAATAATTTTTCATTCAAAAAAATATTATCGCTATGTTCAGATAATAATGGAGATATTTCTTCTGCTATCTTTTGTATATCTCCATCACTTTCAGCTCCACGTATAGCACCAAATACAGCTGATACACGATCTAATATTTCGCCACTTTGATCTAATGCCAATACGGTGTTTTCGAAAGTGGGCTTCGCTTTATTTTGAGTGATGCCAATTATTTCTTTTGATTGCTGGTCAATTCCTTTTAAGAAAGCGGGTTTGTAATCTTCTTTTTTTATAAGTTCAAAAGGAGGTGTCCCTTTGGGTGTTTGAAACTTTTCGTAGAAAGGGTTCTTTGTTTCCATCGATTTAATTTTATTCGGATTATCTTGTGCATTGATAGAACAAGCAATCGCAACGAAACTAAAAATGAAGAGAAATTTTCTAGTCATTTGCTTATTTTTATAAATTATTTATAATGAAGACCTAAAGTCTTATTTTTTGATTTCAATAACTCCAGCTGTATTCAGCTCATCTATTTCGCTGTTGGGTAGCCAGCCTTCTTTTGTAGAGAAATAAGTGTAAGTAATACATTTTGAACCATTCTCTATTTCAGAGCAATTTTTCAACACCAATTTTTTTGAATCGAACTCTACTATATTGATAATCTGGGTAGATTGATCAATAGGACTTACCATTACAAAGTGATTATTGTCAACCATTTTCCATCGGTCTTCTAGCATTTCTGAACCGTCATTGGTGAAGATGGAATATATTTTATCATCGTTATCAAAAAAAATGCTTGAGACATCTTCTTTCTTGAAGAAATCGACTTTTGTTAGAGTTTCATCTTTAAATTGTTCTTCGGTTTTAGATGAAAACAAGAACCAGGCACCATGTGCAACCAATTTTTCTGAAATACTATCTTGAGCATTAAGAACAAGATTATTAGCTATTAATAAGAGGATTATGATCGTTTGTTTCATACATTTAGTATTTACTTTTTAGATTTAATCAAGGCGATAGCCATACGACCTTAACAGGTTGTCTCTGCTTCGCCAATCTTTTTCTACTTTAACAAACATTTGCAGGAAAATTTTCTTTTCGAAAAAGCGTTCCATATCTTTACGTGCCATTGCTCCTACTTTCTTGAGGGCTAATCCTTTGTTTCCTATTAGAATACCCTTCTGTGAATCACGTTCTACTATAATCAAAGCACGTATATTGATGATTTCTCTTTCATCTTTAAACTCTTCTACAACAACCTCTACCGAATAAGGGATCTCTTGTTGGTAATATAGAAATATTTTCTCACGAATCATCTCTGTAACAAAAAAACGTGCTGGGCGATCCGTCAACGCATCTTTTTCGAAGTAAGGAGGTGATTCTGGTATGAGTTCAATTATGCGACGTTTTACGGTGTCTACATTAAATTTATTTAGTGCTGATATAGGGTATATTTCGGCTTTAGGGAGTAGTACTCGCCATCTTTCCACTAAGGCTTCCAAATCTCTCTGGTTAGTCTGATCTATCTTGTTGATAAGAAGCAATACGGGGGCTTCTACTTTTTGAACTTTGTGTAAAAAATCTTCATTCTTCTCTGTTTTTTCTATCACATCCGTAACATATAGCAAGACATCAGCATCACCAAGTGCGGACTCCGAAAAGTTAAGCATAGACTCTTGCAACTTATAGTTGGGTCTAAGCACCCCAGGGGTGTCGGAGTATACAATTTGATGTTCTTCTGTATTGACGATACCTAGAATTCGATGCCTCGTTGTTTGAGCCTTCGATGTGATAATTGATATTTTTTCACCAACTAATTCGTTCATTAATGTCGATTTGCCGACATTAGGATTGCCTACTATATTTACAAAACCCGATTTATGCATTTAAGCTAATTTAAAACTGATGTATATTACTATAACTTACAAATATAAAATAAAAAAGGCAGCAAATTAGATTTGCTGCCTTCTCTTTTGTGTGTATTGTTTTATTTAATACTAATCTTAGTCGTAGTTTGCATATTATCGTATTCAGTAATGAGTAGATATATGCCAGAAGTCATTTCAGTAAGATTGATCGTGTTAGTGCCTTTATCTAAGTTTCCACTAGATATTTGTTTTCCGTTCAGATCAAAAATTTTGAATGTTGAATTTTCAGCCATTTCTACAGTAACAAAATCTTCGGCAGGGGTAGGGTATACTGAGATTGGCTCTGATAAATTTGTATCCATATTTGTTATTGAATTATTGCTTATTGTGGCAGATCTTAATTGACCAACAGTAAACCCAGTAACTAAGTCTCTTTTGTATACATTGGGTACTTCACCTGTAAGTAATATAGAATAGACTCCATTTTCGAACGAGCTTGCATCAAAGATAAATGTATCATTGGAGCGATTGAATGTAACATTTATTTCGTTTTTTATTGCAATATCTTCACCCATTAAACCACTCTCGCCGTATATTTTGGCGTATACCTGTATTTTGTTGAGTAGATCATCGCTTAAATTAGGAAATGTTACTTCTAATAAAGCCTTGCCACCTTTGCGTATTAATTTATAATTCATAGGATTATTAACATCCTGCTCGGCAAGAGCTAAAAATTTTGAATCACCTTCGATTCTGAATGATGTTTGTGATGCATCACTAGAGCTTCTGAGTGTTGATCTAAGAGGCATTTCAAAGCTTATTTGATTCGAACTTTCATCTGCATTATTTCTCAGAGAGTTTGCTGATCTCATCAATGTTTTTGTACCATTATTTGAATCAACTAATGCAAAATTAGCATTTTTAACTTCGTGTATTAAATTTATATTTAGCTTAGTTGCATTTTGGTCTTGTATAAGAACATTCGTAAGCTCATTTTCAGATAATACTTGATGATTTGACGTTGAACTATAATCAGGAGTTTCTTCTACCTGTTGTACTACGTCAAGATCTGTTTCTAAAGTCGAATTTTTCAATGTGCTGCTAGCTAAAACACCTCGTATATTGTCCCATACATATACACCTCTTCTGATATCAAGGTGATTCATTTTACCTTGAGGTGTATATAATAAGAACAATTGATTGCCCTTAGGTCTTGTAGAGCTATAAAATGGTGTAACACCATCGTTTGGACCTCCACCATTCAGTTCAATGATACTTCCTGTTATAGCAGTAAGTGCTTGAAATGCGAAGTCTTTGCCATACTTATATCCCCATGCTCCGTAATTATAGTATTTTTTACTTTGAGCTTGAGTAGATAGACCGTCAAAATAAGGTCTCCAAACAGTTTCGCAATAGTAGGTTGTAGATAAAGCTCTACCTTGATCTAAACCTAAAATTTCGAATACCCAAGAGAAAGGAGGATGTCCTGCAACATCAGCAATTTGAGTTCCCCTAAAAGGTGTGCCTAGTGATACCACTCTACCTACTTGGTTAACTTTTTTGTGATGGAATAAAGCTACCTCACTGGCCTTACCTCCATTGCTATAGGCAATGATATCGACTTGTGGAACTCTATAACGAGTAGCCATTTGAGTAATCGCTCTGCTAAGTATCTCTCCGTTAACCCAGTCTCCCTCTCCTCTTGTCATTGACAAAAATGCCGTTTGGTAGCCTTCAGCATAAGCTCTTTCGTACATACCATTATGTATAAGCATTATAGCCGCAGCATTAGTGTATCCATGAGCTACAAGTAATACTTTTCCATTTGGGTTAAGAGGCCTTGCTCCCAAAAAGATTTTATTCTGACAAAATGTCGGAATATAGCTTAGAGATAGGCGGTTTGGTATTGGTAGTTGTATTTCACTAATGTTTTGCCCAATGACAAGCAAAGTGAAAAGTAATGAAAAACAAAGGGTTGAAAGTTTTTTCATGTTTTGATAAGTTTTAATTGATATATTGAGTTAATAGACATCAGATTGTTTAGCCAATCTGTGTTTGCGTTAGTGTAATTTGGTATATATTATGAATTGTAAGTTTTTATTTGATTATTTATGTTAAATCAAATAGGCTAAGTTTATTTTTCGAGAGTAATAACCAGAGTATCTCTATAAATATACACTCAAAAATAACTGGTCTAATTTAGATCATGACAAGTTAAATCACACAAATTGAGATTTATTATAGGATAAAGTTTAATTACCTTTAGTTAATTATGCTTCTTAGATAAAGTTGATAAGCCTATGTTGTATTATGAAAACCTAAAATTATCGCTATATTTATAAATGATACGATTTTTGGATTATTATTTTAAGCATTATACGCCCATTTTAGATAAACTGATCCCCATGTAAATCCCGCACCAAAAGCTGCAAGAATAATATTATCTCCTTTTTTCAGTTTACTTTCCCATTCAAATAAACACATGGGTATGGTTCCCGCACTTGAGTTACCATATTTGTTTATGTTTATCATCACTTTATCTGAACTTAGCCCTACTCTGTTAGCAGTAGCATCAATGATTCTCATATTTGCTTGATGGGGTACTAACCATGCTATATCATCTTTAGTAAGGTTGTTACGCTCCATTATTTCTGCAGCCACGTCTGCCATCTTTGATACGGCATGCTTAAATACAATTTGTCCTTCTTGATATAAGAAGTGCATCTCTTTGTCGATTGTTTCTGTTGTACTTGGATATGCAGAGCCTCCACCTAGCATATGAAGGTGTGGTATGCCAACGCCATCAGTACGTAATATTGTATCCATTATACCATAACTATCTTCTGTAGGTTCTAGCATAACGGCTGCTGCTGTATCTCCAAAAAGCGGAGCCGTGGTTCTATCTTTGTAATTGGTTATCGAGGTCATTTTATCCCCCCCAATTACAATTATTTTTTTATATTTGCCAGTCTTGATAAAATTGGCACCTGTTTCTAAACCAAATAGAAAGCCTGAACACGCTGCTTGTATATCGAATGCGAGCGAGTTTTTTATGCCACAAGCCTCTGCTACCAATGTGGCAGTAGCGGGAAACTGATAGTCAGGAGTTGTTGTTGCACAAATAATAACATCAACCTCTTCAGGTTTGGTGTTTGTCTTTTTTAGTAATATTTGTACCGCCTTTGCTGCCATGACTGAAGTACCTTCGCCTTCGGTCTTGAGTACACGACGTTCCTTTATTCCTACTCGAGATGTTATCCATTCGTCAGTCGTATCCATTATTTTTTCAAGATCTGCGTTTGTGATAATATCATCTGGAGCGTATCCTCCAACACCTGTTATTGCTGCATGAATCATAGTGAGCTGTTCGATAAAAAACAAAAAAATGCCCTATCTTTAGTTAGGGCTTTTATTATTCGGATAATTAAAGTGCTACTTCTTTTTCGATAGCTAACTTACCTCTGTAGTATCCACACTCGTTACAAACAGTGTGGTAAACATGCCATCCACCACAATTAGGGCATACAGCTAATGTAGGTGTTACAGCTTTATCATGAGTTCTTCTCTTTGCCGATCTGGACTTTGATTGTTTCCGCTTTGGATGTGCCATTTTATCTGTTTATTTAATTAAATTATTATTTCTATTATTCTAAATTCACTCTTCGTCAACTAGACCTTTGAGTGTATCCCACCTAGGATCATTTGGTTCGTCTGTTATAGTATCGCTGTCCATCTCTAAACTAGCGTTATCATCCGATTCATCATCATTGTCATCGCTATTAACTGTTTTATGTTTATTAAGTTTCGATGACATTATTTTATTACACTTACCTGGAGGATGTACTCGTTTCATTGGGATACTAAGCATGACAAACTCATACAAAAACCAAGCAATGTTTAACTCTCCTTCCTCTTCTGGAATAATGACAACTTCGTCACTTTCTTCTGAATATTCGTGTCCAAATTTGACAAACAAACGGTTTTTCGCATTTGCTTCTACTGTAATATCGTCTAAGCAACGGTCGCAAGGTACACACACCTCGCCATTGAGTGTAAAATTGAACTCGAATGTAGAGGATATTCGTTTAACGCTAACTTCTACATTAACTTTTCCTTTTTTGACATCAGAATCTGCATCACCAATAGATTTGAAATATTGATCATCCAAAATATATTGGTATGTATGCACTCCCTCCGTTAAATTAAGTAAGGGTATTTTGTATAAACTGAATTTTCCCACTTTGTTCGTAAGTATAATAAAGAACGCCTGCAAAGGTAAAAACTTTTTTTCGAATAACATAGGTTGGTTTGTGAAAAAAACTCTTTAAGTTAATATTTCAAGAATATATACCAAGTATTGGTTTAAAGTATTTATTTTGTTGTTATTTTTATAAGTGTTGTATTGTAATACTATTGTGTCTTGAGGATAAAACATCTATATTCATGTATATTATTGGTTCTAAGTCTTAACCTTTCAGTAGTTCAAGCACAAGAAGGAATCAGGCGCATGCGTTATTCGTATCAAGTAATATCGGGAGATACAATATTGAACGGATATATTCCTGAAATAATAGTATTCTCGGAACTCAAGTTTAAGACTGAAAAAGAAAAACAGGAGTATAATAAGCTTGTACGTGATGTCAAGAAAACCTTGCCTTTTGCCAATGAAGTGGCACGAGGTATTATAGAGACTTACGAGTTTATGGAGATGTTGCCTGATAAGAAAACGAAACAAAAACACCTAGAGCAGACGCATAAGTACATAATGGAACAATATAAGCCTAAAATGAAAAAACTAACCAAAAATCAAGGTAAAATATTGGTGAAGCTCATTGATAGGCAAACCGATTCTTCAGCATACGATATTGTGAAATCATTAGTAGGGTCTTTTAAAGCTACATTTTACAATACTTTTGCTGGGCTATTTGGTAATAGTCTTAAAACGGAGTATGACCCTAATGGTAAAGATGAACTGATTGAAAGAATTGTAATTCAAATAGAACAAGGCTCTATTTAGATTTAGTAGTGTAATAAATAATGAAATTAGAATAATTTATGTATGTTATAGGTATTGCCGGAGGATCCGGTTCAGGAAAGACGACCTTGGTCGAAAGTATATTAAGTCGTATCCCTAGAGCCGATATTTCGATATTGCCTCAAGATGCCTATTATAAAGATAATTCTCACATGTCGTTGGAGGAACGTTACAAAGTGAATTACGATCATCCCGAATCAATAGAATGGGAATTGTTATGTCAAGATATTCAAAACCTGAAGTCAGGGCAGACAATCAATCGCCCTACCTATTCGTATTTGACTTGTTCTCGATTGGAGGAAACAATATCAGTTGCCCCTCAAAAAATATTATTGGTCGAAGGCATACTCATTTATACCTCACTGGCTGTTTGCAACGAATTGGACATGAGTATTTTTCTAGAAGTTCCAGCCGATCAGCGTCTTACTCGTATTATTCAGCGTGATATGGAATCACGAGGGCGTACTGCTTTAGAGGTTATTGATCGCTATTATAAAACGGTTAGACCTATGCACGAAGAATATATAGAACCGTCTCGTCAACGAGCCGATATGTTGGTAATGGGAGGAGGACTGAATGAAAAAGCAGCCGAATTTATAGCCTCGGCAATACTAGATAAACTAAAATGAAAACGATGAAAAAACTACTGTTTATTGCTTTGTTGATTACACCA
>JBDLTH010000060.1:0-27152 GCA_039799165.1 Bacteroidota bacterium
CTAGATAATCCTGTGTTGAATGCAACTGACAAACTTGAGCTGATAAAGACAGCCTCGGGTGGCAATGTTAGTGATTCTTTGGTACGATTCATTCAATTGGTATTAAATCAGAAGCGTGAAAACTATCTGCAAAGCATTGCACTATCTTATCAGGATTTATACAGAAAACATACAAATAGTTCAATAGCAAAACTAGTTACTGCATGTCCTGTAGACAGTAATACTACGAATAAGATAAAGCAACTGGTGCAACAAAGCAAAACGGGTACAATAGAGTTTGTTACAGAAATAGACGCATCTATAACGGGTGGCTTTGTTTTGTATATCGACTCGTACCGATTGGATGCTAGCGTAGCTTCTCAATTGAAGCGGATCAAGAATCAGTTATTGAGTAAAAACAAAAAGATAGCATAAGTTGTCACACTGTGCAACTGGATAAGTAGTTATACACTTATTACCTTATCAATACAAGGAATAAAGAATATGTCTGAAAATATAAAAGCAAGTGAGGTTTCTGAAGTTTTAAAGATGCAACTTGACGGTATTGATAGCCATGTCGAGTTTGACGAGATAGGCGTTGTTCTATCGGTAGGTGATGGGGTTGCTCGCATCTATGGTCTTAATAATGCAGAAGCCAATGAGTTATTAGAGTTCGACAATGGCATGAGAGCTGTTGTGATGAACCTCGAAGAAGATAATGTAGGAGCTGTACTCCTTGGTCCGAGTAACTTGGTCAAAGAAGGATACAAAATAAAGAGAACCAAGCGTATAGCCTCTATCAAAGTAGGAGACGGATTACTTGGTCGTGTTGTTAATCCATTGGGTGAGCCAATCGACGGCAAAGGTGACATTGTGGGCGAGTTATTGGATATGCCACTCGAACGCAAAGCTCCTGGAGTAATATTTCGTCAACCTGTAACACAACCTCTGCAGACAGGACTGAAAGCTATTGATGCTATGATTCCGATCGGACGAGGACAACGTGAGCTTATTATTGGAGACAGACAAACGGGTAAAACTGCCGTTGCAATAGATACAATCATAAGCCAAAGAGCTAATTATGATGCAGGAGACCCTGTATATTGTATCTATGTGGCCATAGGTCAAAAAGCATCATCGGTAGCCAATATTGTTGAGGTACTGAAAGAAAAAGGAGCTTTAGATTACACTATTGTAATAGCTGCTACGGCATCTGAACCTGCTGCTTTACAATATTTTGGAGCATTCTCGGGTGCTGCCATTGGCGAGTACTTCCGTGATACAGGTCGTCATGCACTTGTGGTATACGATGATTTATCGAAACAAGCTGTTGCCTACCGCGAGGTATCGCTACTACTGAAACGCCCTCCGGGACGTGAGGCCTACCCTGGTGATATATTCTATCTGCATTCTCGTTTATTGGAGCGTGCGGCAAAAATTATTCAGCAACAAGAGATTGCGGAGCAAATGAACGATTTGCCCGAAAGCCTCAAAGGTAGAGTTAAAGGTGGTGGCTCTTTGACAGCATTACCTATTATCGAAACACAAGCTGGAGACGTATCGGCGTATATCCCAACGAACGTAATTTCGATTACGGATGGTCAGATATTTTTGGATGTCGATCTGTTTAATGCTGGGTATCGCCCTGCCATCAATGTGGGTATATCAGTATCTCGTGTAGGAGGTAGTGCCCAAACCAAGGCCATGAAAAAGGTTGCAGGTACGTTGAAGATAGATCAAGCTCAATTCAGAGAACTAGAAGCTTTTACAAAATTTGGTGGCGACATGGATCCTGTAACTGCGTTAACTATCGACAAGGGTCAAAAAAACTCGGTACTACTTGTTCAACCCCAATACTCACCAACACCGGTCGAAAAACAGATTGCTATTCTCTATTGTGGAACAAATGGCTTATTAAAAGATGTACCCGTAGATAAGGTGCATGAGTTTGAGTCAGACTTTTTACAAATATTAGAGATGCAATATAAAGATTCGGTATTGAGTATTTTGAAACAAGGCATTATCAATGATGAGGTTACGGATATTATCCGTAAAGTAGCTCAAGAAGTTGTTAGCAGATATAAAAAATAATTGAAACATGGCATCTTTAAAGGAAGTTAAAGACAGGATAGCATCGGTTAAGAGTACGAGGAAAATAACTTCGGCTATGAAAATGATTGCAGCATCTAAATTGCGTAAATCGCAACATGTTATCGAATCGTTTTCGCCTTACTCTAGCAAGTTGAACGATATTTTGATTAATCTGTTGGCTTCAGATCAAACTTTTGATTCTGTATATGCACAACAAAGAGAGGTTAAAAACGTAATTATCATTGCTTTTTCGTCCAATACAAGTTTATGTGGGGCTTTTAATGCTAATATTATAAAGGAGGTATCGTCTACAATATCGGAATACAAAAAAAAGATGCCGATACGTAATATTACGGTATACCCTATTGGCAAAAAAGTTGCTCGCTATGTAGATAAAGTTGAACAAAATAGTGTGCAACATCCCGATTATTTGAAAATGTCGGACAAACCTTCTTTTTCTTTCATCTTAGATTTATCGAAAGAGCTTACTACTAAATTTTTGGAACGAGAGGTGGATGAAATAGTTTTGGTATACACACACTTTCATTCGACTGGAGTACAAAAGGTTGTAAAAAGTGTGCATTTACCATTCAATCTTGAAGAGGTACAACAGAGGATACTAAAAGACGATAACACCAAAAAGGTTCTGAAAGATTATATATTAGAGCCTTCGAAAGCTGAATTATTAGCTCTATTAATACCCAAAGTGTTAGCTTCAAATCTATTTGCTGCATTATTAGACTCTAATGCATCGGAAAATGCAGCACGTAGCCTAGCCATGCAAATCGCAACGGACAATGCAAACGATTTGGTACAAGACCTTACGATTGAGTATAACAAAAACCGTCAGGCAGCTATTACCAACGAGTTGTTAGACATTATAGGTGGTGCTGCTGCTCTCAGTTAGGTAAATACTACATATTTATATCAAAAATAGAGGAATACTTAATAAATAAGTATTCCTCTATTTTTCGAACTAAACACAAATCGTTAATAAAAACAAAAATTGAATTACCGCACAACTTTTGCACATATCTTTTTATATTTCAATTTATTACTTCATTATCTTTAAGCGAAAATTACAACTAATACATAATATGAAAACAAGAGACATTTTAACATCTTTAGAAGCTAGACATCCTGGCGAAATTGAATTTATTCAAGCTGTAGAAGAAGTATTAACCAGTATAGAGGAGGTATATAATCAGCATCCCGAATTTGATAAAGCTGGGATTATTGAACGACTCATTGAACCCGATCGAGCTTTTTCGTTCAAAATACCTTGGGTCGATGACCGTGGTAACGTACATGTCAACATTGGCTTTAGGGTGCAGTTCAACAATGCCATCGGTCCTTACAAAGGGGGACTTCGTTTCCATCCTTCGGTCAACCTATCTATTATGAAGTTTTTGGGCTTTGAACAAATGTTCAAAAATGCCTTAACATCCTTACCTATGGGTGGTGCTAAAGGAGGTTCAGACTTTAATCCGAATGGCAAATCGAATAACGAGATCATGCGTTTTTGTCAAGCATTTATGCTCGAAATATGGCGTAATATAGGTGCTGATACTGATGTGCCAGCAGGCGATATAGGTGTAGGTGCTAGAGAAATAGGCTACTTATATGGTATGTATAAGAAACTGGCCCGTGAAAACACAGGGGCATTTACAGGTAAAGGATTAGAATATGGTGGCTCGCTAGTAAGACCCGAAGCTACGGGCTACGGAGCATTGTATTTTGTACAAGATATGCTGCAAAAACAAGGTACTACATTAGATGGTAAAACGGTTTCAATATCAGGCTTTGGCAATGTAGCTTGGGGTGCGGCACTCAAAGCTACATCATTGGGTGCTAAGGTTGTAACCATATCTGGACCTGATGGATATATCTACGACCCAAGTGGTTTATCTGACGAGAAAATAGCTTATATGCTTGAGTTGCGTTCGAGTGGCGAAGACATTGTTTCGCCTTATGCAAAACAATTTGCAGGTGCTAAATTTCATGCAGGAAAACGCCCTTGGGAGCAGAAGGTAGATATTGCACTGCCTTGTGCCACACAAAACGAATTGGATGCTAAGGATGCTAAAATGCTTTTAGACAATGGCGTGATATGTGTTGCCGAAATATCGAACATGGGTTGCACCAACGAAGCTGCTGAATTGTTTTTGAAACACAAAATATTGTATGCACCAGGCAAAGCGGTTAATGCGGGGGGGGTAGCAACATCGGGACTTGAAATGAGCCAAAATGCAATGCACATCCAATGGTCGAGAGAAGAAGTAGATCAAAAATTGCATTCAATAATGCACAATATTCATGCACAATGTGTGCAATATGGTACAGATGCCGATGGGTACATAAACTATGTGAAAGGTGCTAATGTGGCAGGGTTTATGAAAATAGCTAAAGCAACATTAAGTCAAGGTCTTATTTAAAAACATACTCTTTTAGGAGAAAAAAACGGTGTCCTTTTTTAAGAAGAACACCGTTTTTGTTATTTCGCATATCGTTGCCATCTGCGGATATTTACAAAGCCAATCAGTATAAATATTATCAGTATAGGAATACCCACATTGAATAGTGCATACTGGTATCTATTTTCAGAAATAGCTTGCTTATTAAGTACATCTAGTTGTCGCGACTTAGATCTGAGTAGCATCAGCTCATCATCATTCACCAACCAGTTGATTGCATTAACGATGAACTCTTTATTGCCGTATTGACGTTTCGATAGTCGATCATATCCCATGGGTATGATGTCGGTATCAGTACCTTGCCCTGCTATATCATTAGCAATAATAGTGGATGATGATACAACAATCATTTTGGTGTTAACGCTCTTGTTCTGATGCACATGATTCGCCATATAGATACTATCGGATATGGGGCGATTTTCGTATGCCGAGGTAAATTGTCCTTCGAGCGATACTGCTACGGGGACAAAAGAAGTCTCGAAATAAGATGGATTAATCTGTATTTTTTCTATGTCAAAATCTATCATCTCAGGTACTTGTACTAAATGACTGTAACGTGATGTTGTTAGCAGAATTGATTTTTTGAGCTGTTTTGTATTGTTCAATATATGCACAGAGCTTACAAACTCGGACTTAAGTTCTCCTACATCTTTTGTAATCAGATGGTCTGATGATGATAACAAGATGGGAGAATAGTACCACGGGATAGCTACCGATTGTGATTGACTTCGTGTATTCACTAAAATTTGAGAGCATTGGCTATCTTGAATCAAATTTGGTTCAATACGTACCCCGTATGTAAACAAGAGGTTATCTAAACCCGTTTCGTTTTTCATACTAGCCGATTGTCCTTTGGTTGCCAAATCGTCTTGCGATAGGCTAACCCCATCTATCAACCACAATATTTTACCCCCTTTCATCATATATTGGTCTAACACATATTTCTCTGTTTCTGTAAATAGTTGATTAGAACCTGCTATAATCAGAGCCTTAAAGTCATCCAGAACAGTTACATCATTATTAATCATTCCTCTATTTACAAAAAAATATTTTGCCAAGGTTTCTTCGGCATCGTATACATAAGCTCGGGATAGCTCGCCATGCCCTTCGATAAAAGCAATATTTTGCTCTTCGTCATTCAACAACAAACGAAAGGCATCTATAAATGCAAATTCAAGATTTTGGGCAGATATATTAAGATTTTCTTCGGCAGTGTTACCCAATACATTCTTTAGTAGAGGAATGGTTAATGTATCCTTACCCAAAATAGCTTGTGCATAGGGGTAGATCAGTTGTTGCGAAAGTTTTCCATCCCGATCTACTTCATTCAACAAAATACCTTTCATTCCTTGCTGTGCCATCTGTTCGGGCAATTTTTCTCTTGAGACTGATAACTCTGAAGGATTTATCAAAGAAATTTTCATCTGCTGATTTGCATACCTATTCAGATCAGTAAGCATGTCCATTGTTGCCTTTTGTAGTCGCTGAAACCCTGCATTCAAATTACCATCGAGATACACAACAATCTGTATACTAATGATTTTATCAGTAGCCAGTTGCCTCATTAAGTTTGTTGAATAATTGCTGATGGTGTAGCGTTTGTCAGCAGTAAAATCGAACCGTTGAGTAGGCAGTAAAGTCGTTGTTAAACAAACTAAGACTATCCCTCCGAGGGTTGTCAATACATACTTGTTAGAAGATTTATTTTTTAATTCGAGAACATAAATACTGAGTATACATGCTACGGAAATATATACAATAAAGATAGAGACATCGGCAATAATAAGCACACCTCTCAACATTTGGCTGAAGTGCACAAGTAGCCCAAACGATGTGATGGTATTTTGCAAGCTTCCTGAACGAAAAACAGAACTGATTAGATCAAAGCCATAGTACACGAATAGATTAAGACATAAGCCTAAAACGAAAGCTATGATCTGATTTTTAGTTACGGACGAGGCTAGTATGTCAAGTGCTGTAAAGACGGCTGCTAGAGTGCACAGACCAATGTACGAAAGTGCGACTACACCAAAATCGATATTACCTGCAGGATTGGCTAATGCGTACAATGTGTATATATAAATGACTGTAGACAACAACAACAAACTTATCAATAACAGACATGCAAGCCATTTACTAATCCAAATTGCAAAAATACTCACTGGACGTGTACGAAGGAGGATAAGTGAAGATTTCAATTTTTCTTCGGCAAACGAACGCATTGTTAGTGCTGGTATCAACACTAGAAAGAGTAATGAGGACAGCGAAAAAAACATTTCGCCACTAGCATATCCCCTATCCAATATATTGAAGTTACCTTCAAAGACCCACAGCATAAGCCCATTGACGAGTAAAAAAATAAATGAAAACAATAGCCCTATACCTGAACAAACTAATGCTGTAAATTCTCTTTGTATTAATACTGCCATAAAATGCGAATCGTTTTATTTTAGATGATACTATGTAAGTGATGTCAATCTACTAATTATTATAATGCTACAAAAGTAAAGAAAGAAAAGCAGATTAATAAATTTAACTTCATTGCATCGGTAAGCAATCAACAAGAAATTAAACTGGGTTGTATTTTCAAATTACTGAAAGCAGGAAAATAAACCTTTCGGCAGTACATCCGACCTATTCATTACCTGTTTTTGAGTAACGAATTTCGAAGCCTAAGGTAATAAAACAACTCTATTGAACAGGCAAAATTAAAATACAAATAATTGATTATCAGTTAATTTCTGTCAGTTATTTTATATACTGATAGCTTTTTTTTTATCTTAAATAGGTAACTTTTTGATAAAAAGAAATATAAACAAGGTACTTCAAAACCAATTGACATAATCTAAAAAGAAGGAGGTGTTCACATTTTTTTACTACATTTGCATCAAAATGGTAGTATTCGTTCTTTATCTTACAAAGTCGAACACTTTAAAATGGGAATTCGGTTCAAATCCGAAGCTATACCCGTAGCCGTACGTTTCACTAACGTGTGTTGTTGAGCTATAAACCACTGACCAAAGCCCGAGCAGGAGACTGCTTTGCCAGTAGTTGGGAAGGTATCAATAATACTGAAACAAGCCGGAAGACCTGCCATAAGGTAAAATAAATAAGTGAAACTTCGGGAATAAAGTTTTTACGAGCTGTATTTTGTATAGGCTTATTCCCCCCTCTAAATTTTAGATTGTTGATCAACGCTTTTTTTCAGAAAAAAGAATCATCTTTTGTATTTACTGTCAAAACAAACATACTCTAATTATGCATCTCGAAAAACAACAAGTAAGCCGTTATACATCATCGTATCAGGTATTTAGAAAAGAGATAGCCTTACTACTCTTTCTGATTATCCCTATATTCGCTTGGTCATCGACAGGATACCAACGTATTGTTTCATTAACGCCATCGTTAACCCAAAATCTTTATTACTTGGAGGTACAAAACCGATTGGTAGGATGTACCAGTTACTGTGTAGCAGCCAAATTGGACAATAAAATCATTGTGGCTTCGGCTTTGAAACCGAATATCGAAAAAATAGTAGGTCTCAAACCCGATCTTGTATTGGCATCAGGTCTTACATCTCCCAAAGATGTGGCTATACTGCGTAAGTTGGGCATCAGAGTCGAAGTATTTTTCACCCCAAAATCGTTTGACGAAATTTGTCTCCATTTCGAGCGTTTAGCGAAACTCACAGGGCAAACAACCAAGGCAGCTTCGGTATTGGCAGAAGCCAAAGCAAAAGTACGATTGTTTCAATTTAAATTAAAGAAAGCAAGTGTCAAGCCCAAAGTTTTTATGCAGATAGGTTCGTCGCCTATATTCTCAGTGCTACCCAATACATTTATGCAAGACTACATCACGTATTGTGGGGGTGTGAATATTGGTAACGACCTCAAGGGTGGCACAATAGGGCGTGAGCTGGTTGTGGCACGTAATCCAGATTATATTTTTATTGTAAGCATGGATATGATGGGCGATGACGAAAAGGCTCAATGGAATAAGTTTTCGCATATGGAGGCTGTAAAGAAGAATCAAATCTTTATCCTTGATGCCAACATGGCTTGTCAACCTACACCAATAACATTTGTTCAGACCATAGAAACTATTGCTAAGTATATGAAATTATGATTAATACAGGCATCCGAAATATAGTAATTGTAGCAAGCTTGTTGGTGTTGGTTGTTTTAGTAGCGTTGAGTTCGTTGGCTATTGGCGAAATATCGATTTCTCTACTTGATATTCCTTACCTACTAGTCGATAACTCGACTATGGAATACCAAGTATTATCGCATATACGCATTCCTCGTACCTTGTTAGCAATTGCCATTGGCGGCAGTCTCAGTCTCTCAGGCATAATACTGCAAGGCATCTATCGCAACCCCTTGGTAGAACCTTACACTTTGGGTATATCGGGTGGTGCATCGCTGGGTATTACTGTTGCCATTGTATTGGGCTGGTATACACTAAGCACGCTAGCCTTGCCAATAGCAGGTTTTGTGGGTGCATTTATTACCATCTTTGTAGTGTATACCCTTAGCCAAAAACGAGGTGTGGTAAACATAAGCCGTATGCTACTTATTGGTGTGATGATTAGTCTAATATCATCGTCATTGGTGATGTTTATGATGTCTATCACAGCCATCGAAAATATTCATGGAATTATATTTTGGACAATGGGGTCGCTCAACGAGTCCGATCCGCTGTTGGTCAGAGGTATCGTTATACTATCCATCATAGTCCTGTTTGTATCATACCTGTTTGCTAGCCCCCTCAATGCTTTGCGTTTGGGAGAGGTAAAGTCAAAGCATTTAGGCGTTAATACACAACTATCTATTCGTTTGCTCTTTATACTCACATCACTACTTACTGGCAGTTGCATAGCTGTGGGGGGGGTAATTGGCTTTGTTGGACTCATTATACCACACATGGCCCGCATGTGTGTAGGCACAGATTATCGTATGCTATTGATAACTTCGTTTCTTAGTGGAAGCATTTTTTTAGTATTGTGCGATATTTTGGCACGTACACTTATAGCACCTAACGAGTTACCTATCGGTGTGATTACAGGAATACTTGGAGGATTAACCTTTATCTTGATAATCAGTCAACCCAAGGTTAAATCGCAATTAAATTAAAGATGGAAATACTTCGTATACACAACTTATCGTGCGGATACAAAGATGGTTTTAGACTCAATGGATTGAACTTGAAACTCGAAAAAGGCGTTTTTGCAGGTATTATTGGTCGTAATGGTTCTGGAAAAACCACCTTATTCAAAGGTATTGCAGGCGATCTGAAGTCGTCCAAACAGTCCGTTTGGTTAGACACAAAAGAGGCATCTACACTGTCGCTCCGAGACAAAGCCCGATTTATGGCTATCGTATCTCAGTTTGTCGAACTTAGCCCTATAACCGTCGAAGAATATGTTTTGATGGGACGCATGCCCTATCGCACTCCCTTTCAGTTTTTTCATACCACCGAAGATCGGCAGATTGCCTTGCATTACCTAAAACTCACAGGAATGTTGCATTTGAGGGGCAAGCAAATGACCGAGCTCAGTGGTGGCGAACAGCAGATTGTAAGCATAGCATGTGCCTTGACGCAACAGCCCAAACTGCTGTTATTAGATGAGCCTACCTCACACTTAGACATTACGCATCAGGTGCGGATAATGAACTTGCTACAACAACTAAACGAAGCTGAAGGTTTAACTATTGTGATGATTATTCATGATCTCAATATGGCAGGCGAGTATTGCAACCAATTGATATTAATGAAAGAAGGGCAAATTGTACAACAAGGTGCACCCTCCGAGGTGCTTACGTACGAGCATATAGAAGCTGCATACAATACAGTAGTCATTGTTAAGAATAACCCTATCTCTAACAAGCCCAACATATTTACAATATCAGAACGTAGACTTAAAGAATATGCTCAAGCCGAGCCGTTTTCGCCTAATTTAGATTTAACTAACGAAGTAATTGAATAATGAAACCGAAAAAAACAGTAGGTCTAGCTATACTAAGTTTGCTACTTGCAACAAACTCAACGGCACAAGAAAGTACAAAAGCAGTAGAATTAACCGAAATTACGATAACCGCATCTCGTATGGAGTTGCCCTTGAAGAATATTCCCCAAAAAGTAGAACTTATTTCGCAATCGGTCATCAATGCCATTCCCTCGCAAAATCTGGGTGATATACTAAAGCGCACTACCAATGTTGATGTCATACAGTATCCAGGAGGCTTGTCTGCTGTGGGCATGCGTGGATTTCCAGCAACCAATCATGTGCGTGGGTATACATTGATTTTGATTGATGGCAAACCTGCAGGCACAAATAATTTGGCTACCATTCCGTCCGAGTTTATCGAGCGTATCGAAGTTGTCAAAGGTCCTTATGCCGTGCTATATGGTACAGATGCTATGGGAGGCATCATTAATATTATAACGCAAGCAGCATCTAACAAGCCGTTGGGCAAAGTAGCCTTTAGTGTGGGCAATTTTGGTCAGACCAATATCATGGCATATGCCTCGGGAGCAATCAGCCCAAAGCTTCTTTTCTCGATGGGGTATACTCGCACCGAGCAAAGTGGCGATTATCGGATTGGAGGATCTAATTTTACAAAACTTACCGAAACCGAAAAAAACATACTTGACAAAAAATCGTATGGTGATGTAATGACCAATAGTCAATACCAGATCAATCAATTTAATGCTAAACTAGCCTATACAATTAATACGCATTGGCAAGCCAATTTGCTATCATTACTAACAGTGTCTAACGACATAGAGTCTCCAGGCAATTACTGGCATAGCTATGGATTGTCTAAAAAGGACGTTAGCCGATTTGCAAACTATCTAGATTTGACGTATACCCGTACCCATAATGTATTGCGTATATCGCCTTATTTTAGCATTCAAAAAGATGCTGGCTACAATAACAATACCGATTCGGCTTTTATCAACTCAAAAGAGCAGGTGAAGCAATACGGTATAAAGCTCGACAATACGCATACATGGGGCAATTTGAAATGGTTGTCTGGAGCTGATTACGACGGCTATTGGGTAGGGTCGGAACGATTTTCGAGTAAAATAACTCCCACCAATCCGTATCGTCCTAACCATTTACGAAATTCGATCTCGGGATTTACACAACTTGCCTATACTACTGATAAACTATCGCTTAATGGCGGCGTTCGGTACAATTATATTCGGTATACACTTCAATCCAACCCAATACTAAATAATGCAAAAAGCAGTGCAAATTATTCAAACCTAAACCCATCGTTAGCTGTGAGGTATCGGTTTAGTTCGCATCTCAATGGGCATGCTAGTTTGGGTACTGCTTTTTATGCACCTGATGCTTATAAAACAGCAGGGGTGTATGTGGTTGGTAACAAACAATATGTAGGAAATAAAGATCTGAAACCCGAAACCTCTTTTTCGTACGAGCTTGGACTTGGTTATGGCATAGACGATCGCCTCAATGGGGATGTAACGTACTTTCAGAACTATTATAAAAACAAAATAGTGAACGATAATAGTCGAATAGATACAGCATCGTATAAAAATGCAACTAAAAGCATGATGAATGGATTAGAAATACGTATATCGAGTAACATTGCCCACTTTTGGGATGCTTCATACAGTTTGGAGCTGTATGGGGGACTTACTTATTTCTTTAACAATCGGTTTGAGGAAGAGAGTAAAGACGAGTTAGGCGTGCAGGCAACCATTACGCGTGATGTGCTATACACTCGTAAAGCGACTGCTAATTTTGGTGTCAGTTTTCGTAATCAAGCTGGATTCGAAGCTCGTTTGAGTGGACGCTATATTGGACACCGTTTAGAGAATGACTGGATGAGCTGGGACGACTTAAGACCCGACATTAAAGCTACAGACTATTACGATAAGGGTGGATATACTGCACAAGATCAGATATTGAGACACTCGGCACATGTTGTTTTCGATTTGTCTTCGCATTACACCATCAATCAAAAATTTAGAGTAGGCGTATCTATCTCAAATATGTTGGATGAAAACTATTCGGAAAAAGACGGCTACAACATGCCTGGACGCAGTACAATGGGGCATTTTAGCTACCAATTTTAGTAAAATAGAGTGAATTAATGATAAGCATTTCTGATGATATGTAACAAAGGAGAAACTATAAGTTTCTCCTTTGTTACATATCATATTGATCTTTATTAAGCTTGTTGCTCGTATTCAGATTCCCAATTTACATCGTCATCACCTTTAGTACCATCCAGTTTTATAACAAAACTCTTAGCAGGGAAGAACGGAGTAATATGTAGATCTAAATAAATTCGGTCTTTTTGCATAGGGTCTCTTTCAAAACGTACAATTTTGAACTTTTCGATCAAACGCTCTGCACCTTGAATACCATCTAAGAACTTGATGATTTGGATACGTAAATCTTTTTCAGTTTTAGAGTTCCAGTTTTCAAAAGCCCTACGATTCAAGAAGTCAATCAACACTTTGGCTACGTAGTCAAATACACGTACTACCGAATAGGTTTGTAGACCTAGATTATCTCCATTAAAAAGTGTTTTGGCAGAGAATGCCATTACTTTTCCATACTCATTTACCATTGGGATAAGACCCATTTTGTCAAGTTGAGATATTTCGCTTTTCTTAAGAGGGAATACTACACCATCTACTTCGTTTATGCCACCATGCTTTTTACCAGCAGTAACTTGCGACATTAGAGTATAGTATACCTTACCTGCCAAAGCCGCAGATGGCGACACATGCAAATCCTCTTCCTCACCTAATTCTTCATATTTGCCACGACCCACTAACCAGTTACAAGACATACAAGTATTGGCTTTGAAAGGATCAGCACTCGTATGATTTGCTGCAAAAAATAAGTCGACAACATCATCAGGCTTGTCTAGGTCGACAAAGTCAGTAAACAACATTACTTTATTATCATAAGCTATTTTGCTCCATTTCTCTACAATAGAGTTGGCTCCAAGATAACCTGGTATAACCATTAGCGAGTAATTTTCTCTGAGGTCAAGACGGTCATAATTTTGTTTAAACTCGCTAGATATATAATCAATAAAGCGAGGATTATCCAAATCTCTAACCTGATCTGGTGCTGCATTTATAATCGTAATATTGCGTAATTTGTCTGATTCAGTATTTTTGTAAAACAACATTACTGTACGATACGAACGCTCAAGTTCTCGTACCGTATCTACTGCTATCAGTGAGTTTTTGTTGAGTAATGAGGATACTGCCGCTTCTTTTTCACGACATTTATCAAGCATTTCGCTAATATCTTTCGAGTTGCTCAAAAGATCAATCCAACGATTCAACGTATTTTTTAACTCTTTACGCTCTTTCTCTTGGGTCTTATCAGTTAAAAATATTTTCTTACGAGCAGCTCTTTCAGGGTTCATATTCTGAACACCATCTACCGAAGACTCAAGAAAAGAAAAACCTCCAAACTTAGCAAATTTGCCGAGTGCATTTACTAAGGCAACCTCACTTGCTTTATGCCCTTTACCAGCTTGCTTTTCTTTTAGCAGTGGTGCCTCTACTACATTTTCGTTTTGTAGCTCTTTATTATGCTGTGCCATACTTCTTCTTTGTTAATTATTCGTTTTCTTTTACTTCGTATGATTCCAATTCTTCAAGTAATGCTTTTAAGGCATCTACAAATGCTACTTTTGTATCATCATTTTGCAAAGCTCTTTGAAGGATCTTGTTCGATCTTAATTGTTTTATAATTTTGTTATAAAACTCTTTTTGATTATCTAGATCGCTCAAAAAAGGACTATTTTGCATCATGTTTTTAAGCAAAAAGTCAGCTACATTGTGAAATCTAAAGTTCTCGTCTACCTCTTGTCCATCTTCGTTTTCGAATACAACATCAAGATTTGGCTTAAAATGTCCAAATACTTCTTCGATAGAACTTAATTTTTCTACTTTCTCGGGATTAATAGGATCGTTGGCTGTTAATTTTTCAACTAATAACGTTCTATTAAATGGAATATCGGCTATAGCTTCGGATGCGTCTATCCTAACTTCGTTACCTCCAATTCCGTATTCAAACATTGCCATAAAAATAAAGATTAAGTTAATAAATAATTTATATATATTTTACGTTGTTCTTTCAATTTGTGTACCTGTATCAAGGCATACTGTCAGTTGATAACTTTTGTTATTATCTCCTTCTAAAATTGGGTCGCCTTGCCATCATCACCTTATCATCACTTATCATCGTTTCCAAACCAAATCGGTCTAAATTAGTCGAAACCCTTAGTACATAAGTATGCTCTTTCTTTTCCAAGCTAAAGCTAGACGTAGCAATAATAATTAGATGAGTATTCAATCCTTCATCATTCACACTCGGTTTCTCTACAGTATAGTAATCAAGTAAATAAACACCCCTACTAAGCAATTGCTTAGCATGATGTTGTTGTAGATAAAAAGCTAAAGGTCTCCGTAAAATTGACAAATTAGACATTTCAGCCAGCTTACTTTGCCTATCAACATCATCAGTATGGTCATCCCTATTTAGATGTATTAACGTTTTTATTGTTCCCCATCCCGACACTTCTCCTGTTTGCCATATACCTAATTTCAAAAATAGATAAAATATGGATATATCACAGCTCTTTGTCATCTATTTTTAGATTAATATTTCCACTTATTTTCCAGCTCCTCATTTCCGATATACACCTTGCGGGGCGAAATAACCAAAGTGGTAAGTAAACCAGCTCCTTGCGTGTTTACCCATGTGTTATAAGCTATACAATAAGCATCTTTGAATAATATCGATAACCTTGCTCCCCCTACTATTCTTCCTTCATTTGACAAAAACCTAAATTCGCCATCGTTCTTTTCCCTAGCATTTATCATCCAATGATTAATCCAATCATCAGGAGTATCACTTATTGTAATCGTAATAATACCCCCATAAGGTTCACCATCAGGTTTATTTTTGACATTTACATCCTGTTTAAACTCAAGGTCAAACTCTTCTACCACATAAGTTTTTCCTTTTAAAATAAACTCAACAACGAAGTTTGGCTCTTTCTTGCCAAAGAAAAGTTTTCCAGTCCGTATTTTTTTAAAAAAATCAGTTATCGCCATGCGTTCTCGTATGCTATGGTTCCTAACTTCATTCTCTGCACATTTATAGTCATTTGCAACACAATATTATGACGTTCAATAGGCTCGTAATGCAATTTAAAAGCTACACATCGAGCTTCTTCAAAATATATTTTTTCTATAACCTCACCATGTCTATCATCAATCACTATTTCGCCATTAATTTTTTTGCCGTGATCAAATACCCATGCCAACAGCTCATCCGTAGGAAATATCGGTAATACCACTCTTATAGTACCCCCTACAACATCAGACAGCACCTCACCATTTTTGTTCGTATCTTTATGAAAAGAATATTCGCTATGAAGCAAATCATAATTCTGAACATGTAATCCCATGACATTATTAGTCATCGGTCTGTTTAACCTCAAAGTTGCTTTATACTCCATCTATTTATTTTCTTGTATATTGATCCAATCTGATGCTAAGTTGTGCCTATTGCTTTTAGTATTTTTTCGATTTTTAGTCCAAAAACATCGTAATTGTTTAAAGTTTATAAATACAGCACGTTTTGGTCGTCCATATTCTAGCACCAAATATATATATAATAATTAAAGATTTCTTATATTTAATCAAGTAATCTTTAATTATTATAAACTTCAATCATTCAAAAAAAAGAAATAAGCAATTCAAAATATTCATTGACTCATTCTTGTACACCTCATCTATTATAGATATACCTACACAACAACTTTTATTATTCAGTTCATGTACATTTGCCAAACAAAAAACACCTAACTAAAGATATCAAACAACAAAGTAGGCAAAGTTTGCCATCCAAAAAGCTAAGCATCCTATCCATACCTACTACAGTTTACCCTACAAACTAATTGAGTTACATAAATATCATTTTTTTTTGAAGCTATAATTACGAGAAAACAGTAACTTTGTAACTATAAGTATACCCTAAAATAGAATAACAAACCGATGAATCAAGAATTAAAGAAAACACTATGGGCAACAGCCGATAAGCTCCGCAACAATATGGATGCTGCCGAATACAAACACGTCGTATTAGGCTTGATATTCTTAAAATATATATCCGACAGCTTCGAAGAACTTTACAATAAACTAAAACCAGACACCCTTTCCGACGAAGAAGATAAAGACGAATATTTAGCTGAAAACGTATTTTATGTACCACCATCCGCTAGGTGGAATTTTTTGCAACAACAACGTGCCAAACTCCCAACCATAGGCAAAGACATTGACGATGCAATGGATGCCATCGAAAAAAACAACCCAAGCCTAAAAGGAGTTTTGCCCAAAGACTATGCCCGACCAGCTTTAGACAAAAAGCGTTTGGGCGAATTGGTCGATCTTATAGGCAACGTTGGCTTCAAACAAGAAGAACACAACAGCAAAGACTTGTTGGGCAGTGTATACGAATACTTTTTAGGAATGTTTGCCGATGCCGAAGGTAAAAGAGGCGGACAATTCTACACACCCCAAAGCATCGTAAAACTATTGGTCGAGATGCTAGAGCCTTACAATGGTCGCATCTATGACGGTTGCTGTGGTAGTGGCGGAATTTTTGTGCAAAGCGAGAAATTTTTAGAAGTACATGGCGGTCGCATCGGAGACATTGCCGTCTATGGACAAGAAAGCAACCCCACCACCTATAAATTGGCTAAAATGAATCTTGCCATCAGAGGCATTGATGCAAAAATAGAACTAGGCGACACCTTTCACAACGATCGCCACAAAGACCTCAAAGCCGATTACATCCTTGCCAATCCCCCATTCAATATTTCCGACTGGGGCGGTGAGCAATTGCAAGACAGCCATATTTGGAAATACGGAGTACCACCCCCAGGCAATGCCAACTACGGTTGGTTGCAGTTGTTTATCAACAAGCTAGGCACCACAGGCACAGCAGGCATTGTACTTGCCAACGGCTCCATGACCACCAGTGCTGGCACAGAAGGCGAAATAAGAAAACAGCTCATATCCCAAGGCTTGGTCGACTGCATGGTTGCCCTACCCACTCAGCTATTTGTTAATACACAAATACCCGCTTGCCTATGGTTTTTGGCTCGCAACCGCACCAACCATAAATTTCGGAATCGTAAAGACGAAATACTCTTTATCGATGCACGCAAATTGGGCACAATGACCAGTCGCAAAAGCAAAGTGCTAACCGATGCCGACATTGCACAAATTAGCGAAGCCTATCACAATTGGCGAAATATTGATGGCAACTACCAAGACGTGCAAGGTTTTTGCAAATCGACAAGCCTAGCCGAGGTCGAAGCCAATAATTTTGTGCTTACACCGGGCAGATATGTTGGCACGGAGGATGTAGAAGACGATGGCATACCCTACGAAGAGAAAGTAGCCGCTATTTCGGAAAACCTCAAGGGATATTTTGAACAATCGATCGAGTTGCAACACCGAATCAAAAGCAACTTAGCTAAAGTTGGGATTGAGATATAAGTAATAAAAGACAAAAGCTGTAAAAAATGGATATTCAACGTATTAGTCAATATAAATCGCTTTTCGATGCGATCGCCCACTTTATAAGCGATGATACCGATAACGAACAGATTGAGGTATGGTATGCCCGAGAACTGCAATCGCTTTTGGGATATGCTCGTTGGGAAAATTTTATAGTTGCCATACAACGAGCGATAGAATCATGTAAAACGCAGGGTGTGAACGTTGATGACCATTTTCGTGAGGTCACGAAAATGGTCGAACTTGGTAGTGGGTCAAAGCGAGAAATAAACGATTTTATGCTTACTCGTTATGCCTGTTATCTGATAGCTCAAAATGGTGACCCGAAGAAAGATAAAATCGCATTTGCACAGAGTTACTTTGCTATTCAAACCCGCAAAGCAGAACTGATTGAAGAGCGACTACTTCTTCTTTCCCGATTGGAAACTCGCAACAGATTGAGAGCGTCCGAAAAGCAGCTTTCGCAAAATATTTATGAGCGAGGGGTTGATGAAAAATGCTTTGTACGTATCCCCTCCAACGGCGATCATGCCCTGTTTGGAGGATTAAACAACGAAGAGATGAAAAAACGTAGGGGGGTTAAGAGTGGAGCTTTGGCAGATCATTTGCCTACGCTAACGATAGCTGCTAAAAATTTGGCAACCGAAATGACGAACTACAACGTAGACACAAAAGACCTGATGGGCGAAGGATTGATAACAAAAGAACATATAGAGAACAACCTGAGCGTGCGTGCAATGCTTGCACAACGAAATATTGAACCTGAGAACTTGCCCGCAGCAGAGGATATAAAGAAACTGGAGAGGCGAGTTGTTAGCGAGGACAAGAAACTAGAAAAGGCGACAAAGAAACTTCCTAAAGATAAAAACAATGAGTGAGTGGAAAGAATATAAGTTAGGGGATATTTGCTCAAAAATAGGTTCGGGAGCTACTCCTAGAGGAGGTAAAGAAGCATATTTGAAAGAAGGAAAATATTCATTAATTAGAAGTCAAAATATTCTCGATTTTTCATTTTCGATGAATGGCTTAGCTTTTATTTCAACAGAACAAGCAAAGGAACTGAGAAATGTAACTATTGAAAGTGGCGACATTTTACTAAATATAACAGGTGATAGTGTAGCTAGAGTTTGCCAAGTCCCTGAAAACATTTTGCCTGCAAGAGTGAATCAGCATGTCGCAATAATTCGAGGGGAAAAAGGCATTATTAATCAGATATTCTTAAAGTATTATTTGTTAGAGCCATCCTTTAAAGATTTTATGTTGAATATGTCTTCTTCGGGAGCAACTAGAAATGCTCTAACCAAAGCTATGATTGAGAGTTTTGAAATAATCATCCCCGACCTCCCTACCCAAACCGCCATTGCCGAAATTCTATCTTCGCTCGATGACAAAATAGAACTCAATAACAAAATAAATGCCGAATTAGAAACACTGACACAAACACTATTCAAACAATGGTTTGTCGATTTTGAGTTCCCTAACCAAAATGGCGACCCCTACAAATCGTCAGGTGGCGAAATGGTGGATAGCGAATTGGGCGAGATACCTAAAGGATGGGAAGTGGGGAGCTTAGATGAGGTAGCGGATTACTTAAATGGGTTAGCGTTACAAAAATTTCCTCCACTAAGTGATAAGGACTATTTGCCTGTAATAAAAATAAGAGAATTAAGGCAAGGGATTTCAGAAGCATCAGATAAAGCCGATACTCAAATTCCTGAAAAGTATATTATTCATGATGGAGACGTTTTATTTGCATGGAGTGGTTCGCTAATGATTGATTTTTGGACAAACGGCAAAGGGGCTTTAAATCAACATTTATTTAAAGTGACTTCTACGACTTATCCTAAATGGTTTTACTTTTTTTGGACTAAATACCATTTAGGTGAATTTATTAAAATTGCAGAGAGTAAAGCAACTACAATGGGGCATATCCAAAGAAAACATTTGACCGAAGCTAAAGTAGTCTGTCCAGATAATAAACTAAATGATTTTAGCAATGTATTTACACCCATTGTTGATTCGATAATCTCAAATAGAATAGAAAACGCAGAACTAACCAACCTACGAGACACTTTATTACCGAAGTTGATAAGTGGGGAGATAGAAATTAACGAAACAAGAGACTAATGGCAGCAGTAATTACCGAAGACCACATAGAGCAGATCGTTATACAAGAGTTTGTCGATTTGGGTTACCACTACATCAACGGAGCCGATATTTCGCCCGATGGCTCTAGCCCTGAGCGTACCTACAGCGAGGTAGTACTCAAAGCCCGATTGCAAGCCGCCATCGCCAAGCTCAATCCCACCATTCCACACGAAGCACAAGACGAAGCATTGCGTAAAGTATTACGATCCAACAGTCCCGAACTGTTTCAAAACAACTACCAATTTCACAAATACCTCACCGAAGGTGTAGACGTAGAATACCGCAAAGGCGACCGCATAGCAGGCGACAAGGTGTGGTTGGTAGATTATAACCAACCCAACAGCAACGAGTTTTTGGTTGTCAATCAGTTTACTGTTATCGAGGGCAACACCAACAAACGCCCCGATGTGTTGTTGTTTGTCAATGGGTTGCCACTGGTGGTAATCGAACTAAAAAATGCAGCAGACGAAAACGCAACCATACAAGCCGCATTCAATCAACTGCAAACGTATAAACAAACGATACCTAGCCTGTTTCAATACAACGCCTTACTCATTGCTTCCGATGGTTGGGAAGCACTCTATGGTTCGCTGACATCGCCCAAACAGTTTTTTGTGCCTTGGAAGTCGATTGATGGCACATTAACGGCACCCGACACCCTGCCCCAAATAGAAGTGATGACAAAAGGAATGCTCAACAAGAGGGTATTACTCGATTTGATTCGCCATTTCACCATCTTTCATCAAAACAAAGAAAAAATAACGAAAATAATACCTCGTTACCATCAATATTTTGCCGTAAACAAAGCCGTGGAAGCTACCAAACGAGCCACCGCCCAAAATGGCGACAAGCGAGCAGGCGTTATTTGGCACACGCAAGGTAGCGGCAAAAGTTTGAGTATGGCATTTTATGCAGGCAAGTTGGTGCTAGCACTCAACAACCCCACGTTGGTAATACTGACCGATAGAAACGACTTGGACGACCAACTGTTCGAAACTTTTTCGTTGAGTCAAGATATATTACGACAAACGCCTGTGCAAGCCGAAAACAGAGACGATCTGAAACGCCTGCTAACTGTAACATCGGGCGGCATAGTGTTTACTACCATTCAGAAGTTTTTGCCCGAAGTAACCGAACGTGTAGATATGGGCAACGGCAAATTTAAAAGCATCAAGGGGCAATTCGATCAATTGTCGGATCGTCGCAATATTGTAGTGATAGCCGATGAGGCACACCGTAGCCAATACGACTTTATGGACGGCTTTGCCAAACACATGCGTGATGCCTTGCCCAATGCTTCGTTTATTGGTTTCACTGGCACACCCATCGAAAACACCGACAAAAACACGCAAGCCGTATTTGGCGACTATATAGATGTGTACGACATTCAGCAAGCAGTGGAGGACGGAGCTACTGTTCGCATATTCTACGAAAATCGTTTGGCTAAAATCAACCTAAAAGAAGAGGAAAAGCCCCGAGTAGATGCCGAATTTGAGGAACTCACCGAAGGTGAGGAACTGACCGATCAACAAAAGCTGAAGGCGAAGTGGGCAAGGCTAGAAGCCATCGTAGGCAACCAACACCGCTTATCGCTCATTGCCGCAGATATCGTGAAACACTTTGAGGCACGCAACGCCATATTAGACGGCAAGGCGATGATTGTGTGCATGAGCCGCCGAATATGTGTAGACTTATATGCCGAAATAGTGAAACTGAGACCCGACTGGCACAGCGATGATGATGCAGAGGGGGCAATAAAAGTAGTGATGACCGGTTCTTCATCCGATCCGATCCACTATCAGCCTCATGTGCGTAATAAACAAAAAAACAAAGCTTTAGGCGATCGGTTGAAAGACCCAAAGGACATTCTGAAATTGGCTATTGTGAGAGATATGTGGCTTACGGGTTTTGATGCACCCAGTATGCACACCTTATACATCGACAAGCCGATGCGAGGACACAACTTGATGCAAGCCATAGCACGGGTAAACCGTGTGTACAAAGATAAAGAAGGGGGCTTGATAGTAGATTATATAGGTATTGCCAATGACCTCAAAAAAGCACTTTCGGTGTACACCGAAAACGGAGGCAAAGGTAAGCCTGCATTCGACCAAGATGAAGCAGCACAGGTGATGATGAGCAAATACGAGCTTGTAGTCGAATTGTTTAAAGAGCAACCCACCGACAAAACTCAAGCTAAAGGCTTTGATTATAAATCATTTTTTGGACTAAGCCCTAAAGATAAATTAAGCTTCCCGATACAGGCAGCTAACTTTGTGTTGGGTTTAGAAGATGGCAAAGCAAGGTATGTGAATGCAGTAACCGCACTGAGCAAATCGTTTGCCATTTCGGTACCACACCCTTACACAAACGATATTAGAGACGAAGTGGGTTTGTTTCAAGCAATCAAGGCACGCATCGTAAAAGTGGCTCAGAGCAGTAAAACCAAGAGCGATGAGGAGATAGAAACGGCTATCAAGCAAATACTATCTGATGCTGTTGTGGCTGACGAGTTGGTTGATATTTTTGATGCCGCAGGGATAAAGAAACCCGATATTTCGATTCTTTCTGATGAATTTTTGGCAGAGGTAAAAGGAATGCCACACAAAAACTTAGCTTTTGAATTGCTCAAGAAACTGTTGAATGACGAGATAAAGGCAAGGCAAAAAACAAACTTGGTGCAATCGAAAAAGTTTTCGGAAATGATAGAGAATGCCGTTCGCAATTATCAAAACAACCTGATTACATCTGCACAGGTAATTGACGAACTGATAAATCTTGCCAAAGAAATTAAAGAAGCCGACAGCAAGGGCGAGGAACTGGGTCTCGACTTTAGAGAATATGCCTTTTACACAGCATTGGAAGTGAATGATAGTGCGGTAGCCATTTTGGGTAATGATATATTGCGACATATTGCACAAGAGCTAGTTGACACCGTTCGTAAGAACACAAGCATCGACTGGACAATACGTGAAAATGTGCAAGCCAAAATGCGAATTGCCGTCAAAAGGATATTGCGTAAATACGGGTATCCACCCGACATGGAAGAGAAAGCAGTGAATACAGTAATCACACAGGCTAAAATGTTGGCTGAGGAGCTGGGGGCGTAGCATGAGGGGCTGAAAGGGTTTATCGATTTATAATACACCACGGGTTAACGAATTAATTTTTTTAGAGTTTATGAATAATGTTTCTCGTAAAGAACAGTATGAACAGATCATACCACAAATAAAAGCATTGATTGCGACCGAGACGGACATGATCGCCAACATGGCAAACCTATCGGCAGTGCTTAAAGAGACTTTCAACTTTTTGTGGGTTGGTTTTTATTTAGTAAAAAGCGAAGAGCTGGTATTGGGTCCTTTTCAGGGGCGAGTGGCTTGTACACGTATCCAATACGGAAAAGGGGTTTGCGGCACAGCATGGAAAGAGAATCAGACTATACTAGTACCCGATGTGCATGCTTTTGCAGGGCATATTGTGTGCGATAGTGCATCTCGCTCCGAGATTGTTGTACCAGTTCGTTATCAGGATGCTGTCATTGCGGTATTGGATATAGATAGTGCCTTGGAGAACGATTTTTCGGAAATTGATAGTCTAAATCTCGAAAAGATAATAGATATATTCCAAACTTTATTACCTTAGTCATAATTATCAATATGTACATACGATGAAAAATAAACTACTATGCCTATTTTTGGGCAGTTTTGGGCTACTCTCTGCTCAGAATGAACCTGTTGATTATGTTAACCCTTTTATCGGAACTACCAATTATGGTACGACTAACCCTGGTGCTATGTGTCCGCAGAGCTTTATGTCGGTAACGCCATTTAATGTAATGGGGTCTGATATAAACGAGCGTGATAAAGATGCAGGATGGTGGTCTACCCCTTATAGCAATAACAATAAATATTTTACAGGCTATGCCCATGTCAATTTGAGTGGCGTTGGATGCCCCGATTTAAGTAGTCTTTTACTCATGCCTACAACGGGTTATTTGGAGGTTGATTACAGAAAGTACGGAAGCGAGTACAAAGACGAGCAAGCCTCTCCAGGCTATTACGCTAATGTGCTTACAAAATATAATATAAAGACCGAAGTTAGTGCCTCGCCACGTGTAGGTATTACTCGGTTTACTTTCCCTAAGGGACAAAGTCATATTTTATTAAATTTAGGCGAAGGGCTTACCAACGAAACGGGAGCAACAATTCGCAGAGTGAGTGATACCGAGGTTGAAGGCTCAAAATTGTTAGGTACGTTTTGTTATACCGCCTCTCAGGCAGTGTTTCCAATCTACTTTGTTATGCGCATCAACAAAACGCCCCAATCGGTAGGCTACTGGAAATTTCAAAGACCTGTACAAGAATGGGAAAAAGCATGGAATGCTGATGCAGGAAAATACAAATTGTACACACAATATAATCGAGAAATAGCTGGAGACGATGTGGGTACATATTTTACGTTCGACACGCAAGAAGGCGAGACTGTAGAAGTGCAAATGGGAGTTTCGTTTGTAAGCATCGAAAATGCACGTCTGAATCTGAATACAGAGCAACCTAAAGCCGATTTTGAAGCGGTACGCCAAGCTGCACGTAACAAGTGGAACGATGACCTTTCTCGTATATTGGTTGAAGGAGGTACAAAAGATCAGAAAACAGTATTTTATACAGCCCTATATCATGCACTCATCCATCCCAATATATTGCAAGATGTAAATGGTCAATACCCTGCGATGGAAAGTCTTGAAGTGAGAACTACAAACGAAAATCGATATACCGTTTTTTCATTGTGGGATACCTATCGAAACGTACATCAACTGATGACATTGGTATATCCAGAACGTCAAATACAGATGATACATACAATGATAGACATGTACAAAGAACACGGTTGGATGCCCAAATGGGAAGCATATAGCAGAGAAACGTATACAATGGAGGGCGACCCATCTATTCCCGTCATTGTAGACTCGTGGTTTAAAGGACTTAAAGATTTTGATGTACAAACAGCCTATGAGGCGATGTATAAGTCGGCAACATTGCCCGGAAAACAAAACTTGATGCGTCCTGATAACGATGACTATCTAAAATTAGGGTATGTACCACTCAGAGAGAAGTTTGACAATTCGGTATCACATGCGTTGGAATACTATATTGCGGATTGGAATCTATCTCGGCTTGCCGAATCTTTAGGCAAAAAAGAAGATGCTAAATTATTCTACAACAGATCGTTGGAATACAAAAAATATTACGATAAAGAGTATGGTACGTTTCGCCCCATATTACCCGATGCCAGGTTCCTTAGCCCTTTTAATCCTGTTCAAGGAATGGATTTTGAACCCAACCCTGGTTTTCACGAAGGCTGTGCTTGGAATTATACGTTTGCAGTGCCTCATGACATTCAAGGTTTGGCAAAGTTGATGGGAGGTGATAAAGCTTTTGTGAATAAATTGCAATCGGTATTTGACAAAGGATACTTTGATGTAACCAATGAGCCTGATATTAATTATCCTCATTTCTTCAGTCAATTTAAAGGTGAAGAATGGCGTACTCAAAAGATCGTGAAAGAAATTTTAAATAAACATTTTACAAACACACCTGGAGGTTTACCTGGAAATGATGATACGGGCACCATGTCTACTTGGGCCTTGTTTAACATGATAGGTATTTACCCCGATTGTCCAGGGCAACCTGATTACACTTTGGTTACACCTGTTTTTGATAAAGTTACCATAAAGCTAAATCCAAAATACTATAAATCGGATAAAGTGATTGTGCAAACCATAAAGCCTCAAGATACACCAAACCCAGATTATATAAAAGGTTTGCGTATTGATGGAAAGGATCATTCTGGATTTAGAATAAGCCACGATCAACTCACAAGTGCTAGAAACATACACTATATATTGAAAAACAAATAATTTTTAAATTAAACAACACATTTTTATTATGAAAAAACTATTTTCATTTAGCCTCGTTCTTTTGTGCTGCTTCAATTGGGCTCAAGCACAGATTATTTCGGTAGTTTCTCCTACAAATGAAACTAAAAATTACACAGATTTCAAAAAAGCTATTACCGAAGCACCTGCTGGTAGTATGGTCTACTTACCTGGAGGAACTTTTTCGGGTAATGGCGAGATTGAGATCGCTAAAAACATCCATATCATAGGAGTAGGCTATGAGAAAAGCGTTAATCCAATTGCAGGTGAAACATCTATAGGTGATATGATTACCTTCTTGACAGGAGCAGATGGTAGTACACTTACTGGGGTTCAGGTAGGGTATGTAAATATTGGTAAAGCTGACGGAACAAATTTTGTAGTTAATAACTTATTAATCAAACAATGTTTAATTAATAGCTTGTCGATCCGAAATGCAAAAGGACAACTCGGAGGTACAGGTGTTTTTCTGGAGCAAAACAAATTTACGGGAGAAGTGGCTCTCCGTACCAAGAAAGCAACTATCATCAACAATCTTTTCTTAAAAACAAATGGTACTAACATCAATTATCCGATGGAGTCGGTAATAAAGAACAACGTGTTCTTCAGTGCTACACCAATACGAGTAATTCCAGAGGACGTAAATAATGATCCTAATATTGGAAATAATGTAGACAACAATATATTTGTTGAAGGCATAACAGATGGATTTACAAAAGTTAAGTTTTTGACATTCAAAAGCAATATCATCTGTAATGCTACGGTAATGGATGGCAATTTTTCGAATGTCAATAAAAACAGCTTGTTCAAACCAAATACATTTCAATTACAAGATAATTCGGTAGGTAAAAATAAAGGTACGGATGGCAAAGATCTAGGTGTATACGGAGGTTCGTCTACATGGATAGAAGGCGGTATCCCTT
>JBDLTH010000061.1:0-34486 GCA_039799165.1 Bacteroidota bacterium
CATTTGCCTTCTGCCAAGGGGCGACCTGTGTTTTTGTGATTGTAAAATAGGGGTACTTGCCCTACGTGTTTGGGAAAGGTGGCTACTAGTTTACCGCTGGGTGTTACGTCTCCAAACAATACATCGCCAATGGCATAGGCTGCTTCTGTACCGCCAAACCATACGTTTAGTATAGCGGGTACGTTTTCGTGTTCCCATGTCAAGGTGAGCGGACGACCTGTAAATAATACCAATACGACGGGTTTGCCTGTTTTTAACAATTCTTTCAACAATTCTTGTTGTGCATCGGGTATACCAATATCGGTACGGCTGCTTGACTCGCCACTCATTTCGGAGGCTTCGCCCAAAGCGGCTACTATTATGTCCGACTGTTTAGCTATTTCTAAGGCTTCTTTTATCATCTCTTCTTTGGTACGTGTTTCTTTTTCACGATCCAATGTTCGCCCAAATAGGGTACTGCGTTCTTCTAAGGGGGCATCGTTGGTCAAGTGGCTACCTTTTGCATACACGATGTTTGCTTGACTACCTGCTACGGCTTTGAGCCCGTCGAGCAGGGTGGTTGCTTTTTCCATATCGGCTGCTACGCTCCATGTACCTGGCATATTGGTTTTGGTATTTGCCAATGGTCCTACGAGTGCTATTGTTCCTTTTTTGGCTATGGGCAACACCTTGTTTTGGTTTTTGAGCAATACAAAACTTTCTGCTGCTATCTGACGTGCGGCTGCACGGTGTGCTGGTGTATAAATATCGGTAGCTGGACGGCTAAGGTCGCAATATTTGTAGGGGTCTTCGAACAGACCTAGTTTGTATTTGGCTTCGAGTATACGGCGACATGCTGCGTCAATATCGGCTTGTTTTACTTTGCCTTCTTGTAACGATTTTTTTACGGTTGTTAGAAATCCTTCGGCTACCATATCCATATCTATACCTGCTTTGAGTGCCAATGCAGTTACGGTTTGCAAATCGCCCATGCCATGGTCTACCATTTCGGCAATGCCTGTATAGTCGGTTACAACAAATCCGCCAAATCCCCATTGCTTACGCAAGATGTCGGTCATCAGCCATTTGTTGCCCGTTGCGGGTATTCCGTCTACTTCGTTAAACGATGCCATCACCGATCCTACGCCTGCATCTACGGCTGCTTTGTAGGGGTACATGTATTCGTTAAACATGCGTTGGTGGCTCATGTCTACGGTATTGTAATCACGTCCTGCCTCGCCTGCTCCGTATAGTGCATAGTGTTTTACGCATGCCATGATGTTTTTGTTGGTGGCGTATTGTTTTTCGCCCTGATAGCCTCTTACCATTGCTTTGGCTACTTCGCCTCCAAGGAATGGGTCTTCGCCACTTCCTTCTGAGAAGCGTCCCCAACGGGCATCTCGCGAGATGTCGACCATGGGGCTAAATGTCCAGTTGATACCATCGGCACTTGCCTCAACGGCTGCTATCTGAGCCGATTGTTCGATGGCTTTCATGTTCCATGTGGCGGCAAGCCCCAAGGGTATGGGAAATACGGTTTCGTAACCGTGTATTACGTCCATACCGAATAGTAAGGGTATTTTTAGTCTGCTTTCTTCTACGGCTACTCGTTGTACATCACGTATTTTTTGTACGCCTTTGATGTTGAATAGTCCTCCTACTTCTCCGTTTTTGATTTTCTCGCCAATGTTGCTGCTTTTGGCTTGCCCTGTGGTTATGTCTCCTGAACTGGGTAGGTTTAATTGCCCGATTTTTTCGTCGAGCGTCATTTTCATCATCAATTGGTTGATGAACTTGTCCATTTTGGCTTCGGTTGCATTTTTCTGTGCATTTACTGACAGAAGGCTACAAAACAGAAGCGTAGATACTACTACTTTTTTCATCTTCATTTTTTTTATTTGGGATATTTATTTTCAATCTACTTGTATTTCGGTTATTCGTATAGTGTAAATTGTGCGTTGAGGGGTGCATCGGAACTGCCTCCTACAAATAGGTGAAAGTCTCCTGCCTCATACACATAGTGCAACGAGGGGTTATAGAATCGTAAATCGTTGACCGTGATATCGAATGTTACGAGGGTGCTTTCGCCTGCTTTGAGGTATATTTTTTTGTATGCTTTCAGTTCTTTTACGGGTCTTGTTACACTGCCTACCAAGTCTCGGGTGTATAGTTGTACTACTTCCTCGCCATCGTACATGCCTGTGTTGGTCAATTTAACACTTACGTTGAGGGGCAACTGGGCTGTCATTTGGTTTGTGGACAGTTGCAAATCGGAATAGGCAAAGGTGGTATAACTGAGTCCGTATCCAAATGGATAGAGTGGCGAGTTGGGTACATCCCAATACTTCGACCCATATGCCAACTGAGGCACATGGGGGTCGTAAGGTCGCCCCGTATTTTTATGATTATAAAACAGGGGTATCTGCCCTACGTTGCGAGGGAAGGTGGTTGTTAACTTTCCTGATGGGTTGTAATCGCCATATAGTACATCTGCTACGGCTTCGCCTCCCATTGTTCCTGGAAACCAGATATTGAGTATGGCATCCATGTGCTGGCTCTCCCACTCGATGGTGAGGGGGCGACCATTCATCAGCAATAATACGAGGGGTTTGCCTGTTTGTTTGAGGGCTTTTAACAAATCGGGTTGTACACCTGGTAAGTTGAGATTGGTACGTGAATTATTTTCGCCCGACATGTTGTGGTACTCGCCCATGGCTAATACGACTACATCGGCTTGTTGGGCTATGCGAAGTGCTTCTTCGAAACCGCTTTGGTCGGTGCTTTCTATTTCGCAGCCTTTGGCGTAGAGTAGCTGTTTGGGGTGCTTGTTCAGCACTCGGCTCAATCCTTCGTAAATGCTTACGGGTATAGTGCCTCTGTCTCCTTTGGCTGACCAACAGCCTATGATCTCGCTCTTGTCTTTTGCCAAGGGTCCGATGAGGGCTATGGTTTGCTTGGGCGATAGGGGCAATACTTGCTTGTCGTTTTTGAGTAGTACGAACGACTTGCGTGCCATGTCTCGGGCTGCCTCTTTGTGTTCGGGGGTGAGTAGGTCTGTTTTTTCTCGTGCCGCATCGCAATATCGATAGGGGTCTTGAAACAAGCCCAGCTCGTATTTGATGGTCAAGATACGTCGAGCAGCTTGTGTTACTTGAGCTTCGGATACTTTGCCTTCTCCGATTAGCTGTTTGAGGTATTTCATAAATACGCCTCCTTGCATGTCCATATCCACTCCTGCATTAAGGGCTATTTGGGCGGCATGTTTTTCGTCTTTGGCATATCCGTGAGGCATCATCTCGTTGATGGAGGTGTAGTCGGTTACCACAAATCCGTCAAACTTCCATTGGTCAATGAGTATATCGGTAAGCAGATGCTTGTTGCCTGTGGCAGGTATTCCGTTGAGGTCGTTAAATGCTGTCATGATGGTTCTGCTTCCTGCATCTAATGCGGCTTTGAATGGGGGTAGATAGGTGTTCCACAGCTCGTTATCTGACATATCTACGGTATTGTAGTCTCGCCCTGCCATGGTAGCTCCATAGGCAGCATAGTGCTTTACGCAGGCGGCTACGGTTTGTTTATCGGCAAGTGAATTGCCTTGAAATCCGTTGATGCGGGCAGCGGCTATTAGCGAACCGAGGTATACGTCTTCGCCTGCTCCTTCGGCAATGCGTCCCCAACGGGCATCTCGGGCAATGTCTACCATGGGGGCATAGATCCAGTTGATGCCTTCGGCTGTGGCTTCTTTGGCGGCTATGCGTGCCGATCGTTCGATGGCTTGAAGATCCCAACTGCACGATTCGGCTAATGGTATGGGAAAGATGGTGCGTTGCCCATGGATAACATCGAATCCGAATATCAGGGGGATACCTAAGCGGGTTTGTTCGACAGCCATTTTCTGAAGACTGCGTATATAGTCGGCTCCTACGGCATTGAATATACCGCCAACGTTGCCGTTTTTGAGGTAGTGCTGGTAATTGGGGTCTACCGTGGGACCTGTTATTTCGTCGTAACCACTGGTGAATAAAACGGTTTGACCGATCTTCTCATCCAGTGTCATCTTGTTTAGCAAATCTTCAACAAACAGCGTCTTGGCGTTTTGTTGAGCATTTGATAGTGTGCAGAGTATACTGAATAGTAATAGAAGTGAATACTTATTCATGGGTATGGTGTTAATTTATAATACGAAGGTATGTAAGCAAATAGGTGGTGTGAATGAATAAACGAGGGTCTTCGAGATGAACTGTCAGACCCTCGTTTAGTATGTTTGCTTATTGATAGCCTGGGTTTAGATTGATCTGTGCTTGCGGTATTGGGTAAAACTCGCTTGCTCCTGTTACAAAGTTGGGCAATGTGCCTTGTGCTTTGCCTGTGCGTACGAGGTCAAAGAAGCGTTCGCCCCACTCGCATGCCAACTCTACTTGTCGTTCTTCTAATATTTGATCTAAAGTAACGTTGGTTATGATTGGCATCTGGGCTCTTTTTCTTACCAGATTGAATGGTGCATCGCCGTTTTGTCCTTTGCGTACTTTGGCTTCGGCGTTCAACAACAGGATGTCGGCATAGCGTATCATGCGGATGTTGTTGCCCGAACCATAATCGGTACGTGTTGGTGTCAACTGATCGCTTGGTAGATAGAGTTTTCCGTTATACACTTTGGCGGTATTGTTGCCAATGGTATCGCCACTTGCTGTGATGCTGTTGCTAAACAAGAAGGTGGTGGTGTAACGCACGGTCTCGCCTCTGGCAACAAACAGGTCTACAATTTTTTGCGATGGTGTCATAAAGCCCCATCCGCCCCCCATGGTGGCGTTGTTTTTGCCTTTGAGGTTGTTGGGTCCTTGAAACGCAAACCAGTTATCCGAACGGTATACGGGGTCTTTAAGGTCAGAGTATTGCAACTCGAACAGTGATTCGTTACTCAAACGTCCTGGTTTTTTGAAGCTTTGATAAAAATCGGGATAAAGTTCAAATTTACCACTCTCTACTATTTGGTTGGTGGCATCGAGTACTGCGTCCCAATTGTTTATATCTGCATTGGCTTTGGCTTTGAGTGCTAGGGCGGTGTATTTGGTTACTTGCCCTTTGTTTGGCATCTCGTTGGGTCTGAGTGCTGGCAAGTGCATTGCACAGGTGTCTAACTCGGTGTTGATAAAATCGTACACTTGCTGGCGTTTGTCTAACGTTGGGTTTTTAGATAATTGATCGTTGTTCGTAATCAATGTTACATCGCCCCACATCCGTGTTAGGTAAAAATAGGCATTGGCACGCATAAAACGTACTTCGGCTTGGTACTGAAGGTTTAGTACTTTGTCTTCTTCTTTTGTTAAATAGGGTGTGTATTTTTTTAAGATCGCCAAATTGGCATTGGATGTCAACACCAAATTGTATAAGCCTTCCCACGAGGCATTCAATGCCCAATATTCTCGCAACTCTGCGTATTGAAAGTTTTTGGCATAGTTAAAGTCTGCCTGATCGGTTGCGGATGATCCTTTGTCGGTATCGTCGGAACGGATGGCTATCAGACCTAGCATTGCCCAACGGCTAAATCCGTTTTCGGTAACGGCTTTTGAATAAATCCCCGCAACGGGACCAAACATTGCCGCTGTATTGGTATAGTCTACGTCGTCTTGGTTGTAAACATTTTCGGGATCTTTGTCTAAACAACTGCTAAATATCATGGTACATGCCAATGCTGCTATTATATATCGTTTCATTGTTGTCTGTTGATTAATAAATAAATTTAACTCCAAAGCTGTATACCGAAGCCAATGGATAGGTATTGGTATCAAGTCCTTTTTCTATATCAGTCGTAAACCCATTGTATGAGAAGAAACTAAAGGGGCGTTCGGCTGTAAAACTCAAACGTAGGCTCGATTTATTGTCGCCTGACTTGAACAGGTCTTTGAATGTATAGCCTAATTGGATGTTTTGGATGGTAAAGGTTGAGGCATTTTCTACGTAGAATGAGCTAAATTTACCTACATTCCATGGGTTAAATGCTCCTGCTGCCGAGGGGTACTTGTTGGATGTGCCTTCGCCCGTCCAGCGACTGTCTACCCACTCTTTGTCGAAGTTTACGGCATCTTGATAGTTGCGTCCTTGTCTTTTGATATTTGCGATCTTGTGTCCAAATTTTCCGCTAAATGCAAGGTTGAAATCTACGTTTTTGTAATCAAACCCTAAATTACCTCCTATAAATAGTTTGGGAATGGGTGATCCTAAAACAACGGCATCGTTGGGTGTCAACTTATCGTCATTGTCCATATCTACATATTTAAAGTCGCCTGGCTTTAACTTGTTTGCTACTGCAATGGGGTCTGCCTTTACTTCCGCCATATTTTGATATACGCCTGCTACTTTGTAGCCATAGAATGAGTCTGCTGCCTCGCCCAATTGTCGTATTGTATTGCCATTTACAAAGCGTTGAAGCCCGTCAAGGTCTTTGACCTCGTTTTTCAGTGTTGTAATGTTAAAACCAATATTGTAATTCAGGTCTTGCGTGAGCTTGTCGTTCCAGTTTAGGGTCAATTCAACCCCTCTATTGTTTATTTTACCGTTGTTTACAGCTAGGTTACCTCCTCCAAAGGGTAGTGGTTTTGAGAAAACGGCATCGAGGGTTGTTCTGTAATAATAATCGAACTCTCCTGTCAAACGGTTGTTGAACATGGTAAAACTGATACCCAAATCGGTTTCTTCTACTTTTTCCCATTTAAGGGTCGAGTAGAGCGAATAATAGTTACTACCGGCTAGGGTTTGGTCATTAAATATACCCGTACCTGGACTTACAGATGCAAAGCCATCGCTGGCGGCTATTTTATCATTCCCGAGCTTACCCCAGTTGGCTCTTAGCTTCAAGAAATTAAATATTGTTTGATCTTTCATAAAATCTTCTTGGCTTAGCACCCAACCTGCACCTAAGGAGGGGAAATACCCCCATTTTTCTTGGTATTTTGAGCTTCCATCGGCACGAAAAGTGGCAGATAGCAGGTATTTACCTGCATAGTCGTACATCACACGTCCAAAGAACGACAGGCCTCTGTACTCTTTACCATTGTCAGGCCATGTATTGTCATCGCCAGCGTTATTGGCTAATTTTCTCTGTACGCCATGGTGTACATACATATACTCTTCTTTATCGCCAGGTACATCGTCAGCCTCTATACGCAACAGCTCGAAACGTTCGCTACGCACAGATTGCCCTGCCAGCACGGTATAGTTGTGTTTGTCAACGGCATCACGGTAGGTGATGGTGTTATCCCATATCCAATTGTTATAAAATTCGCTTTTCTTTTGCAAATACGATGCACCTGTTTTTTGCACACTGCTTACCTCGTATAGGGGTATAAACTTGCGATATCTAGTAAACGATAGCTCTTGCGAATAGGCACTTTTGAGAGTCAGTTTATCGTCCAAAAAGCTAGCTTCGGCATAAAAAGAGGGCAATATTTGGGTCTTTTTATTCTGCTCATTTTGGTTATAGTAGGCTATTGCCTTGGGATTCCAAAAATAGTTGGGCAAGCCAATTAATGCTGGATCTGTAAACAGCTCGGGATTATTTTTGGTATACGTGGTTTTGCTATCGTGTGCTAGGTAGATGGATGGGTTATGATAAGCCGCTTGCCATGCACCGCCTGCGGTATTCATCTTTTGAGTGCTTTGAGACAACACGAGGTTAGCTCCTAACTTTAACCAATTGTATACTTTGGTGTCTACTTTGGCTCGGGTATTAACACGTTCATAGCCATTATCTACATCCATGATACCGTCTTGGTTGAGGTAGTTAAGACCTAAAGCGTATGATGTTTTTGCCTCTCCGCCTGTTACACTCAAGCTATGGCTTTGCATCAATGCAGTCTTGGTTAGCTCGTCATACCAATCGGTATTGACAGATGGAATGCCATCGACACCTCCGTATCGTTTGATCGAGCTTGCCACCGCATTCAATAGTTTTTCGTTGTTGGCTTCTTTGCCCATCATGGCATAGTCTGCCGAGTTTGCCATCTTCAACCTGTTGGTTACGGTTTGTATACCTATATTGCCATCGTATACCACTTGTGGTTTTCTGTTGGGTATTCCTTTTTTTGTTGTGATTATGACTACGCCATTGGCGGCACGTACGCCGTAGATGGCTGCAGACGAAGCGTCTTTCAAGATGCTCATATTGTCAATATCGTTGTTGCTCAAGAAGCTAATGTCATCAAAAAACATTCCATCAACCACATACAGTGGTCCTTGCTTGTCTGCATCCAGATTGTTTACGCCACGTATACGCACTTTGGGCGAGCTACCGGGTTGCCCTGTATTGGTTATCTCTATACCCGATACTTTGCCTTGCAAACCTTGCATGGGCGAAGCCGTCAATTGTCGTTCGAGGTCTTGTGTCTTGATTGTAGCAATGGGCGATGTTAGGTCTTTGGCTTTTGCCGATCCATAGCCTATTACTACAGCTTCTTCTAACACATTGGCATCGCCTTTCATAATCACGTCGAGCTTGTTCTGATTGCCCAGTGTTATTGATTGTGAAAGCATGCCTAGGTAACTGAATACAACAACATCGCCACTTTTGGCAGAGATGGTATATGCTCCATCAAAGTCGGTAACTGTACCTGTTGTAGAGCCTTTTACGATGACAGATACTCCGATGAGCGTTTCGCCTTGTACATCGGTTACTACGCCTTTAATACTTTTTGTTTGAGCATTGGTTGCAAGGCTCAACAAACAAAAACTGAGAAAAAATATCATCTTGCTACACCATGTGGTGGTAGACGATACTTTACTCATGGTTTCTTTGGGTTTCATGTTCATAGATTTTTTTAAATTACAATTAAAAACTAAAAATTGATTTATAATTTATCTTCGAATTAGATATCCAAGATGATTAAATTAAAATGGTAAAAAAAGCATAACAAGAACTAACGGGTGTTAGTTACTGTTAGTTTCGGGTGGCTGCCATTTTGTACTTAATGATATTAGATTAGAAGCAAATCTATTGATTCACGAAAATTAAATGATGCAAGAAGGTACGCTACAATTACGCAGTATTTTTTTTAACTAAAAAAGCACTACGCTACGACTACGCCAATAGGGTGTAAACTGCTATTAAATAAGAGCTAAGATATGGAAACAAAAAACATATTGAGATTGTCGTTTGTGTCTAGTTGTAGCTTTTTGCGAAGTCGATAACGGCTATTTTCGACGCCTCGTATCGACAAATTGAGCAGGGAGGCTATTTGTTTGGTATCTAAATTGAGCTTTAGACAGGCACACAATCGCAGGTCGCTGATGGTAAGATCGGGATATTCGGTTTTTAATTTTTTAAAGAATCCAGCGTGTTTTTCCTCAAATTTTATCAAGAACTTGTCCCAATCGGTATCCGTATCCAGATCGTTATTAAGCAAGGCATTTATTTCTCGCTGAAGGGGTATCAACGATTGGCTCTTGTTTTTGTTATAAAAATTGTCAACAATGGTTTTCAGTTTCAATATCAATTCGTTTTTTTGAATCATAAACCATGTTTGGGTAAGCAATTCAGAGTTTTTCTTGTCTATTTCGACTTGCAATTGCTCGTTTTTGACCATCAGTTGTTCGGCTTCGAGTTTTCGCCATCGCCTGCGGTCTTGTCGCTGATAATAACGCCTAATCAGATACCATGTAGCAAATGACGTGGCTATTGCCAAGCATAGATAGATCAAATATGCCCATGTGCTTGCATACCAAGGCGAACCAACGGTGAAGGTGATACGCAAGGCTTGCGAAAAGTTGCCCAAATTGTCGGTAGTGCGTACCCAAAAGGTATACCGTCCTGCTTTGAGGCGTGGATAATAGGCTTTGTTTTGTTTGGCAATGGGCGACCATTGGGTATCTACTCGTTCTAACATGTACTGAAACGAAAGGTCTTGGGCTATAATATTGTCTGCAAAAAACTGTATCTCGACCGAGTTGAAGGCATGGGGTACAATCAGCTCTTCATCGGCAGCAAGTACCTCAAAGTTGTCTTGTTCGAGATTGCGTATGAGTAACGATTGCAGGTAAGGGAGTGGCAGGGTGCGTTGGGGGCTTGTTATAGACTGCTGAGGGCTTGTATATACGAGAAATCCATTGTCGAGACAGATCAAGTTTAGTGAATCATTTACAATACCTATATTAGGATCTTCGCTCAGCATAACTCCATTATTGGTGGCAATGTCGTATCGTTCTTGTATTTGAGCAACGTATCCGTCGTATCTGAATTTATAGATCGATGACTGGCTGATTGCCCAATAGTAGTCGTTGTGTATCTGCTTTACAAATACAACATCTTGCATGTTCTCGAAGCAGGTGTTGAGTGCATCATTGGCTACAATGGTGTCTGTTATATCGTCATAACTATAAAATTTGCCATCGCCTAGCATACAGATACGTCCTCCTACTTTAAATAGTCTAAGCCTGTAAGGCAACGTGTCTGATGAGTCGCCTCCATAGAATCGAATATCGGTGAGACCGCTGTTATCGTCTTTTATTTTGGCTTTGTATGCTCCATTGTGTGCATGCTCTATCCACAGATTGTTTAGGTGATCGACTTCGATGTTTCGTATTGGTGCAATTATTTCTTTGAATGTGGTTATCGTACCTGTCAACTTATCGATGAGTTGAACGCCTGTATAACTGGATACCAAGAATATATTACGCATTTTGTAGGTAACTGAGTGTATGTCGAAAGCTCCTGTACCTATGCGGTAGGGTTCTCTGGCTGCATTGTTTTGGTCAATCTCTATTACCCCGCTGTTGTTAGCTGCATAGAGTTTATTGCCTATCACTGATAGAGTCCAAGTTTGTCCATTGATAGAGGGTAAGGGCTTCATGTTGGATATGCCTCCATCTCTGCTCAATTTGTCCTGATCCATACTAAATACGCCTTGGTTGGTTGCCACAAACAGGGTATTGTTCCATACCTGAGCGTCGTATATTGTACCCATATAACCCGTATGATCGGTATGGGAACTCATATTATTCATATACTTGATGTAGGTAATGCCCTTGTCTAAGGTAGCCCATACATTATGGGCATTATCTTCGAACAGACCTAATATCGTATTATTTTTCAACACATTACTTGTCGAAAACTGGTCTAAAACTCGTCCGTCATTATCGGTAACATAGATGCCTTTGAGCAACGTTCCCCAAAAGTAGGTACCTTGGCTGGTGCGAATACCTGAGTTGAGGTCTGCCTCTTGCATAAGTGCGGTAAAGGCGGTATTCCATTGAGTAAAGGTATTGCCATCGTATTTGTACACACCGTTGACGGCTGTGCCAATGAGGTATTGGGTGTCGTTGTACGGCAAGATGATACGCACATCCATGCCCTTGAATAGCTCGCTACCCTCAACAGGTTCTAACTTATCATGTATCAACCTAAACAATCGCCCCTTCATTTCCTGTACCCAGAGCTGATTGCGTGCTTCGGATAGGAAGAGCAGGGGGGTATCGACTTCTATTTTTCTGATTTCCTTGTAGTTGTATTTGTAAATAGAATTAAAGGACTGAAAATAGACGGCTTCGGTAGTTACTATTATTTTCCAGAAATGGCTATTGGGTGGCAACTTGGCAGGCAATTGCTTACTTAGTGATGTATATTCGAGTATGCCTTGTTTATTCCTATCCCATCGTCCAAACTCTTGATGTCCTGCTGTAAAGATTTGTGCATGATCTTTGGCTACGACAGCTAATACAACTTGTTTTGATGGTGTTTGATGCAATTTCCACTGTATGCCATCGTAGACCAATAGCCCTGCATTGTTGGCAAAATACATCACCCCTTTAGTATCTTGGCTTGCCGACCAGTTCTGATTGCTTGCCTGATAGTGCGACCGTGTATAGTTGAGGCTATACGGCTTACCTGTATGGGCATTAGCTACCAATACAGCTGATGCCCAAACTATTGTATATATAAAACCACACAAAGTCAATATTATCTTACCCCTTATCAACCTAAATTTCATGCTCTAGCTATTCTTATTATTTCAAAAATACAAAACTTTAGATAAAAACGAGCTATAAGATGATCGTATCGCTATAATTGATCTCAATTCATTTTTTCTTATCTTTACTCTTCGAAAACAAACAAACAAGTTAATGAAAAAAACAACATTAATTACGTGTATTTTACTTTATATATTTTGTCTTCAAACCAGTTTGGCTCAAGATAAAGATACTTTTCCTAGGCTCGAACTTTATAATGACAGTATTGTGTACAATGGCAAATTGTTGCCCATAGAGGCACGCTTGAGCGACTATGTCAAGCTATTGGGGCAATACGACACGGTGGTGCATCAGTCATATTTTTGGCACTCGATACAGATGCGTGCCTTAGCTCCTGTGGAAGAAAAAAAGCAACCATCGATGGCAGAGATTGCCGAGGCATTGAAAAACAAAGATATTACAAAACTGAAAACAACCACATTGCCTCCTGTTACAGACCCTGCAATAGCTCAAATAGAATTTACCTTTGCAAGGGTACATAACGATACGGTAAAAAAAATATCCGATACACGCCTCTATCTACTGGGCAAAGATATAACAGATACTGTTAGTAAATTGAATAAAGAGGATGCTCGGTACAAGATTGAACACAAACCTGTGAGAAATATCGACAGATACGAACACTCTCTTGCTTCTAAGCCTTTTGCCTTATTATATATACAAAACAAGGATGAACGATCAACCTTACTTACAGCTGGATACGGAGTCAGCTCGCATGTTGTAAAATTCTTGAATACTGGGGCTAACCGCAACCTCAGCCCCAAGCTTAACACTAGGTGTAAAATAGTGATTGGGGAAAAGAAAACTACAATCAATGGCAAAAAACTGCCTTTCGGAAAACCGGTAAAGGAATGGGTAAAGCTGTTAGGCAACTATGATAGAGGCCCTTTGGAAGGTGATAATACTTCGTACCAATACATGTGGGATGAGCAGGGCATTAGTTTAGACACAATAAGAAACACGTTTTCGATTTACCTAAACAAACCTGATCTTCAGCATAGTATAAGAAACACGTTTGCAGGTGGTGTACAAATCGGTAAGTTGATACTAGGGGGTGATATGTACCCAAAAGAGTTTTCTTATCAGTTACAGAAAACAAACCCCAAATTAAAAACCGAGGGTAAAAATATTATCCGATTCGATCTACCCTCTCAACAACTGCATATCTGCATCTACCCTATTCCTTTATCTAAAAACAGACCTTCGGGCGGAATGGGTTCGGAGAAAGTAACGATACAGCGGAAAAAAGAATAGCCAATATCTGAAAGATGTTGTACTTTTGCAAGAAATGGTTAGAAAATGAACAAGTGGACTGAGCTAAGTATAGAATATGCAAACCAACGATCGTATTTAGATGATCTATTTCAAGTTTATCCAACTATACCAGAAGGTATACGAACAATTGATGGTACGATTTGGGATGTTGTAGAACAGGCTTTTCATCAAAGAGATAACCACTTGCTTTTTCAAGAACTAGTAAAACTCGATTTATTCCCTGTCAAAGATAGTTACGTTGCTTACCTGAAAAGGGATAAAACAGCTATCGAACGAAACCCGAGAACAATAAACCGCATTTGTGGCAGAATCTATGAAATGGGCTTAGACAAACTATATGAGAAATGTAGCGAGCCTAAAGAAACAAACCGACAAATAGGTCCAATGTTTCGCAATTGGATAAACAACAAAGTATTAGGAATACAGCCTGTGGATCTTGATACATTTACGGCTACTAATGATGATGCAATACTGAATGTGGGTGATGCTGCACTAAAAGACTATGCCAAATCGGAATTAAATTACAATCACGATAAAGGACTTGATTTGGTTGCTCGGTTTAATGGGAAGTATGTTATTGGTGAAGCCAAATTTTTAACTGACTTTGGAGGACATCAAAATGCCCAGTTCAACGACGCTATACATGTTATTGAAGCACAAAACGTGAAAGCTATTAAAATAGCTATTCTTGATGGTGTATTGTATATCAGAGGCAACAATAAGATGTATAAATCGATAACCGAGTCGGAAAATAATTACAACATAATGAGTGCTTTAGTTTTGCGTAATTTTTTATACCAACTATAAACAGTAGATGAACAACTTATTAATAAAAGCTGATAATATGGATGGTTTAAAATACCTTTTAGAAGATAAAAATCTGAAAGGTAAAATAGATTTGGTATATATCGACCCTCCTTTTGCTACTGGTGGTAATTTTACAATTACAGACGGTAGAGCCTCAACCATTAGCAACTCGTCAAAAGGACAAATTGCATATACGGATAAGCTAAAAGGTAAAGAGTTTATCGAATTTATACGAGCTAGGCTCGTTTTAATAAAAGAATTATTATCGGATCAAGGTTCAATCTACTTGCATATTGACTATAAAATAGGACATTATGTGAAAGTAATGATGGATGAAGTATTTGGTATCGAAAATTTCAGAAATGACATCACAAGGGTAAAATGTAATCCTAAAAACTTCAACCGAATAGGATTTGGAAACATCAAAGATCTGGTCTTGTTTTACACTAAAAGCCAAACGCCTATATGGAACGAGCCACGAGAAAAATACAGCGACAGGGATATTGAAAAACTATATCCTAAAACAGATAAACAAGGCAGACGGTACACAACTGTACCCATACATGCACCTGGCGAAACCAAAAATGGTAATTCGAGTAAGCCGTTTAGAAATATATTGCCCCCTAAAGGAAGACATTGGCGTACCGATGTAGACACACTTGAGGCATGGGACAAAGAAGGCTTGATAGAATGGTCATCGACTGGAAACCCACGTAAAATAATTTTTCTGGACGAAAGGGAAGGAAAAAGGGTGCAGGATATATGGGAGTTCAAAGATCCACAATACCCACAATACCCAACAGAAAAGAATGCTGATTTGCTAGACCTCATCATCAAAACATCTTCTAATCCCGACAGTATCGTTCTCGACTGCTTTTCGGGATCTGGAACAACGCTTAAATCGGCTCAAGTAAACAATCGGTATTGGATTGGCATAGATAGTTCTGATTTAGCAATAGAAGCAATCAAAAATAAGATTGGTAATATCGGGCATGACTTATTTACAGCTAAACATGAATATAGCTTTATAGAGTTAGAGAAAGACAAGCTGTTAACATAAAAAACAAGTATCTATTTTTTAATCAATTGCTTGCAAACTATCCAGAAATGTGTGGATGGCGGTATCCAGTGCAGCTTTAGTATCGGCGTCAGTTAGTGTATCTGCCTCAAAACGATCGTAGAATTTGCCTAAACTATACGTTGCCACTACCTCGCCTTTGAATACTGGAAACGATTGTGTTGCAATAGCTAGAGACGAGGCACCTCCTCTAGCTCCGGGCGAAGCACTTAGCAATAGGATTTTCTTTCCTTCTAAGAAGGCTACATTTATTCTCGACAACCAGTCGATTATATTCTTAAAAAAGGCTGCCCAGTTGCCATTATGCTCGGCTACAGATACCACCAAGGCATCTGCCAACTCGAGAGTAGAATACAATATCCTTACATCAGCAGGTATTCCTTTTGCCTTCTCCAAATCGGCACTATACATGGGTATATCATAATCAGTTAATGTAAGTAATTGTACGTTATGATGTGTTAATTTGCTAGAAACATATGTTGCTAATTTTTGATTTATAGATACCGAGCTATTACTAGCTCCAAATGACATTATTGTTTTCATACACCCTCTTTTTATCTTATATCTTAAATAACGCTAAAAACATCAATTAATTGTTCGTTACATTAAAAAAAGTTCTCTTGACTGTAAATTAAACAATCAAGAGAACTTTTTGTTAGAGTAAAAAGATATTATTTAGTTGGATTTTGTATACGATGTCGATACAATCCTTAGTTACGCTGCCATATACGCTCAATTTCTTCTAACGACTTGCCCGTAGTTTCGGGTACAAGGAAGTAGGTGATCAGCACATACGGAATACACATAACCGCAAATAGCCAAAATGTGATGGCTGGGCTTAAACTATCTAACAAGATAGGTGTAGATTGACCGATGAGGAATGTACCTATCCACAACGAAAAACCTGCACACGACATGGCTAACCCTCGTACTTTGACGGGATACATCTCTGAGATCAACACCCATATAACTACACATATGGATATGGCACAGAAGAAAATATAGGCGATAATAAGGTAAAGCAAGATGGTTGGGTCGGACAATTGCATTTGGAAATAAAAACCGATAGCAATAAGCATAACAAACATACCTGTTACACCAAAATAGACCAGCTTTTTACGCCCTATTTTATCGACCAATAGCATACCCAATATTGTAGACACAACATTGACTGCACCTACGATGATCTGAAAGTCAAGCGAGCCTTGGGCTTCCATGCCTGCCTCTTTGAAGATGATAGGACCGTAATAGAAGATCACGTTTACACCCATAAACTGACCGAGTATTGCTAGGCTAACGCCAATGAGCAAGGCTAAACGATAACCGGGCTTGAACAGGATGCGCCAATCGGTTTGAGCCTCGGATTGTATCATTGCCTGTGTCTCGTTTATTTGACGATCTGCCTCAGCAGTACCAAATATACGCGACAACGTGGTTTGGGCTGCCCCTATTTTATTGTTGGCGATCTGCCAACGAGGGCTTTCGGGTATAAAGAACAGAATGATAAAAAACAGCAAGGCTGGTATGGTTTCCATACCCAACATGCCCCGCCATGCTTGTTCTTTAAACACCCACGTCATCCACGCACTGTCAAATGAAGCTTCTTGCGACCATGCCAATAGGTGTGCATTGACAAAGTACGAGGCTACAATGCCAATGGTGATAGCCAACTGATACAAGGCTACTAAACTGCCTCGATAACGTGGCGTAGAAACCTCTGATATGTACAACGGCGATATGATAGATGCAATACCGATACCCATGCCTCCCATGATGCGGTACCAGACCAACACATCGAAGCTAGAGGCTATCATACAGCCAAATGAGGAGACTGTAAACAACAAGGCGGCAAACCAAAGCGAGGGACGGCGACCAAACTTGTCGCTCAATGCACCTGCCATGGCTACACCTACAATAGAGCCTATCAATGCACAACCTACATACCAGCCTTTTTGGGCAATGCTGAGGTTATACAACAAGGCTACATCGTCGATCGTACCGGATATGACTGCCGTATCGTAGCCAAATAGAAAACCTCCCAAGGCTCCTACCAGCGACAAAAAAATTACGTAACCAATATTTTCTTTTTCTTGCATATTCATCATAAACTATTATAGTTGAAAATACTCACGGTATCTGTCATACAAATGACCTGCTTGCAGATATGCCGATTGGGGACTCATGAAGTGCGAAAACTCGAACGTGATGGCTTTTTCGTAGCCTGCACGCTTAGCGGCTTCGAGTTTCAGGCGTAGCTTATCAAACTTGATGGGAAAAAACTTGATGGGCATGTCTCGGTCAAACGACTCGGCATTGGTCCAACATTCAATTTTGTATTTATCAGCCAATTTTTTATTGATACTGAAAAACGCATCCAACTCGTCATAATCAATGTGTCCATCCTGAAAGGCACACGCATCTACCGTACCCTGTATGCCGTCAAATATCTCGCCCCACTCTTTCTCGTGTTGCTCTACCGACACGACATCGGCTTTAGACAACGTGCCCGAGGCAGCCATTACGGCTTTTTTGCCATCGATCCAAGGCGATATAAAGGTAGGTAAACCTCCCGATACGTCTTTGCATTGTTTACCCATGGCTCTGAACGATTCGATAGCACCTTTGGTTTTGCGACTAATCTCGCCACTCAAATACCATCCTTGAAAGCTTTTGTACTTTTTGCCATAGTTTTCCCAAATCTCTTCTATCACATACTTGTTATCCTCTATCTCGTGCGTAAGGTCGCCCGTGTCCCAGTAATGCCCCGAGTCGTACAAGCCAAAGTAGAACTTCATACCATGCTTGTCGGCTAGTCGCAAGTACATATCTACGAGGTCTACCGAGGGCATATAGCATCCTTTGCTCAACAAATATTTAGACGGATAGGTTATAAATTTGCGATAGCCGGAACGGATCATAATGACGGTATCGATACCAATGGCTTTCATATGGGCAAAGTCTTGATCCCATTCTTTTTCGCCCCAGTTTTGGTGCGGTATATCGTGCGATATTTCGTCTAAAAACGTTGCTGTTATCTTCAAACCCTGTGCAGGTGGCACAATCAGTTGAGGCACCGCATTAGATATATAGGGTGTGCCTGCACCCGATGTGGCTTTGCTACCACCTGGGGCATTGACTGTACCATTGCCACACGATTGCAACAACGGAATGGTGCTAGCTGCGGCAGCGGTTACACCCATTTTTTTGAGAAAATCTCTTCTCGTATTATTTTCCATATTCAATTTATTTTATTTTTTATCTGATTTTTAGTTATTAATGCCAATCTTATTCAATCTACAATTATTTCATCTACAAACATAAACGTGGGTTTGCCTGCACCTGCATGCCATGCTGGTATCTGATCGTGAATGGTAGCCAATACACGCACATAACGTGCATCGCAAGGTGCAAAACGGGCTTTGAGATTGGTTATCGTCGATTCGTCTCCTTGCTTGGGCATGTCTACCTCTTGGGTATATACTTCTTCGAAGTGCGTACCATTGGTAGATACAAACACTTGGTATTTGCAGGGTCCAAAAATCCAATCTTCGGCACCTGTATAGCTACCTAAGGTAACCTCTTGCACCGATTGCACCTCTTTGAGGTCGATGGTGGCTTCGAAATTGGTATTGTAAAAACCGAGCCATTCGCCCGAAGCAAATATTTTTGAACCTCGTTTGCCATCGACTAAGGTTATTGCTCCATCAAAAGTATATTTGGGGGCAGGGGCATGTTCAAATTTGGGGGGCTTCATAGATGCTTTATTGAACTGAAAAGTACGTTCAAACACCCTACTGCTTTTTTGATTGTCTCTAAACACCATCGCCTTTAGGGTAAGTGGGCTATTGATAACGATATCGTTGGTATACTTGCGTGCTGCTGGGGTGGGTTGGCTACCATCTAATGTGTAATAGATGGGGCTATCGTCGGCTGCATGCAGGCTAACTTTGATAGCCGACAGTTGTGTATCGAGCTGGTAATGGGCGGTAACGTCTAATACTTGACGACCATAGTTATAGTTGAGCTTGTCGTACACAGGCAAAAACGAAGACAGTCGTTTCAAGAAGTGGCGATAGTCTTTCTTGCTGGCTTGTGTCCACAACACTTCGCTCAGTGCAGCCAAACGAGGCAATAGCATATACTCTACATGGGCGTCGGTAGCAATGTACTCGCGCCACAGGTTGGCTTGCGCGCCTAGTATATGCTTGCGTTGATCGGGCGTTAACACATCGGGTACAGGCTCGAAGCTGTATACCTTCTCTAGGCTAACGTATCCGCCAATAGCAAGGGGTTCGAGGTGTGCATCTTCGCTCTGATAATGATCGAAATACATGTGCGATCCTGGTGTCATAATCACATCGTTGCCTTGTTGTGCAGCTTGTATGCCTCCTTCAAATCCTCGCCACGACATCACGGTAGCATCGGCTGGTAAGCCTCCTTCGAGTATCTCGTCCCAGCCTATGCTTTTTTTGCCTTTGGCTTTCAAAAATGCTTGTACTCGACTGATGCAGTAGCTTTGTAAGCGTTCTTCGGCTGAGTGGTGTGCATCTTTTGTAAGCCCTAATTCATTTATTTTTGCTTGACATTTGGGGCATTGCTCCCATCGTTTTTTAGGACATTCGTCGCCTCCGAGGTGGTAATAAGTGGATGGAAACAGGGGAAATAGCTCGGTGAATACGTCTTCGATAAACGTAAATACCTGCTCGTTGCCTACACATAGCACGTCGTCAGACACGCCCCAACGCCCCCATACGTTATAAGGCCCTCCTGTGCATCCTAGCTCGGGGTAGGCGGTAAGTGCCGCCAACATATGCCCAGGTAGGTCTATCTCGGGTATCACCGTTATAAAGCGTTGTTGAGCATAGCGTACTATTTCTTTTATTTGCTCTTGTGTATAAAATCCACCATGCGGTTTACCATCATACTTGCCTGTATTTTTGCCGATGACGGTCTCGGTTCTTGTTGATCCGATTTCGGTAAGTTTTGGATATTTTTTTATTTCGATACGCCAGCCTTGGTCGTCTGTCAAATGCCAATGAAATGTATTGATGTTGTGCAACGCCAATATATCGATATACTTTTTGACAAATGCTACGGATGCAAAATGACGGCTGGCATCGAGCATCGCCCCTCTGTATGCAAAACGGGGCGAGTCGGTTATTTCTACTGCTGATAGCTGTATCTGTGGTGCTTGGGTATGCTCTGCAATTTCTTTTCGCAAAGTTTGCACTCCATAAAACGTACCTGCTGCCGATGCTCCATTTATTAGCACGTGCTTGTCTGATATGCTAAGCTGGTATGCCTCGGCACTGGTGTGTTGGTATCCTGTTGTTAACACAATTGCATTGCGTGCTACGGTTTTGTCTACTACCGACAGCTTAATGCCCAAAGTTATGCTTAGGTACTCTGACAGCAAGGTTGCGGTTTGCTTCAACTGCTCGTTGCCTTTGGGGTAGGTGATCTGCGTGGTAGCTGATAGCACAAAGGGGGCGGCATCAAGCGTTTTGATGTGGTTGGGTAATGGCACTATCTGATAGGGTTTACGTGCTTCATTGGCATGGGTAAACGAACACAGCAGCAAAGCCGCTAAACAACACAGTATTAAATGTTTCATGCTTATATAGATTTTATGTAAAGGTATAACGTGCTTATTTTGATGGTTGATTACTCATTTTGAACACGAGTTCGCCCCCATTCACAATGTCGGCATGTTTGAAAAAAGGTGTTGCCAATGGTTTGCCATTGAGGCTCACCGAAGCTACATACCGATTGGCTGGGCTATTGTTTTCGGCTACAACAACTAGCTGTTTACCGTTTTCGAGTTTTACGGTTGCTTTGTCAAACAAGGGGCGAGAGATGGTGTAGGTAGGGTCGGCAGGGGCTACTTGATAAAAACCCAATGCACTCATTATATACCATGCCGACATTTGTCCGCAATCTTCGTTACCCGTCAGCCCATCAGGGTTTACGTGGTATTGCTCGCGCATGATCTTATCTGCTAGCTCTTGCGTTTTGTATGCCTTGTCTATGTAATTGTAAAAATAAATAATGTGATGACTGGGCTCGTTGCCGTGTGCATATTGCCCAATCAGCCCCGATATGTCTGCTGATGCTTCTTCGCCTTCTACCTTGGCTGTGGTACTGAAGAGGTTGTCGAGGTTTTGTTCAAATTTCTGTGTACCTCCCATTAGCTCTATCAATCCGTTTACATCGTGTGGCACAAACCACGTCCATTGCCACGCATTGCCTTCGACATAGGGGCTGTTCATGTGGTTAGAATACGAGGGGTTGAATGGCTCGATAAACTTACGCTTGCTATCCAAGCCACGCATAAATCCTGTTTGTTTGTCATAGTATTGTTTGTAACGCATGCCTCGCTCCATCAGCATATCGTAGTCTGCCGTCTTGCCCATGTCTTTGGCTACTTGTGCCAATGCCCAGTCGCAATAGGCATATTCTAATGCACGGCTGGTGGCAAATATAACATCCTTGTCGGCTGGTATAAAACCGAGGTCTTGGTTGTACTGCTTGCCCTTGGTCATCAACCATTCCCAAATGGCGGGATGGTGTACCATAACGCCTGTTGTATCGTAAGGTATCGACCGCATCATGGCTTTGTATGCCAGATCGGTATCGTAATCTCTGATTCCTTTGGTGTAGGCATCGGCTATTACCGAGGTGGCGTGTGCGCCTATCATTGTGCCTGAATAGCAAGCTGCAATGTCCCACATGGGCAACAGTCCTCCTTGCTGATACTTGAGTAGCATGGAGTTGATAAACTCGTTGCTCTTGCTGGGTTGCACGAGGTCTACAAGCGGCATCTGCGCACGGAAGGTGTCCCACAACGAGAAGATGGTGTAGTACGTACCTTTGCCCTTGTCTAGTGTATGTATCTTGAGGTCTTGTCCACGGTAACGCATGTCTACATCGGAGTAGGTAGAGGGGTGTATAAAGGCGTGGTACATACCTGTATAGAATATTTTACGCTCGTCGTCAGTGCCTCCTTCTACGGCAATGGTACTGAGTTGGTTTTCCCATGTTTGGCTGGCTTTGGCACGGATGCCGTCAAAGTTCCAATCGGCTATCTCGGCATCCAGATTGCTTAACGCTCCTTGTGCATCGACTGCCGATATGCCTACTTTGGCTTGCACGGCTTTGGTGTCGGCAAAGTTGAGTACTACTTTGATGTGTGTATCGTTTAAGGTATCGCCTTGCACGGCTAGGTTTTGCTTGTATAGCTTGGCTGTAAAAGGCTTGTCAAACTTGGCATGAAAGTATACGTAGTCTCGTTTTGCCCATCCTTCGGTTAGTCGCATGCCTCGTATCTCTTGATTGTTGATTACCTGCACGTCGGCCAGCAACACTTTTTGGTTGTGGAGGTTGTGATACAAGTCGATAATGATACCTGCATCGGCAGTGGGAAATGTGTATTTGTGATAGCCTGCACGTGTGGTAGCTGTTAACTCGGCTTGTATTTTATTGTCAAATGCTACTCGGTAATAACCGGGCTTGGCTTCTTCGTTCTGATGGGAGAACGACAGGGGGTAATAGGCTTGCAACGAGTCGTTGCTCAAAGGCAATGCTCCTGCAAAGGGGGTAAAGAGAATGTCGGCAAAGTCGGTCATCCCTGTACCGCTGAGGTGGCGGTGCGAAAAGCCTAAGATGGTACTATCGGCATAGTAATAGCCTGCACAGGCATCCCATCCTTGGGTGCGTGTATCGGGGCTAAGTTGCACCATTCCGTAGGGCAATACTACGCCCGGAAAGGTGTGTCCATGTCCACCAGTTCCTATAAATGGATCTACGTATTGGGTATAGGTAGCTCCTGTTGTCGATTGTTCAGCGTTTTTACACGCTAGCATGCCCACAAGGGTCATCATACATAACACTATTTTTTTCATGTATCTTGTTTTTATTGACAAGTTGTTAATTTCATCTTTATGCGAATCTGTAATTGAAATGCGGGTCGGAAACGAAAGCTTCGGACAAATATATACTTAGTTTGTCGGAAACTTGGCTTTGCCTGCATAATATATTCTCAATACCTTCTGCACATTGGCATCGTACAAGCCATCGATATAGAAAAATGCTTCGCCATTGGTATTTAATTCTCTATTTACGTCAAGTTGCTCTCTCAATAGTTTTTCGGTCATTATGGTTGCTCCACTTTTGAGTATCATACCGGGGTTGAATATGTTTTGCGTGGTGTTGGCGGTTACATAGCCTAGGGCTTGCTTTGCGGTGGCGTTGTATGCTGCCAAATCGTATCGATAACATTGCACCGACAGGATGTCTACAATACCGCTCTCGACCCAAGTGGTCCATTGCTGCATCAGATTTTGCTCGCTCCATGGGTAGGGGTTGGGCGAGAAGCATACGAGTGCGGTGCTTTTTTTGGCTTTGATGCGTGTGTGCAAAGTTTTTCCAAATTGATTTAAAATAGCTAAACGCCACTTGACCCACGCTGCGTTGTTGATGTCTTGTGGGGGCAAATTGCCTGCATGCTCGGCTTTATACGTATCGATAGTATAGTCTTCGTAACCCGAGTTGCGAGGCATGGCAGGCATACGGTCATCGCCTTGTATACCGTCAGCCTCGGGATATAGGGTGAGCGATTCTTCGATAAGGCTGAGCAAAAACTCTTGCACATCGGGGTTGTATGCGTTAAAGTAATAGTCGGTTTTGTTGTAGTTAGATAGGCTTCCATCATTGGCTTTGCCCATCCAATCGGGATGCTTGTCAAAGACCTTGCTATTCTGAGCGGTGGTGGCTCCGTTGGATGCCATAAAACCGTACTCGAACCAGAATACTACTTTGATGTCTTTTTTGTGAGCCTCGGTTATCAAGTCTTTGAGCGGATCGCCCGTAGGACTAACTACGGGGGCGTTGTATGTTGCTTTGTAGGGGGCAAAGAAATTCCCTTCGCCTTTGTTGGCATAGGTGGAGTTATTGAGCAATACTTGACTGTCGAATGCGGTTTGATTGCGTGCCCAAGTGGCTACATAAATGGTATTGATATTGAGTTCGTCTAATAGCTTTACGGTATTTAACACATGCTGATAGCTACGCATGGCGTTGGTGTGCGTGGGATCGGGAATCCAAACAGCACGTACGCCTGTTTGCTGGGGTTCGACAGTAAGGCTTACGGTATAGGTTTGCGTGGTTTTGTCTTGTGCTGTTAGGGTATAGGTTAGGGGCTTGCTAAAGTCGGTGATGGTGTCTAAGCGAGGCACTGATGTAGCTCCTGCAGATAGGCTACCTTGGGTTTTGATACGGCTTAAATCGATACCATAGGGTATGCTTAGCTTGATCTGATTGTCTTGTATGGTGGCTTGACGCTCGTAGTCTGGAAACGAAAAGCTGAGCAATTCTTTTGCTGCACTGGGCTGATGGCTTACTGCAACGGTGTATATTTGTGTCGATCCGTCTTCGGCATAAACGGTATACCGTATTTTGCGGTCGTTGGTAAAATCTTGTAATGCTCCCGATTGGGGGTTTAAGGCGGCATTGGTTGATACCGTAACAAGGGGTGTTACTGAAAACAGGTTTACGCTTTTGCTGACAATGGCAGTTATGGTTTTGGCTTGTTCATCAATTACAACTTGTGCATTGGCATCTTGTTCTATTTTGAACTCCAGTATTTTCTTCTCCGACAGTCTGGCTACTTCCTTGTCTGAACATGCCACCAAGTATAAAAGGCTTAAAAGGTAGATTAGTTTTTTCATGTTTATAGTGGTTATTGATGATACTTGTTCTTAAAAGCTTATAAAAATCGGACTTGGATGTTTAATTTAAGAAATTGCTCTCCCTCTTTTTCTTCAATTGTACCAAATCCGTGTCTGCTACTGCTTGGGGTATCCATGAAAGAGGTGTTGAGTAGATAATCTTCAAAATCATTTCGATTGTAGATGTGATAACATAACACATCACCGTCTTCTTTTACAACAAGGTATCCTCCATTGGCTTCGAATGTGCCACTCCAGACTGTTGCAGGTTTCATACCCAATGCGGCATCGGATAGTAAACGTTTTATTTTGTATTCGTAAAACTGATGCTTGTGTTGTAACTCGTAATCTAAAGGGTTTTTATCTTGTAATTGTTTTGACAAATCACTGACACGAGTACCCATCCCTGAGAAATACATCAACAGCATTTGGCTTACAATGAGTGGTAAAGAGCTATCTATTAGAACTAGATTATTATAAAAAATAGATGAGTCGATCCCTACATAGCTTAGGGTAGCTCCTAGCTCTTTAATCTTAGCTATTCGGTCTTTGATTTTACTCCTTGTATCAATTCCATTTATTTCTGTTAGCTGCTGAGGTGTCAATTTTGTGCCAGTTACACGATAACAAAAATTAGTTGCTCCACTTGCGTTTATCAAAGTTGAGGGGTTTCCCATCTTCGATTTGATACTAAAACCTAATGTTGGACAAATACCTGTTCTCAGATCATGTATGACAATCTTAATATCTGTTTTGTCTGAAGATTTTGCTTTTAACCTCGAACAATAGACAGATTGCATAAAAGATGCAGTTTGCGTGGAAGTGAAAGCTCCTTTGCCCGTTTTTATAGTATGAAATAATGAGTCGGCTTGATTTTTAAATTCAGAAATAGGAATGCGAAGTAGTTCTTCGTTAGCAGTACTTATTATAACGATGTCTCCAGAGGCAATTGTGTAATCGTATACATTTTCCTCTTCTCTTATAATTTTCAGAATCGGGTAAAATAAATCATCCACTCTGTTTAAGTTTCCATTTCCAGCATAAACTTGTTTATCTGCAAGTAACTTAAAAAGGGTATATATTTCGCTCCACTCTCCTTTATTTCCTGTTATCATCTATTCCTAGGTTTATTAATATCTGTTGTGCTGTAGCCTGTATTGCAGGCACTGCAACCGAATTTCCAAATTGCTTATATGCCGAAGCATCTGATACTGGGATAATAAATTGGTCTGGAAAACCCTGTAACCTAGCCCACTCTCGGGGTGTCATTTTCCGAATCCCCTCACGATTCACTACACCTTTTATGCGTGTTGTTGGTGTAAAATCGGTAATTCGATCATCGATAACCAAATTGCGTTCTCGCCCCATTCCTCCAACTACAATTGCGTTTGCAGTGGCATTGTCGGGTATTATTCCATATCCAAAGCCATTTCCTTTGTCTTCGTGCCTGGCTTTATGTGCTTTTAGTGTTTGCAAATATTGTGTGGATAAATAATATTTAGTTGGTACTACGTTTTCTTCTTTTACATCTGTAAATGTTTTTGTAGTGTCTGTTGGTATCGGATACGAAAAATATTTTTTTTCTATATCTTTTCTAAAGCCAACAATATAAATACGTTCTCTATTTTGAGGTACTCCAAAATTCTTTGCATTTACAATTTGAGGTTCTGGAACATTATATCCTAAATCTTCACGCAAAACGGTCAATATCGTTTCTAGTGTTTTACCTTTATCATGGTTTCGCAAGCCCTTGACATTTTCCAAGAAAAAAGCTTTGGGTTGCTTGTTTTTTATTATTTCGGCTACATCAAAAAACAATGTACCTCTTGTATCTTCAAAACCTCCTCGTTTGCCTGCTATTGAGAAAGCCTGACAAGGAAATCCAGCACACAATATGTCGAAATGGTTAGGGATATATGCTTTTACTTCTTCTTTGGTTATGTCGCCAAACGGGACTTCGCCAAAATTGGCTCTGTATGTCTTTTGGGCTTCTTTATCCCATTCGCTGGTAAATAAGCATTTACCTCCTAAATTTTGAAGTGCTAAACGAAAGCCTCCAATGCCAGCAAACAAATCGATAAATGTAAATTTGCTTTGTGTAAGGGGCAGAAAAGGCACATCTGATGTGTTAAATATGCCAGCCTGTAAAGCTTGTTCTGCAACTTTACGAGTAATGGTTTGCTCTGGATATTTAACTTCTAATATACTTTTGGTTATTTCGATTGCCTCTTTTTTATAAAACTTATATACACTATGATTGTGTATATAGTGAGTTAATACCGCATCTCTAGTCGATTCAGATTTTACAAATCCGATTCTTAAGTTTTCAGCGTTTATCTCTTTGAGCGATATTTTCTCTATGAAATTCATTTTTTTGAATATTATTTATAGCTTATTCTATTTCTAAGATACAAAATAACAAATTTTTATTGATGTCATCATACCAAAAACAAAGAACTTCACATTCTTGTTTTAGTAGTCAAGATTCTCTTACTTATACTGAACACTAAACTAATATAAAAATACTACCCGACTGGTTCAATGACCAATCGGGATAGTATGTATAGGTGCTATTATTGAGCTTTGTCGAATCGCTGTATTGCGAATCCGCTCAATGTAGAAAAGTGCATTACATATAACTGATTGCCGATAACTTCGGCAGATGAGGTAGCGGACACCCATCCGTCGGCTGCATTGGGCGAACCTATGACTAGTTTGTTCATCTTCAAACGTTCTACTGATTCTCCGTTCAACATTTTAAGGGCATCAACCACATTGTCGCCTTGCGATATATTTATGATTTCGCCAAACGTTCCGCCTTTTTCCCACTCACGGTTTACGGTATATACCAAGTAACGGGCATCGTTGTAATACACTATGCGTGCATCTTGGGCTCTGCCTTGTATTACGTCTGCCGATACGAGGTGTTTGACAACGCCATTGCCATCAATCAGGGCAATACCCATATCAGCACCTGTAACGGTATACAAATCGGTTTCGTTAGGTATGCTATTCACTCTACCATACTGCCCCACTTTGCCTCCATCGAGGTTTAGGTCTATTACACGTGGTGTTGGGTTTACTTGTTTATGGGCTGTAAGGTCAAACACATAAAACTGGTTGTTTTGGTTTTGGAATGGGAAGTTGCTAAAGAATAGCATTCCTTTTCCTGTGTTGTCAACCGTTACCGAGAACGAGTCTCCTAAACGTACTTTGGTCGAATTGCCTTCTGGATCGCCAATGGTGTAGTTGAGTATCAACTCTGGTGTAGCGGTTTTGTTTGCCCAATACCACACCTTCAGTTTTTGGTCTTTGTTCATCGCCATCGAGGCTACATACACTTTCTCGCCTACTGCATATACGGACGATATGCCCCATGCTGTACCTGTAAAGTCCATGCCCTCAAGGCTTAGTTCGGATGCATCCGAATTGCCTGTAAACAGTTTACTTGCATTCCAGTAGTATACATGGTTGCCACCTTGACGTGTGGGTATATACATGGTACCGTTTGCCATGTGTCCGTCTCGGTTGTTAGAACCTCCCAATACGGATGGTACTGCTGCTTTAAGTGCAGTAAGCTCGGCTAGGGTCGATTTGGTAAAATCGGCACCTACGGGTACTCGAACCACCTCTATGGTATATACTTTGCTTTTGCCTCCTTGCTCTACTGTTATCGTAGGATTTTCGGTTAGTTCAAAATAGTTCTTGGCATCCAGATTGGAGATTGTATAGCTTGCTCCTGCTGGTCCTACTTGAATGGTATCGGCTTTAACGGCTGTTGGGTATCCCGACATCACTTTTACGGTTACCACATTCGTCTTGTAATTGATTACGGCTGGATAATACGTGCCACTGGCGTTTACTAAACGCAGGTTCATCAAAGTAGCTTCGGTAGGATCGTTTTTCAGCATCTTTATTTTATAAACTGAGCTGTTGATGCCACTGATAACCACAAACCCACGCTCTTGGCTAAAGTCTTGCACTGTTCCCGATCCGGGTACAAGGCGTGCGGCTTCGGATACGGTGCCTTCGAATTTGAGTTCGGTCAAAGATGTTTCGAACGGAATGCGTACTTCTACATACTTGTCGGCATGGTTTATCATCCCCTCGGCTGCTACATCGCCATTTAGCCCTGCATTGAGTATACGAAATGTGTTTAGTAGCGTTTCGCCCGAGCTTATGGTGTACTCATCGTCTTTGCAACTGGTGATGAATACAGACATAAACAGCATGTATAATGCAAATGGTAAGGCATATTTCTTATTCATATCTTTATTTGTTTTTTTTCGATTACTATTTATTTACCACCGTCCCACCATACTTTGGTATACTGCGAGTCTCCTCCCATTCTGGCTACTGCGGCATCGTAATTGGCTTTGTTGTATTTACGCTCTTCGTCTGAATAAAGTCGGCGACGTGGCATTTCGGTATTGCTCGGAAACGGATCTACCAGCGATGCTATTTTAGGAAATCCGGTACGACGCATTTCCGACCAAGCTTCTTGCTCGTTGGTATACAAGGCTATCCATTTTTGGGTGGCTATTTGTTCCAAGGCTTTGGCTGCATCAAAGGCTACGCCGTTGGCTGCCAAATAAGCGGTTTCTTCTGCTACGGATATAGCTCCTGTACCGTCCCAATAGTTACGGAAATGATCGAACGATGTTTTTATGGCTGCTTCGTAATATTGCTGGGTAGACGATCCGCCAGTAAGCCATCCACGCTCTTTGGCTTCTGCCAGCAACAAGTTGCTTTCGGATGCTGTTAACAATAACAAGGGTACTTCGTACTTCATGGTATTGAAGTAGGGGCCGATATTGCTATACCCCTCGACATAATGGCTGCGATTGGTTGACAAACTTTGCGATGCTTGACCGTTCTTCAAGCCCTTGTACTCTTTGTTATCACTGGCTTTGGTGGTCTCGGCAAATTGTTTTAGACGAGGGTCTACTACCCCGTATTGTCTTCCGTCAAGGTAGCTCATAAAGGTTTCGCTGATGCGTACTTCATTCCACGCATATACAAAGCCAATGGCATTCTTCATTTCGTGGTAAGGTGCTTTATCGGCTGTCATGGTTTTGATTTGAGCCGATTGGGCGTTGTTAAGAATAACCTCTTCGGGATTTACTTTCTCTACATAGCTTTTTCCCAAAGCAGGGTCTACGTTTGACAGGCGAAGCCCCAAACGAAGCGTCAACGAATTGGCAAAGCGTATCCATTTGTCTACATTGCCTTGGTATATTACATCTGCAGTGCCAAAGCTTACATAACCTGTTTCTTTTTCTTTTTTCAGTGTTTCTACGGATGCTGCTAAGGTTTGCAACATATCGGTATAGATCGACTGCTGTGTGTCGAACTTTGCTTTGTTGCTTTTGAATGCTTCTGAATAGGGTATATCACCATAGCTATCGGTTATGCCATGAAACATGTATACGTTCCATATTTTGGCACAAGCCATTTTTATTGGGTTCTTATCGCCTTTTTCGATCAACGAAATGGTTTCGGCATTCATCTTTAGTGGTGCAAAACCTGGTTTTGAATAATTATAGCCCCACACCTCTTTAGCAATGGCAGGTTCGTAATTATCGGCAGTAAATGTAGGGTTTATATTGGCAAAATGTTGTACCCATCCACCAGTAGTAAGCTGATGCGTGTGCTGCCACATCTGATAGGGTATACCCGAACCATAAAACAGGGATGTAGAAAAGGTAAGATCGGGCGAAATACTGGTTGACCCAGTTTTCGAGGTATTGGTATCTTCGAAACCATCGGTACACGAACCCAGTGATACCAAAGACGCTAATGCGAGTGTATAAATTATTTTTTTCATGTCGCTAATCTAGTTAAAATGTAATACCAATCGAAGCTCCTATGCTGCGAGTTTCGGGATAAGCCAAAGTTTCGCCTGCACCAAATGTACCTGATGCAAAGGCTGTATTGGGCATAATGTTAGGTGTATGCTTCATTAGGTACACCAAGTTAGATGCAATGAGAGAAACGGATATGTCTTTAGCTCCTATTTTCTTCACCCAACCTCCTGCAAAACGGTATCCTAAGGATATGCGTTGCAAACGGATAAACGAAGCATCGTAAACATACTCTTCGGTAATTTCGGATAGTCGTTCAAAATACTCTTGAGGGTCTACATAATAAGTGCCTACAACACCATTTTTTGAGCCATGAACGGCTTTGCCTCCTATATCGCGTGAAGCTAAACCTGTCTGAGCCGACAATTCTTTTGCCAATGCCCACTCATCTCTGCCTGCAACGGTGCTGGCAAGTGTTCCCATTTTTGAGCCATAGGCATTAGAATATGAATAGAGGTTGTGTCCAAATTTGCCATCCAAAAATATGTCGAACAAAAATCCTTTGTAATCGGCATTAATACCGAATCCCGACAACCATTTGGGTATAGAACTGCCCAATACTACATCGGTATCAATCGATCCACTTTGGGTCAGTTTCTTCATTGGCAAGTTTTTGCTATCTAACATGATCTTGCCTGCATCGTCTCGTTGGTATGCCGAGCCTACCAGCAAGCCAGGTTCTTGTCCTACACGTACTTGTACGCTACCCGTAGGAAAGCCTGCTACAGTCAACACATCAATATCTTCGTTCAACTCCTCTAATTTGGCATAGTTGCGGCTGATGTTAAACAACATACCCACTTTCAGGTCTTTGGTTTCTATTACATTTCCTTTTAAGCTAAGTTCAAGACCTCGGTTAGAGATGTGTCCTGCATTTACCCTTGCTTTTTCAAATCCAGACGAGGGTGCTGATGGTGCATTGAATATCTGATTTTTAGTACCTGTTTGGTAGTACGAAAAATCAACACTCAGCCTGTTTTTAAGTAATCTTGATTCTACACCAATTTCGAATGACTGCGTTTGTTCTGCTTTGATATATCTATTAGGGTTAGTGGTAGATATACCTGCAAAAGGGAGGTTGTGGAAACGCCCAGGAAGTGGCACATACAAAAAGTCTAACTGATGTGGATTCATATCATTCCCTACACCAGCCCACGACGTGCGGAACTTTAAGTAATTGACTACCTCGGGTAATTGGAAGGTTTGAGAGGCAATCCAACTGAAACTTGCCGATGGGTAAAAGAACGACCACAAGCTGGGATCGAGTGCCGATGACCAGTCGTTACGTGCAGTAAGGTCTAAGAAGAGCATGCTTTTGTAATCGAGCGTAAACATGCCATAAAACGATTGTATCTCTTTACGTGAGACTCCTTCAGTAGCCTTAAAATCGTTGAAGTTGTTGATCACATAATTACCATCTGGATTGATGATACCTGCACCCGAAAATCCTGAAATCGAGTTCGAAGCATTCTTCCTCAAGTTACCTCCCACCGAAGCACTTAGTCCAAAATCGTTTACTTGTTTAAATCCTGACAATAAGAAGTCAAAATTGGTTTCGCTTGACTCACCTTGGTACGCTTCGAGGGGTGCTGTACCGCCTGGTTTAAATACGGTTCTGTTGTACTCATAGTTTTTGCGTCTATCGGTATAATAGTCGATACCTGCTCTACCCATCAAGTTTAACTTGTCGAGGGGTAATGAGGGGAATATTTCTTTGATGTTCAAATCCAGTTTAACATAACTTAATGTACGCTTTCTAAAATCTTCGTTGTGGCTTAGGTTAGTTGCCCAATACGGATTCTGCACATAAGGCGTTGATGCAAACTGATAATTAGCATCGCCATTGCGGTTGATTAATGTACCGTCTTCTAGGGTTGTGTATTCTTTGGTATAAATAACTGGATAGCCCGATGATGTACTGTATTGTGCCAGTTGGTTTATGTTTATTGACCGAGGCATGCTGTACAACGAGTGCATCACGTTGTCGGGGTTTTCTAACAAGCGAGGGCGGTTATTGGCATCTTGGCTGATAAAGTTTACTTTGGCATCGATATTCAGATACTTAGTCAGATCGTAAGTAAAACGACCTGTTAAGCTCAATTTATCAAACTTTTCGTTGGGTGCCAATCCTTTCGATTTTAGGTCAGAAACAGACATATAGAAGCTTCCCCCCTCTAGTCCCTTTGATACCGACACGGTATTGCTTAGGTTTGTACCTGTTTTAAAAAACTCTTTAAAAGGGTTCTCTGTATTGCGATTCAAGAGGGCTTTTTGCCCCAAAAAGTTGGTATACTCTTGCCCTGTCATTTTAGGTCCCCAGCTACCCACTTCGCTCATGGTGTGTTTTCCGCCCGATCCTTGTGCATAATCGTTTTGCAACTCGGGATACGACATCGGGTTAGAGAACGTAAAGCTCGACTTGAGCGATACCTCTAGTTTGCCTCCTTTTTTACCTTGCTTAGTTGTAATCATAATTACCCCATTTTGTCCACGTGAGCCATAAAGGGCAGCGGCTGCTCCACCTTTTAGCACCGATATGTTTTCGATGTCGTCGGGGTTGATGTTGTTGGCTGCGTTGCCATAGTCAAAGCCTCTACCTGCCCCATCGTTTAGCCCTGAATTATCTAAGGGTACACCGTCTATTACATACAAGGGTTCGTTGTTTCCACTAATAGAGTTAGCTCCACGCAACTGTACTTTTACCGATCCACCAGGACCTGTACCCGAACTGCTTACGTTAAGCCCCGAAATAGTTCCTGACAAGGCTGCGAGTGGCGATACGCTTTGTACCTTACTCAACGCCTCGCCCGATACGTCTTGCACCTGATAGCCCAGTGCTTTCTTGTCTCGTTTGATACCTAGGGCAGTTACTACTACCTCGCTAAGCACTTGCTTGTCTTCGTCCAAGGTTATTTTCACTTCGGTTTTTCCGACAACGTTTACTCGCTGCGACTTGTAGCCTAAATAATTGACATCAATGGCTTTGATTTCGTTTGATACGGATAGGCTAAAATTGCCATCTATATCGGTCATCGTTCCGCCTTGACCTCCTACCGACTGTACACTGGCACCTATAAGCGGCTCTCCTTGTACGTCTACCACGGTTCCTTTGAGTTGCCTATTCTGGGCGCTAACTTGTAGAGCCAATAAGCACATGAGAATAAAAAATAGACTCTTTTTCATGAACTGTACTTGTTAATTTTGGTTTGGTTGATAATTAGATTTCAAGGGTTTTCCATAATTGGAACAAGGCACGTGGTACGTGAAAGCATCCTTTCCACTTGCCTCCTTTTGACATCAGCAGAGGCTGTCCTTGACGGGTGAGGTATCCAAACCATTCGCCGCCATGCTCAGCATCTCTAAAGCGATTCCATGTGTAGTTGTGTAATTTCAAAAACCATTCTTTCGATGTTGGGTTTCCAGTCAGTTTGTATGCTTTGGCAAACGAGATCATCGACTCGAGGTGTACCCACCATAGTTTCTGATCCCACTCCAGTTGTTGCACGGGAGCACCTTTTATATCCATAAAAAACAACATCGACTCGTTGCCGTGTCCGGGGTTTATCAAACGTCCTTCGTAACTGTCGGAGAACGAACCGTCTAATCCTACGTTTTCGAGAATAATGCCTTTGTCTTTTTGCAAAAAGTCGGTCATAATATCGTTAATCAAAGGCGGTACCATGCGGTCAACGGTTTCTTTACCTACTACCTCTTCGAGGATGATAGACAGGTTACACAAA
>JBDLTH010000062.1:0-6381 GCA_039799165.1 Bacteroidota bacterium
TAGTCAGGTTTGCATTTTTGAATGCTCCCCAATAGATCGTTTCTAAGTTGATCAGCTTACTAAAATCTAATTGGCTTGTTTTAATTCCTTCAAAGGCATTAGGGCCAATGATCTTTACGCTCACAGGCAGCGTTAGCACATCTAAAGCTCTACCATAAAAAGCTCCACCAGGTATCGTACCATTGATGATGTTTACAGCAGACATGTTTAGATTTTTCAGGGCAGTCATTTCTTTTATTGCCTGAAAATCGGCATCGTTAATTGTTCCCGTCAGTGTAAGATCGGTTACCTTGGTTTTATCGGCACCCAAGAGTGTAGCTAATGTGCCTGAGGTGCTTACATTTACTGTTTTGGAGAGCTGGGCAAAGGAAGATGCCACACTCAAGCAAACAGCTAAAAGTGTTAATAATAATTTTTGCTTCATTTTTGTTAATTTAATCAATAATTTAAGTTAAAATACTCAATACGATTCAAAGTTAATATAAATAAACATATTTAACTTAATTAAGTTAAATTTTTTACATCCAAATGTTTAAAAAATAGACAATAAATTACAAGTGGGTATACAGGAAAGATAAAAAAACAGATGAAATGCGTGAAATAGAAAAAGAAACTGCTTCAAAAAAAATCTAAAATAAATAGCTCAAGAAACATTGAATAATCATAATTTGTATTATCGCAATGATTATATTTATATATTTTGATGTACCTTTATCTAAACAAAAAACAATTAAAATAAGATGAATAAATATTTTCTTGCACTGATATGTACTTTTGCTACCATTTCGATGTCGGCACAACAAATTAAGGCTTCAACTGAGCATACTACACAACTGAACCAAACAGATGTTATGCCTGGATTCAGAAGTATTGCTGCGAATGAAATACCTGGTAATATAATAGCCTTGTTGAATGATGCCATGCTTATCAACTCGGGTACGCCCGACCAACGTAACGTAATGGCTGCATCGTGGGGAGGCTTGGGACGCTTTTGGGAAAAGCCTGTTGCCATGTGTTTCTTGAACCCAACACGCTATTCGGTAGAAACGATGGATAAAGGCGAAACCTACACCCTATCGTTCTACAAAGAAGAATATAAAGAGAAGGTAAATTATTGCGGTTCGATAAGTGGACGTGCTGGAAACAAGATCAAAGAATCGGGTCTTACCCCTATCGTTACCCCTTCGGGTGCATTGGCGTTTTCGGAGGCTTGGCTGATATTAGAATGCAAGAAAGTACTGGCTCAACCCATATTGCCCGATGCTGTGCTAGATAAAGAGGCTGCGAGCAGCTGGAGCAAAAGCGGATACCACAAAATGTATATTGGGCAGATATTGAATGTTTGGATCAAATAGCAGACTATTAAAAGAACTAGCTTTGTTTTCTCAGAAATGAAATAATATAAAGAATAATACTGATATGAAACCTACATTATTTGTACTTGCAGCAGGAATGGGTAGCCGCTATGGTGGTTTGAAACAATTGGACGGATTGGGCCCGAATGGTGAAACAATCATGGATTACTCAATCTACGATGCCGTGAAGAGCGGTTTTGGAAAACTTGTTTTCGTGATTCGTAAAACGTTCGAAAAAGAATTTGCTGATAAAATAGCCTCTAAGTACGAGAAGCATATACCTGTCGAAATCGTATTTCAAGAGCTAGACAACCTACCCGAGGGATTTACGGTACACCCCGATCGGGTAAAGCCATGGGGTACAAACCATGCTGTACTGATGGGCAAAGACGTAATCAAAGAACCGTTTGCCGTAATCAATGCTGATGATTTTTATGGGCGGGATGCTTTCGAAAAATTAGCTGGATTTTTGTCTGGCTTGTCCGATAGCAAAAACCATTATTGCATGGTGGGATACCGCTTACAAAATACACTTTCGGAAAGTGGTGCGGTGGCACGTGGTGTTTGCCAAGCCGATAGCAACGACTTCTTATCGAGCATTGTCGAGCGTACTCATATCGAGCGTAAGGATGGAAAAACGCAATATAAAGAGGGTGAGAACCAATGGAACGAATTGGCTGAAAATGCACCTGTATCGATGAATATGTGGGGATTTACGCCTGATTATTTTGCTTATTCTACTGATTATTTTGTAAAGTTTTTAGAGCAGAATCAAGATAATCTGAAATCAGAATATTTCATACCCCTTATGGTAGACCACCTGATAAACAACAAAGTGGCTGACGTAAAGGTACTAGATACTAGCTCTAAATGGTTTGGTGTAACTTATGCCGAAGACCGTGATTCGGTAGTGGCTAAATTGCAGGAATTGGCTGATAAGGGCGAATACCCCACACCGTTGTGGAAGTAAAAGAATTGATCTTATAATAAAAAAGAGAAGGCATGCCTTCTCTTTTTTATTATAAACTGGTTTTACAAAACCTTGTTCAGATTATTTTTTCTTGTATATCAAATTCGATGATACAATGCTTTGATATAAAGCCGTTTTTCTCAAAAGTTCTTCTTGATATCTTATTGTCTGTACTGCACCCACACACAGGTGTATAGTTGTGGCTAAAACAATGCCTCTTGAGGTACGATACAATCATCGACGCATAACCCTGTCTTCTAAGTTCGGGGTTTGTCCACATCCCTATATCGTAATAGTTTTTGTCTGATAATATTTTGATCAAATATCCACAGCCGATAAACTGATTTTCTCGCTCAAACATAAATACCATATTGTTGGATACGGAGTATCGAAGCTCTTCGGGCGACTGGTATAAGTCGGTGTCATCGTAGCTCAACAAGAAAGGCAGATCTGATTTGTTTGCTAATCTGACTTTGAATTGATTTTCGTAATCAATATTAATTCCTTTTGTATAATCTCTAAAGACAACTCCTATGACCTTACTTGAGGTGGCAAATAAATGACTACATGTCAACAATATATGATCAAAAGATTTGCAATAAACTTTTTTAATTATATGATCTTGAATAATTTTATTGAAGATAGCCTCTTTCATATAAAGTATATCAGTGATCAAATAAAATTCGAGCAAAATATTTTCTTTGTCAATTATAAAATAACCAACTTCTTGTGTGTTATTGTAAATTCTAAAGTACTTGCCATCTCGTACCATCCATTCGATGAATAGTTCTTGAGCCAATTTTACTTCATAAAAATATGAATTGCGAAGATGCTTAATATGTTGTAATTCTGATGATTTGAATTCTATCATGTCCTAATATATTTTTCTTTCTGGTCATTTTTTAGTTAAAACGAACAGAGGGAGATACGAATATAATCATTATTTTGCGTTATTCAATAAAATAAGCTGATTAATAATACTTAATTACTAAATTTACTTAGAACGCAACACGTTTATATCGCCCTTCTTCTGATGTTTTTTACCATCGCCACCCTCGGCGGTTATCACATAGAAATAAACCCCTGGCGACACATAGCTACCTTTGTATCTACCATCCCAACCCTGCAAGGGATCGGTAAATTCGTATATTTTATTACCCCATCGGTTAAATATAGTACACCTAAAATTTAGTACTGACTTGTAACTTACCTTAAACTGGTGCGTGCCATCTATCAATAAAAAATTGGGTACTTCTAACTTAAAGTCTGTAACGTTGAACTCGATATGTGCAGTATCGATACTCGACGATGTTTGGTCTGCAACCTCTAGTTGCACAACATAATCGCCCGATTCTTTAAATACAAACCGAATGTCTTTGTCGGTATAGCGTGCAATGGCACTTTCTAAATTTTGTTTTTTATAAATAAACCACGTATAATAGGTGGCTACTGGCTCGTTGGCTTTGCCCGAGAATGTGATTTCGATAGGTGCAGACCCTCCCAACGCTGTGGTTACGCCACCAGGCTCACTAGGGGCTATCTGCTCGGCTACGATATGTGCCTCTACCCGCTTGGCTTGGTAAGGGGTAACGAGGGAATGGTCGATACCAAAATGCTGTGCTATTTGATCGCCTGCCAACCGAAATGGTGTATCTCGCAAGGGGGCTTGTAACACATACTCAGTTCCAACATCTCTATTTTCAAGCACTTCTACTTTTTCCTCAAAATCTTTGCCCGCAGCATTCCACACCCACGTATTGTAAGTAATGCTATACAACCTTTTTACTCGATGGGGTGTACCGTCATTGGCATAGTAAAACAAATCGTCTGATTTGTCTATCAACAATTTGACTAATGCAGGCTCTTCGCCATACTGAACGGTTAACGTATTTAGCTGAGGTTGGTGTTTTGCATAGTCTACAACCCAAATGGCTGCACTGGTTGCACCATTGCTTTCTACTAGATAGCCCTTGCCGTCTTCGATATTGCTGATAACGTAGGTGGTGGTATTGCCATTGCCAGTAGTCGAAATGTGGCTTGCTGAAATCGGCTCTTTGTCGGAGATAGATCGTGTATATTTATAAAACCTAACTACGGATGCCGATGTGCTATGTGTGAGTGTTGCTCCTGAAAGGGTATTCAAAAAGTAGACCTTATCTATTCCTGTATTGGCTAAGCCATCGGCATACGCAAAGGGAACGCCTAAGCCTCCTGCAACTACAAATGGCTGGGCTGGTAAGGTGTGTACACAAAACCAAAGGCTGAATAGTAGTAGTGTTAATTTCAATTTTATCATGGTACCCTAAAATAAATAGACCCTCCATCCAATACTGAAAGAGGGTCTAAATGTATATATTTTATTGTTATTCTGAAACTTTCGCTTATACGTTTTCTAAATTGGCTGCCAAAACACCCATTTTTCTGAATAGATATCCAATCTTATCAAGTGCAATATCTACTTGCTCTTTGGTATGTGTAGCCATCAATGAGAAACGTATCAACGTATCTTTGGGGGCTACTGCTGGCGAAACTACTGGATTTACAAAAATACCTTCTTCGAACAGCATGCGGGTTATCATAAACGTTTTCTCGTTATCTCTCACATACAGTGGTATTATGGGACTGGATGTGTGCCCTATTTCGCATCCTAAGCTTCGGAAGCCTTCGAGAGCATAGTTGGTAATGCTCCACAATCGCTCGACACGATCAGGTTCGTTGATTAGAATATCTAAAGCTGCACTAGCTGCTGCGGTAGCACCAGGCGTGATGCTTGCACTAAAGATGTAAGGGCGAGAATTATGACGCAAATAGTCTATTATTGTTTCTTCTCCAGCAATAAAACCACCGATAGATGCCAACGATTTACTAAATGTGCTCATAATAAGGTCCATGTCTTTGGTCAACCCAAAATAGTCATGCACCCCTTTGCCACTAAAGTCTTTGCCAAATACGCCAAGGCCGTGTGCCTCGTCAATCATAATATTGGCATTGTATTGCTTGGACAGTCTTACTATTTCGGGTAGGTTTGTAACATCTCCTTCCATACTGAAAACGCCATCTACTACAATTAACTTCACCTTATCGGGTTCGCACTTTTGCAGTTGCTTTTCGAGCGACTCCATATCGTTGTGCTTAAACTTCAATTTGGTAGACAAAGATACTCTATTTCCTTCGATGATGGAGGCATGGTCTAACTCGTCCCACAAGATATAATCTTCACGACCCGTCATACAACCTACAACACCTTGGTTTACATTAAACCCTGTTGAATATACTAATGCTGATTCTTTTCCCACAAATGCAGCTAGCTTTTGTTCTAGCTCCACATGAATATCCAATGTTCCATTCAAGAAACGTGATCCTGCCATGCCTGTACCATATTTCTTGGTTGCATCTATTGATGCTTGCACAACTGCTGGATGATTTGTCAAACCTAAATAAGCGTTTGAGCCAAACATCAAGACTTTTTTTCCATTGATAAGGACTTCTGTATCTTGATCGCTTTGAATCTCCCTAAAATAAGGATAAGTACCTGCTGCTCTTGCATTTCGGGCAGCATCAAACCGATGCAACTTTTCTCTTAATAGGCTCATATTAAATACATAAATTATTATAATATTAAAATTATAACCGCTTTCTCATTTTTTATCAAAAAAAGCAGGTTGCAAAAATAGTTATTTTTTCTTTGATTGAATGTTTTTACCTCAAATAATTTACACGAACATACCAACCAACAGGCTCAATTTAGATTTCTTTATGTAAATAGTACATTGTAAATTCCGAATCTCTATTTTCTTTTATTAAATTTGCATGTCTATTAAAGTTTAAGACCTAAATTGCAACTACAATTTATTGCATGCTGTTTTAAGTCTAAAGATAAAATATTGATTCGTGTTTAACATTATATGAATGGCTAAAAAGAAAGACAAAAACAGACATAGTTTTTGGAAACGGATGCACTTTAAGTACCGTTTAACCATATTGAACGAGAACACTCTCGAGGAGATCTGGAAGCTTCGTGTGTCTATGTTTAATGGCATTATGCTCTATTTAATA
>JBDLTH010000063.1:0-11264 GCA_039799165.1 Bacteroidota bacterium
TGCCATCAATTCGGCTACATGCTTGTCGTCTCTAGCAAAACCATGAGCGATCATTTCTTTTCCTGAGTTCCAGTCAGTAACTACAAATCCATCAAACCTCATCTCTTTACGCAATAGATCACGCAATAGATATTTATCGCCTGTTGCCGGTATGCCATCATTATCATTAAATGACGTCATAACCGATACTGCCCCTGCTTTGATTGCTTCCTTAAATGGTGGCAAATACACATTACGCATGAGGTGAGCAGGTATATTGGTCGAGTTATAATCTCGTCCACCTTCAGCAGCACCATATCCAATAAAATGTTTAGCTGTAGCACCTATGGCTGTGGGATTCTTAAGGTCATCAGTCTGAAAGCCTTTGACCATTGCTGCTCCTAATATACCGGTTAGATAAGGGTCTTCGCCCAAACTCTCGGCAATACGTCCCCAGCGTGGATCTCTCGAAATATCCAGCATGGGTGTGAAGGTTACATGGATACCTGATGCTCGGGATTCTATGGCTGCAACACGAGCTCCATCCCTCACCAAATCAGTATTGAATGTAGCTGCTTGCCCTAATGGTAAAGGAAATACGGTTCTAAAACCATGTATGACATCTCTTTCCATGAGGATCGGAATACCTAAACGAGACTCTTCGACAGCAATACGTTGCAATTCGTTTACTGCTTTTACATCTGGATCGGGACAACCGATGCAAATGGGGTTTAAGAGCGATCCTACCTTACCTGCACGGATTGCATCAGGTACGGGTTTTTCTGTAAAAAAATAGTTCATTTGGTTCATTTGACCCAATTTCTCCTCTAAGGTCATCTTAGACAGCAGGATCTCAATTTTGGTCTCTATAGGATCAACTACTTTAGTTGTTTTTTGCTGTTGTGCAAACAACATACTTCCACTCGTACTTAGAAGTAAAAAACCATGCAAAATGAATCTCATTCTCATAACATAAATTATATATATGGTGAAATGTTAAGTTAGGCCAATCTTAAGCCTTAATTAATGCGTATTTTATACGCTTAATATTTGCAAAGCAACATATTTTTTTTTACATTCACTTATTTATTATCAAAAAAAAAACTGTTTTATAACATAGTTTGGCAAACCATCTGTTAAGAGTCTGTTTAAATGTCCTGTTATATTCTGTTCAGCATGATTTTTATTTTCACCAATTCGACCATCATTTTTTCATATTTATATGATATTCAATACATTTAGATCATTTTCTATTGGATTCAAAACTAAAAAAGGTTATTTCTACTATCCATCGTTTAGGTAAGACTTTAAACTTATTAGTATCTTTTCTCATCACAACCTCTTGTTGCAACTCCCATTTACGATATTCTTTTGGGAAGGATACGCCATTGGCAACCTGCTTTAAGCAACTGAAATATGGTATTCTATATGGTACATATTTTCTATTGCGATTATCGTCTAAAAGGTGTATTATTGTACTCCACTGGGCATCGGTTAAGTCGGTTGGATAAATTTTACTCGTTTTTTTTTAAGGTGTGCTACTCTTAAAGCGATGAATAAGAATCCAATTAAAAAAACTGATAATAAGTTTTTTATATATAAAAACACAACCTAAATAACGCTTTATTCAAAATTTAAACAGGTTCTAATACTAATATTGAACTACTAAAATTACTTAATTTCATTTTTTTATTTTATTTTTACGGAGTTATGAACAAGAGGAATGTATTAGAGAGGCTTTTAAACCTCGAATCAGGTAAAGTTATCCACCCAGGGTTTTCGATTGACTGTGTGATTATATGTTTTTATAATAAGAAAATAAATGTATTGCTGAATAATTTCAAAGGGATGGATAAGTGGATGCTACCTGGAGGAATGCTCACCGATATTGAAGATGTGGAAGAGGCTGCTCATCGCATTCTGCATGATCGAACTGGTGTTAGAGATGCATTTTTGCAGCAATTTCATTTGTTTGGGGCAAAAAACAGAACGAATGTTGAGGAAAATATAAAAATTTTGAAAAGTTATGGTATAAGCCAAGATAAAGTAAAAAGTAGATATGTAAGTATTGGTTACTACTCGTTGTTGAAGCATGACAGTGTGCATATTCAAGAAAAAGAAGACGATAGCTGCATGTGGTTTACAATAGACAAACTACCGACTATGTATGGAGATCATCAAGACATTATATCAAAAGCAATCAGCACTTTACGCCAGGGTATTGGTTATGTACCAATAGGCTATAACTTGTTGAATGAAAAATTTACAATTTCGGAATTACGAAAAATATACGAGGGCATCTCTGGAGAGTCTTTCGATAGACGTAATTTCCAAAAAAGAATGTTAGCTACAGGGATCATCGAAAGGCTAGATGAAACAAAAGAAGAGTCTAAAAGCTATCACAAACCAATACTATACTCGTTTAATAAAAAGAAGACAAGCGAATATTTTGAATTCTATACATACAATAAGAATCATCTCAAACCTCAAGCTGAAAAATAGCTCGATCTGGCTACGAATCATAATTGTATAAATAATCAATCATGCCCAAGGTTACTTTGATGAGTTTTGTTACAAATTCAATCGGAAATATTTTGGAGTAAACTCTCGGATAGATTACTCATTAGTGCCTTAAAGACTACTTGGCAGTGGATAGCCATATAGGTTAAAAACTTGATCTTATTTAAGCTATATGCAAAAACACAATTAATATATTTATATTCAGTATTTTTATCTGCAAAAAGACACAATCTCAACACTATTTTATTGGAAATTTAAACAGTTACTTAGAATATGAAAAAAATTGTATTAATCACAGGTGCAACGTCCGGAATAGGAAAAGCTACAGCCGAAAAATTGGCAAAAGAAGGCTACAATCTGATACTAACAGGTCGTCGCAACGAAATTTTGGAAAATTTGAAAGTTCAAATTGAAGAAAAATATAAGATCGATGTATTACCTTTATGTTTTGACGTGTCTAAGCTTTCGCAGGTCAACCAGTTTTTAGGAAATCTACCCTCCGATTGGCGAAAAGTAGATATTCTGATCAATAATGCAGGACTAGCTGCTGGGCTAAACCCTATCCATGAAGGGGTACTAGAGGATTGGGAACGAATGATTGATACCAATATCAAAGGGTTATTATATGTTACACGTATAATATCACCTGGAATGGTAGCTCAAAAAGCTGGTCATATCATCAATATAGGCTCTATTGCTGGAAAAGAAGTATACCTTAATGGAAATGTTTATTGTGCTACCAAACATGCTGTAGATGCATTATCGAAAGGGATGCGTTTAGATTTGGTTGATTATGGAATAAAAGTAACACAAGTGTGCCCTGGTGCTGCTGAAACAGAATTTTCAGTAGTGCGATTTAATGGAGATAAAAGTCGTGCAAACAAAGTATATGATGGGTTTGAGCCTCTTATGGCAGAAGATATTGCAGACGCTATTTACTATGCTATATCAGCTCCCGATCATGTAAACATACAAGAAGTCTTGGTTATGCCTACAGCACAGGCTTCGGCAACAATATTTTCAAAAAATAATAACTAAAACATCGTCATCTATCACAATATAGAATTGATAATCGACAACCTAAAACATCGATTAAACAAATACATTTAACCCATATTTAAATATGGGTTAAATGCTTTTTTGATATTAAAAACGATATGCTCCACCGATTGAAATAAGTGAATTGGTAAAAGAATGCTTACCCAATTGAGCTACTTGATTGGGGGTTTGCCAGTAGCTTTTTCGATCCAAATTAGGACGCATGGAGATCAAATCATAATTTAAAGACAGGGCTACCTGTGGAATGCAATTCCATTTGAACGATATGCCACCTCCATAAGAAAAGGCATTAAAATCCTCCTTCGAGTTATGAAGATACTCATAATGATCTGGTAGTTCGCCATGCGACATACCTACCAATAGTTTTGCATCAACAGTAAATGGAGTTTGCTTGATCGGATAAGAGAATAGTGGACCAACCATAAAACCTTTCAGGCTAAAGTTAGCATCGTCATCATCATCGTAATAATTGGGTAGTCCATGGAATGATGTCGATAAATCAGACGTATAATAGGTAGCAGCTATACCAATACGTTTATGTAACAGATACCCTCCATTTACATTAAAAGTATAACCCACATCTGTATTATTACCAAAGCCACCTGATGGAATATTTACACCAATACTTAAACCTACATATCCTTTTTTCTCATCTTGGGACGATTTATTTTGAGCATTCAGACTCAAAGAGGATAATATAACTAATATTGCACTTATACACATTTTCATAAAGATCTTATTTTAAAATTTTGGACAAAACTATTGTCTAATTCTGTAAATAATCTGGAATGAATACTCCTCACTTTTTGACAATCTTATGCCTACATGCACATAGGCTGAAAGTAAAGTCTAACAAAAAGGCATCAACTGATCTAAAAATTGATTTTTTTATTTGTTTGATTCTTAATTTTTTAGAATAACAGTGAAACTTTTTTTCAAAAAAAACAAATGAAACATTTGCAAATAATAAATTATACACTACCTTTGCACCGCATTAGAGAGATAAAAACACTGAATAAAGCGTTAAACAGTACAACTCTCAAAACACATGGCCCATTCGTCTATCGGTTAGGACGTAAGATTTTCATTCTTGAAAGAGGGGTTCGACTCCCCTATGGGCTACTAATATAAACAAAAAAATAAAGATTAGTCGATTATGGCAAATCATAAATCATCAATAAAGAGAATAAGACAAACAGATGCTAAGCGTCTTAGAAATAGGTATGTAGCTAAAACAACTCGTAACTCAGTTAAGAAGTTTCGTAGTTTAACTGACAAAGAAGAAGCTGCTAAATTATACCCTTCAGTATGCTCTATGCTAGATAAGTTGGCTAAGAAAAATGTAATTCACAAAAATAAAGCAGCTAACTTGAAATCTAAGCTAGCAATTCATGTGAGTTCTCTATAAAGAATAAATTAGCATAAAATATATTAAGCATCAATAGTAATACTATTGATGCTTCTTTGAGTTATACCAATAGCTACATCTGCATGAATATCAAACTATACACTAACAATATAAGGTCTAAGAATTGTATATCGTTAATAAAAACATGTATAAATATTATTTCAAAGGTATAGATTTCTGCTGATCGATATGGAAAGAGATTAAGCATCATGCGATATATCATATAACGAGCGATTACTGGCAAACTGAAATTGTCAATACTTCTGCTCATAAGTTACTGAAACAACACATTATCTATATTTGGTTAGCAACGCACCTTTATTATCGTATTTCATTACCCTAAAAGGTAACCAATTAGAAACATAAAGACTGCTTTAGATCCCTTTTTATCACTTTTCTCTCTTTTGTAAAGTGAAGCAAACAAGAGCAATATTTACTGATGTACAACTAGTTGAGATTAAATTTCAATAATATGCTTTTATGTTGTATTTTTGCATCCGCAAATAAACGAATGGAATGAAAGTAGATGTTTGTTTTTCTCCAGTATTATATCCGTATTATGCTGAACCTGATAGTATAGCAGTTGTGGTAGATATATTTCGAGCAACAACCTGCATGTGTACAGCTCTTAACAATGGTGCTAACAGTATAATACCTGTGGCATCGGCTGAAGAAGCAAAAGCATATCACCAAAAAGGGTATCTTGTAGGAGGTGAGCGAAATATGATAAAGTTCGACTTCGGAAATTTTGGAAATTCGCCGAACGATTATGCACCAGACAAAGTGCAAGGCAAGGATATCGTTATTTCTACAACCAACGGCACACATGCCATACACCAGGCCAAAGAGGCTGATCGGTTAATTATTGGCTCGTTCTCTAATCTTTCTACGGTTGCAGATTATTGCATTACACAACAAAAGAACGTATTGGTTGTGTGTGCTGGATGGCAAGATAAGTTTAATCTCGAAGACACCTTATTTGGAGGTGCATTAGCTGAACAGTTAGCCGAAAAGGCAAATTATAACACAAGTTCCGATGCTGCGGGTGTGGCATTATCAATGTGGAAAGAGGCTAAACAAGATATAATGACTTACATCAAAAAAAGTGAGCATATGAAACGCCTGGAAACACATGGTTTGATCGATGTAGTAGCATTTTGCTTGCAACACGATACCATTCAAGTACTGCCTGTTTATGACAAAATAACAGGTAAAATAAAAGCTCGATAATTTTTTGATTCACTCATAATTTTTATCTTTGGGCAACAAACATTGTTAATATAAAACGTAATATAATAATATGGTATTCAGGTTTTTAATTCTTTCGGATGAGGTAGATACATTTAGAAGAGAGCTTCAACTCGACTCTGATGCTACATTTCTAGACTTTCACAAAGCTATCCTTTCGGCAGTAAATTATAAGGATGGCGAAATGGCTTCTTTTTTTATTTGTAGCGATACATGGGAAAAAGAAAGAGAAATTACATTAACAGAGATGGATACAAGCTTTGAGGAAGACTCGTATATCATGGCAGATTCTGTTTTGAATGACTTTTTGGAAGATGAAAAGCAAAAATTAATGTACATATTTGATTATTTGACCGAACGTGCTTTTTTTATCGAATTGCGAGAGATTATCACAGGTAAAGATTTGGACAAAGCTGCTTGTACAAAATCGGAAGGAGAACCTCCTGTTCAATATGTTGATTTTGAAGAATTCGAAGTCAAATCTGTCAGTTTAGACATGGGTGAAACATTTTATGGAGACGAAGGATATGACTTGGACGAACTGGATGCTGAAGGTTTTGATGGCTTAGAAGATACTTTGCCATTGCCTGATGATGAAACTTTTTGATGAAAAAACTACTCGTCTTACTAGGACCTACTGGTGTAGGTAAAACCGATTTAAGCGTGAGCCTTGCCGAATATTGGGGATGTCCCATTATTTCGGCAGACTCACGTCAGTTGTATAAAGGCTTACCAATAGGCACAGCAGCTCCATCTGGCGATTATTTATCACGTGTATCCCACCATTTTATAGGTACACTGAATCTGTCAGATTATTACAGTGCCAGCGAGTTTGAATCCGATGCTTTACAATTAGTATCAAATCTACATCAAAAGCATGATATTTTGCTTGTTACAGGTGGATCAATGCTCTATATTGATGCTCTATGCAATGGTATTGATCAAGTACCTACCATTGATGAAGGATTGCGGAAAAGCTTATATGAATTGTTCGAAGAAGAGGGCTTAGACCGCATTCGCTCTCAATTGAAAATGCTTGACCCTGTATTTTACGATCAGGTAGACCTGAAGAATCACAAGCGTGTTATACACGCTCTCGAAGTTTGCTTGATGAGTGGCAAGCCTTACTCATCATTCCGAACCAATAAGGTAAAAGAACGCCCATTCGAAATTATAAAAGTTGGCTTGATGCGTAATCGAGATCAATTATACCAACGCATCAATAGGCGTGTAGATGCTATGATAGCCGAGGGTTTGTTAGATGAGGCTAAAAGCGTGTATCCTCTACGAACTTATAATTCATTGAATACAGTTGGGTACAAAGAACTCTTTAATTACTTTGATGGGGAGTGGATCTTGGATTTTGCAGTTGAAAAAATAAAGCAGAATTCTCGTATCTATTCTCGAAAGCAGATGACTTGGTTTAAACGTGATGAACGTATTTTTTGGATTAATCTATCTGAAACTACAGAAGAGGAGGCAAAGCAACAAATTATAAACAGAATGTTACCGTTACCAGGTTAGTTTACTGAATGTCTTTTTTCGTTTGACATAATATTGCCAAATCAAACTCTTAGGATAAATTGTTGCTATATGCATATTAGTTTCGTTATTTAGGTTATTATCTCTAGTTTGGGTGTAGTTGTTTTTTATCTTCTTAAATTCTTTTCGAGCTGCCAATATTGATTTTACATTGCTTGTTTTGCCCTTTATCAGTAGCTGTATGATGGCTAGGTAGTCAAGTACCGTTCTGATTCTGTATATATGCCTAAATTCCTTATCGTTTAGGTTCTTGTATAACATCAATAGATTATTTCTAAAATTGAGAAATGTCTTTCGTGGACTTTCTTCGTGTAATGTCCCTCCTCCAAGATGGTATACGGAAGATTGAGGTATACAATATACCTTTTTACCTCTTGCATTTAGTCGCCAACATAGGTCTATCTCTTCCATATGGGCAAAAAAAGAGGCATCTAAACCACCCACATTTTTGTACTCATTGGTTCTTATTAGCATACAAGCCCCTGTAGCCCAGAATAGTTGCATGGGACTATCGTATTGCCCCTTATCTTGCTCTACGCTACCAAATATCCTGCCTCTGCAAAATGGATAGCCATATCTGTCAATAAACCCTCCACAAGCACCTGCGTATTCGAAATAAGATTTGCGTAGCTGTGCTAGTATTTGGGGTTGAACGGCTACTGTATCGGAGGTTTTATCTAAAAAATTGACAAGTGGCTCGAGCCAATTTAGAGTAACTTCTACATCTGAATTTAGTAATACAGTATATTCTGAGTCAATTTGCGATAAGGCTTTGTTATACCCCTCTGCAAATCCATAATTTTTGCCTAGTTTTAGAATCGATACAGTCGGATAATTTATCTGCAAAAATGATACTGAATTATCTGTTGAACCATTATCAGCAACTATTATATCCGCCAACTCAGTATTGGTGTGTCGAATAACGGACGGTAAAAATGTTTTCAATAGCTTTTCACCATTCCAGTTGAGTATAACTACCGATACTCTTTTCATTCTTGATCAGATTCAATAGGTGAATGTTTCCATCGCCTATGCGACCATAACCAATAAGCTGGATTGCGAAGTATTGTACTTTCCATTTCTCGAATATATCTTTCAGTAATAGCAAATTCAGGTTCATCTTTAGGGCAATCGCTAATCAATTTTACATTTGCGGTATACCTTCCTCGCCCCGTTTTTGTTATATCCAGATAGGTTACGCTAAAGCCTGTTTGCTTGGCAATACGCTCTACACCTGTATACACACCTGTATTTTTATTGAGAAGGTTAGTCCAGTAATGAATATTATGGGGTGATGGGCTTTGGTCTGACATGAAGCCAATCAATATTTTTTGACTTTGCCGTTTGTAGTTTATGATGGCTCTAAACGTATTGTCTTTGGGGATTCCAACACTGCCAAATCGGCTGCGTATTTTAAGAAAAAGGATGTCGAATATTTTGTTCTTGAGTGGACGATATATTTGTCCCAACAAAATATCTTTATCAAATAACAAGTTTAGCGATGGCACCCACTCCCAATTTCCATAATGTCCCAGATACATAATGCACGAGTTACCCTCCTTCATCAGGTCTTGTACCAATTCGACATTGTTGAAGGTGATACGTTTCTGCATCTCCTCGTTAGTAATGTGCAACAATTTTATCGTCTCAACAAAGTAGTCGCAAAGGTGATGGTAAAAATCTTTTTCGATGCAAAGAAGCTCTTTCGGTGTTTTTTCAGGGAAAGAGCTTCTCAGATTTTGTTTCACTACCTCACGTCTATATCTGGCTATATAATATACCCCATAATAGAGTATATCTGACAACACATACAATACTTTGAAAGGAAGCAATGCGTGTAGATATAAAAATAAATAGAGAAATTTATAACAAATAGCGTCCATTTATATCATTGTAAAATGACTGCTGATCCATCTATATTTAAGCCTCCTAAATGTACATCTTTTAGAATGTTTACAAGGCTCTCATTATATGGTAATTCTACCTTTACATAATTTTCGGTGTATCCATACATCTTATTGTTGTGTGTCGTTTGCTCAAATAGAGCTTTCCCCAATAATCCATATTGGGACGCATAGAAATTTTTCAGTTTTATATCTGAAATATCCAATAGGGCTCTACTTCGCTGATGCTTGGTTCTTGTATCAACTACATAATCTATCTTAAGTGCTTGAGTATTTGGACGTTCAGAATAGGTAAATACATGAAGCTGCGAAATATCAAGACTTTCGATAAATTGTCTACATTCTTCGAAGTATTCATCCGTCTCTCCCCTTGTACCTACAATTACATCTACACCTATAAAAGCATGGGGCAAGATCGATTTTATTTTCTCTACTTTATGACGAAATAAAGCTGTATCGTACCTCCGTTTCATCAGTTTTAGTACGGTATCAGAACCCGACTGCAAAGGTATGTGAAAGTGTGGGGCAAATCTTTTTGATTGTGCAACAAACTCGATAATCTCGTCTGTTAATAAATTGGGTTCAATAGATGAAATTCGGTATCGCTCAATGCCTTCTACTTGGTCTAATGCTTTTACTAGCTCAAAGAAATTTTCGTCGGTTGTTTTACCAAAATCACCAATGTTTACACCTGTCAATACGATTTCCTTACCTCCATTTGCAGCAACCTCTTCGGCTTGCTTCACCATATCCGCAATAGAGCCGTTGCGGCTTCGGCCTCGTGCATGGGGTATGGTGCAGAATGAGCAAAAATAATCGCAACCATCTTGTACTTTTAAGAAATAACGTGTTCGATCGTCTTTAGAACAGGAGGGTACAAACGATTTTATATTATTGGTTTTACTTATAAAAACGGTTCCTTTATCCTTCTTCTTCAACTCATTTAGATAATGAGTTATGTCTAACTTCTGCTCTGCACCTAATACTACATCAACGCCTTTGATTGCAGCTATATCATCAGGTTTGAGCTGTGCATAACAACCTGTAACGATAACAAAAGCCCCAGGGTTGTCTTTAATCATTTTACGTACTGCTTGTCTACATTTTTTATCTGCAAACTCAGTAACAGAGCATGTATTTATTACACATATATGTGCAACTTCACCTTCACGTGCTTTACGTACACCTATGTCGGATAACTGTCTCCCAATGGCAGATGTTTCAGCAAAATTGAGTTTGCAACCTAAAGTTAAATAAGCTGCCAGTTTATTTTCGAATACTGTATTGTCGGTCATTTAAATTTTAATATAAAATAAAATATTGATCTTATTATCATAAATATACGTTTGTTTAAGATCGGAAATCAGATGCAAAAATACAAAAAAAGGATCAATTTCACCTTTAAATTCTTATTCTCTAACAAATTAATAAATCGTTGTTATTAATAACTATTCAAATTTTCTTTTATATGCTGTTTTCTATAATTTTGATCATCGCCAATATAATCATCGGTTATTTCGTATTTATATGATATTCAAAACTTTTAGATAGTCTTTTACACCTTTGAAACCAAGACAGGGTTATTTTCGACTATCCACCGTTTA
>JBDLTH010000064.1:0-3256 GCA_039799165.1 Bacteroidota bacterium
GCAAAAAATCTAACAGTGCGTCTCGATCATAAAGATGGCTCAAGCGATTTGATAGAAGTAGCTCATACTTATAATCAACTTCAAATAGAATGGTTTAAGGCAGGTAGTGCATTGAATTATGTGAAAGGGTGAGATTGAATTTTAAAGAAAGAACAGAATGGGACAGAAAATAAGTATACAAAATGGGAAATTAAATGTTCCCAACAATCCAGTTATACCCTTTATTGAAGGTGATGGGGTAGGCATTGATATTTGGAAAAATGCACAACCAGTTATCGATAAAGCTGTAGAAAAAGCATATAATGGCACACGCAAAATAGAATGGAAAGAGGTATTAGCAGGCGAAAAATCATTTAATCTCAGTGGTTCGTGGTTGCCCGAAGAGACAATGGCTGCTTTTCGTGAATACCTCATTGGTATCAAAGGACCACTTACGACACCAGTTGGTGGTGGTATTCGCTCGCTTAATGTGGCACTGCGTCAAGATCTTGATCTCTATGTGTGTCTTCGTCCAGTACGTTGGTTCAAAGGCGTACCCTCTCCGATCAAGACACCCGAAAAGGTAGAAATGACTATTTTTAGAGAAAACACCGAAGATATTTATGCTGGTATTGAATGGATGCAAGGAACACCCGAAGCCAAAAAGGTCTTAGACTTTTTGCAAAATGAGATGGGTGTAAAAAAAGTACGTTTTCCCGAAACATCTTCGTTTGGGATAAAACCCGTATCAGTACAAGGTACAGAACGTTTAGTAAGGTCGGCTATTGATTATGCCTTACAAAACCAGTTACCCTCATTAACCATTGTTCATAAGGGCAATATAATGAAGTTTACCGAAGGCGGTTTTAAACAATGGGGATATGATGTTGCCGAAAAAGAATATGCAGACAGTGTATTTACCATGCAACAATATGATAAGCTGAAAAAAGAAAAAGGCGAAGCCGAGGCTAATAAAGCTTTGGATGACGCAAAATCAAGCCAAAAACTTATTATCAAAGATGTAATAGCGGATGCCTTTTTACAAAATACCTTGCTCAAACCTGCTGAGTATTCAGTAATAGCCACACTCAATTTGAACGGCGACTATGTGTCTGACCAACTGGCTGCTATGGTTGGAGGTATTGGTATTGCACCTGGTGCTAATATCAACTACCTAACAGGTAGTGCTATATTTGAAGCTACGCACGGTACAGCACCCGATATTGCTGGAAAAAATGTTGTAAATCCATCCTCTTTGTTATTGTCGGCAGTAATGATGCTCGACTATATGGGTTGGATAGAAGCAGGTGAGTTGATAACAAAAGGTTTGGAGACTCTATATGCTCAAGGTAAAGCAACACACGATTTAGCTCGATTTATGGATAATGGACAAACCCTATCCACCAGTGAGTTTACAGAAAAGCTAGTTGGACTTTTATAATTTATAAATGGTAAACATACTAATAAAATGGATATTCAAGATACTGAATTAAAAACAGAATCAACAAAGATTAAAGTAGGCTTTATATCGGCTGAAGACCCAACTGACAAAAGATCTTGGTCTGGAACAATACATCAGTTGTATAATTTCTACTTTGTGAATTGGAGCAATCGAATTGTACAGGGATAAGCTAAATTGGAATGTGTGGAGGACTAACTTTAGACGTTGTTTATTTGAAATAAGTGGTAGGTAGAAAACTACACCGACTATCTTATTTACTTAAATTATTTACTTAAATTTAATAGTAGTATGGATGATACATTAATAAAACAAATATCAGAAACATTAAGAACAACTACACAGATAGACCCTGATCTATTTAAGTTGCATAATGTAAAACGAGGTCTTCGAAATGAAGACCATACAGGAGTAGTAGTCGGTTTAACCAAAGTGGGAGACGTAGTGGGTTACCAAAGGGCTGATGATGGTAAATTGACAGCAATTCCTGGTAAACTATTGTATCGAGGCATAGATATAGAGTACATCGTTAAAGCAGCTCAAAAAGAAAAAAGAGCTGGTTTTGAGGAGGTAATTTACCTAATCTTGGCAGGATCATTACCCAATAAAGTTGAGTTAGAGCAATTCTCGAAACTATTGAGTGAGACCATGGATTTGAATCAGAAAGTAACGATGCACATTCTCGACCTCGAAGGGCAAGATATTATGAATATATTAGCTCGATGTGTATTGGAACTGTATACTTTCGACGAAAATCCAGACGATACGTCAGACGATAATCTGGTACGTCAATCGCTAAATCTAATAGCTACTTTTCCTACCATTATTGCCTATGCCTACAATGCACTAAGACATAATCAAGGAAAATCGTTACACATTCGTCATCCTAAACCCGAACTTACATTAGCCGAAAACTTCTTGTATATGATGAAAGGGAGCAAATACACGGAGTTGGATGTCAAAATATTAGATTTAGCTCTTATGGTGCATGCCGATCATGGTGGAGGAAATAATTCTACCTTTACAGTGCGTGTAACAAGCTCGACAGGTACAGATACTTACTCATCCATATCATCAGGCATTAACTCGCTTAAAGGACCTTTGCACGGAGGTGCCAATTTAAGAGTTGTGGACATGATGCAATATCTTAAAAATAAGATTAAAGACTGGAAAAATATTGACGAAGTAGATACTATGCTTCAAAGGATATTGAAAAAAGATGCTTATAATAAAACAGGTCTTATTTATGGAATAGGGCATGCTATCTATACCGTTTCAGATCCTCGTGCTGTATTGCTGAAAGAAATGGCTCACGATTTGGCTGTTGAAAAAGGTAGAGTAGATGAGTTTAATTTTTATAAATTGATAGAAGAGCGTGCCATTAAAAACTTTATGGAGTTTAAAGGAGCTAATGTCAAAAAACAAGTATGTGCCAATGTCGACTTTTACTCAGGTTTGGTGTATGATATGATAGGTCTACCTCAAGAAATTTATACACCCCTGTTTGCTATGGCACGCATCGTAGGTTGGTGTGCACATCGCAACGAGGAGCTCAACTTCAAAGAACGTCGGATCATCCGTCCAGCATACAAGAATGCAGGTCCTGTCAACGAATATATTCCTTTATCAGAAAGATCGTAATTGAAAATCTAACATCTATCTATTTACGATGAAAAATGTGATTCTGTTTATTTTATATTTTGATCATCGCCAATATAATCATCGGTTATTTCGTATTTATATGATATTCAAAACTTTTAGATAGTCTTTTACACCTTTGAAACCAAGACAGGGTTATTTTCGACTATCCACCGTTTA
>JBDLTH010000065.1:0-7107 GCA_039799165.1 Bacteroidota bacterium
AAACCTTCCCGTCCATAGCCCAAGTTTTTAATCTTGTTTTGTAGATACGATCCATTTACATTGATGTTATATCCGAGGTCTTTTCCTATTTTATCTCGCCATGTAAGCGATACCTCAAAGCCTTTGTTTTGCAAGGTTGCAGCATTTACCCAAGGGTTGCCACCGTTGTTACCCGTAGATAATAGTATAGGCATCTCGGTCAAAACATCTTTGGTTTCTTTGTTGAAATAGTCGAATGAGGCAAGTAGTCTGTTGTTTAAAAAAACGGCATCAAATCCAGTATTAAACTGGGTTAGTTTTTCCCATTTCAAATTTTCATTCGCTAACTTTACTTGTGTCATACCATTTACAAGCTGGTCATTGCCAAATATGGCTTGTGGAAAAGTATTGATAAACGATACCCAGTCCCAAACATCGTTATTAGAAGTACCCAATATACCGTAGTTTGCTCTTATTTTGAGATCGTCTATTCCTGAAACATTAAAAAACGACTCGTTACTGATTCTCCATCCTGCCGAGATAGAAGGGAAATAGCCTACACGTGTGTCTGGCGAAAACTTAGACGACTCATCTCTACGCATCGTAAAGCTAAGGAGATAACGATCAGAAAAATTGTAGTTCAGGCGTCCAAATACCGAAAAAAGTTTCTCTATATTCTTGTAACTACCTGTTTTAGGATCCATCAAAACAGCATCTAATTGGTCATAATAATCATTTCCGCTAGTAAGGACATCATTTTTAGTACCCCATATTTTTTCATATTCCGATGTTTGGTAGCTAATACCTAATACGGCTGATATGTCGTGCTTGTCAAATTTTTTATTAAATTCAAGGGTGTTGTCAAAGACCAAGCCTTGCGATTGTGCTTGATTTTTAGTTAAAAAAGATGGATCGGCAGGTTGGTTGAACGACCAGTCTCCTATTTTGCGTAAAAACATATGTTTGTCATTACTCAAGTCAAATCCCATATTAAACTTGTATTTGAGCATCTTTGTCCATTCTATCTCCGTAAATAAGTTACCCCTTATTCGCAGATTACTATTCTGTGTGTTTTCAAAATCTTCTTTAGCAAAAGGGTTTGTGCCAAACGTAACATCACGCCCTCCGTTACCAAATCCGTATCCGCCTTTGTTGTTACTGTCATAGATAGGTATGGTGGGCAACATACGGTAAACATCTATGATAGGTTTGGTATCCAACTCATCTATTGCAAAATGACTAAGTGTAATGTTTTCGCCTATTCTAAACAGAACTTTGTCCGAAAAACTGCGTGTGGCAGAGGTGTTTGCACGCAATGTCAACCGCTCGCTTTTCGTACCAATGGTCGTACCCGAGTTGCTTTGATAATTGCTTGATATAAAGTATTTACTCTCTTTGCCTCCACCCGAAAACGAAACGTTATGATCTTGTACCAGCCCTGTTTTAAATACCTCTTTTTGCCAATCTGTATTGCCATCGAAGTGTTTAGCAAGAGATTTTCCTGCATTGGTAAATGCCATATCGTTCAGTTCTATCCAACGATCTCTACCCGTAAGGTTGTATTTGGGTAGCCATTGCAAAGTAAGGCGAGACGATACATCTATCTTCATTTTGCCTTCAGCACCCTGTTTGGTAGTAATAATAATCACCCCATTACCTGCACGAGAACCATAGATAGCAGCAGCCGAAGCATCTTTTAGCACCTGAATGCTCTCGATGTCGTTGAAGTTAAAATCACGGTTGGCATCCGAAACAACTCCGTCTACAACGTACAAGGGCTTGCTATTACCAAACGTGCCAGTACCCCTAATCTCTACCTTGCCTTCGCTACCAGGAGCACCAGATGTACGCACATTGAGTCCAGGTAATGAGCCCAAAGCATCGCCCACTGTACCTGTAACCGTCATGTTCTTGATTGTTTTAGGATTGAATACCGACACGGCACCTGTAAGGTCCGCCTTCTTGATGGTTTGGTATCCAATAACAACTACATCGTCAAGTAGTTGGTCGTTATTGGCAAGTATAACTTTCAACGAGTTTTGTCCTGTATAAACAATCTCTTTCGTGTTCATGCCAAGCATAGAGAAGACCAATGTTTGTTTATCGGCAACCTCTATCGCATATTGTCCGTCGATGTCTGTTGTTGTGCCTGTTGTAGTACCTTTTACGCTTACCGTTACACCAATCAAAGGTTCGTTCGTGTCGTCGAGTACTACACCTTGTAGACCTTTCGTTTGCCCAAACGAAAAGAGACTAAACGAAATAAATAGAAAAAATAAAATCTTTTTTGGCATGTGCTTTAGATTTAATGTTTGTAAATATGATTTAAGTAATATAATAATCTTATTATAATCAAATATAGAATTGATGTAGGTGATATGAGTAATACGATTTGATGAAAAAATGGTATTAGATAACCATATTGATGCAATGACTAAAAAATGCTATATATTGACTGTTTTGTACTATTGTATCGGTTAGGTACAGGCTATTTTTGTTTTAAAGTAGTTTGTTAATCTTAGGGCTTGATTTAAAAAATTAACTTTGTTTTTATGAAATATTTTCAACCTCTACTCTTTCTGTTTTTACTTAACTGTACCCTCTTAGCTTATCCTCAAGAGAACGGTTATTTTCATTTCAAGAAAATTCAGGTAGACGAGGGTCTGTCCGAAAATACCGTATATGCTATTCTACAAGACTCGAGAGGATTTATGTGGTTTGGAACAAAGGATGGTTTGAACAGGTACGATGGTAGCAATTTTAGAATATTTCGCCACACAACTACTCAACAACAATCATTAGCAAACAACTTCATACGAAGCCTAGCCGAAGGAGATGCCAATACCCTATTTGTAGGCACAGATGGGGGCTTGTATATAATGGACAAGGTGAGTGAATCGTTTGAGCTATTGCAAAAGCCAAGTGCCAATGCCGAACATATATCTACGGCAGTCAATAGTTTGTTGGTAGACAAGCAAGGCTTACTTTGGATAGCAACCATGTATCAAGGTGTATTTACTTATGATTATACAAGGCAGAAATTTAAAAAGATACCCATACACAAAGCCAGTTTGGGGCAAAATGCTGTGTGGACAATCTACCAAGATCGCTCGGGCACGATATGGGCAGGTACACGTTTAGGCTTATTGCGATACAATGCCAGAGCTGAGGCATTAGAGCCTGTGGATGGCTTATTTGTGATGAAAAACAATTCGGACAACGAGGTGCTTTCGATGATAGAAGACGAAACAGGCAAGCTATGGCTAGGTACATGGAACGATGGTGTACGCTGCTACAACAAGCAAAGCAATACCTATACCTCTTTTTTCAATACCTCTAGCAAGGCACATTATATCACACACGTTCGCACCCTGTATCAATATGCAAAAAACACACTACTGATAGGTGCTGACGATGGGCTATACCTGTTTGATACACAAACGCAGTGGAGCAAACGCCTGGATGTAATAAATTCGCTACATAATATGAGCGACCAAAATATTTATTCCACAGCATCTGACAAGGAGGGTGGGATATGGATTGGTACCTATTTTGGTGGAATAAATTACCTCAATAGGTCTTTGCTTGTAAAAGAGTTTTATCACCATAATAAAATGCCACACGCACTATCGGGCAAAGCTATTAGTCAGTTCTGCGAAGATAGCAAAGGCAATTTATGGATAGCAAGCGAAGATGGTGGCATCAATTATTTCGATACCACCACAAAGCAATTTACACAACCCATCCGCACCAGTTACCACAACACCCATGCCCTGCTGTTGGACGAGGACAATTTGTGGATAGGAACTTTTTCGAGAGGAATTGATATATATAATACCAAAACAAAATCGCTTGTAAACTTCAGAAATGACAACAAGGATAGGAATACCTTAAATGATGACTGCATATTTTCGCTATATAGAACCAAAGCAGGCGATATTTATGTAGGTACGCCTGTTGGTTTGAACAAATACAATAGGCTCGACAACAGTTTTTCGCAAATACCCGATGCTGTGGGATTTATATACGACATGATAGAGGATGATTACGACAACTTATGGATTGCCAATTATGGGGCTGGCGTGATGCGGTACAACAAAAAAAACAATCAATGGACAAACTACAACCACATATTGCCACATAGCAACCCTATTGTCAATAGCAAACTGATAAGTGTATACATCGACAGCCAAAAGCGACTTTGGTTTTCGAGCGAGGGTAGAGGCCTATTTTTGTACGATTACCAAACCGATAAGTTTATCAATATATCCGAAAACGAGGGCTTGCCCAACAATGTGGTGTATGGCATACTCGACGATCAGTTTGGCAACCTGTGGCTTAGTTGCAACAAGGGCTTGGTAAGCTTCGACCCCTCTATGCCAAACGAATTTAAGCTATACACCAAGGACGATGGCTTGCAAAGTAATCAGTTTAACTACAAATCGAGCCTAAAAGCACGGGATGGGAAGTTGTATTTTGGTGGCATCAATGGTTTCAACGCCTTTTATCCGCAAGACCTAAAACTGAACAAAAATAAAAATATTCCTCCAGTAGAGATTACTCAAATACACCTACTAGGTGGTGCTACTAGCCAACAAACAAAGGATATACAAATAGCTCTGAATAACAAATCGAAAATAGAATTGCCTTACAACAAATCCTCGTTTAGCATAGCATACGTTAGCCTTAGCTATATTTCGCAGAGCAAAAACCAATATGCTTACAAACTAGTGGGTGTAGACAAAGACTGGAACTATGTGGGCAACAACCGAAATGTAACTTACGTAAATCTGGCACCAGGTAAATACACATTTAAGGTAAAAGCATCGAATAACAGTGGCGAGTGGAACGATGAAGGCACGGCAGTGGTGATAGAGATACTGCCCCCTTTTTGGTTATCTATACCTGCAAAGGTGTTTTATATCCTGCTTTCTTTTTCGCTCTTATACCTCTTGCTCCGCTATTATACCCGAAGAAATCAGTTGAAGCACGAACGCTATTTGGAAGCCTTTAAGGCAGAACAAGAAACCCTCTCTTTCAAGTCGAAGATCGATTTTTTTACCACCATTGCACACGAGATACGTACACCGCTAAGTCTTATCAAAGCACCCTTGGAAGAAATAATAAGTAGCAAGCTAAACGAAGACGATACTCAACAGAACCTGAGCGTGATAGAAAAAAACTGCGATAGGCTAACCATCCTTATCAATCAGCTACTCGATTTTAGGAAGATGGACTCAACAACCTACGTTGTAAAGCCCGAAAAAATAGATTTGGAAAACCATCTTTTGGGTATCGTGGAACGATTTAAGAAAACAGCTCAAAGCCGAAAGATAGAGCTCGATTTTCAAACACCATCCAATGGCATCATTTGGGTAGTATCGGATGCTGATGCCCTAACCAAAATAACAGGAAATCTACTGACTAATGCCTTGAAGTTTACGACAGATCGAATTGTACTTAGGCTCGATACATCGGCTCATCATGATGTGCATACCATAAGTGTAGAGGATAATGGCAGAGGGATAGCCGATGACCAGAAAGAACTTATCTTTGATCCATTTTATCAGATACAAAACCAACAACCCAATGTGGGTACGGGTATAGGGCTGTCTTTGGTAAAACACCTGTCGGATGTGCTACGTGGCAAAATAATAATAAGTGATGCCCCCAATGGAGGATCATTATTTGCATTTACATTTACCGATATTGCTTTCGATAAACAGCAAGATAAAGAGGTGAAAGCTGAAGACAAGAAAGTAATAGAAGTGTCGTATAGCAAACCAAACTTATATACCGATACCGAAAAAACGATTTTACTAGTAGAAGACAATGAAGATATGCTACGCTTTATCGAAAAAAGTCTGCAATCGGAATATACAGTAGCGGTAGCAGCAGATGTAAAAGAGGCACAAAATCTATTGTCCAAAACGTCTTTCGACCTTATAGTGTCCGATATTATGATGCCAGGTATAGATGGTATTTCGTTTGCCCGCATTGTAAAAACCAATACTAACCTATGCCATATACCGCTCATTCTACTATCGGCAAAAACCGAAAACAGTGTCAAAATAGAAGGGCTTCAATCAGGAGCGGATGTGTTTATCGAAAAACCCTTCTCCATCGTTTACCTCAAAGCCCAGATAAATAGCTTACTCGAAAACCGGCGTGTGATACTCGACACCTTCAATAAGTCGCCTTTGGCATCGTATACCATTTTGACTAGCAACAAGAGCGATGCCGACTTTTTGAGCAAGCTGAATGCCGAAATAGAGAAACACTTGTCGGATGTAGAGTTTTCGATCGAATCTATAACCGATACCTTGGGTATGAGCAGGTCTAATCTACAACGCAAGGTAAAAGGTATTTGTGGGGTTACACCAGGGGATTATCTCAGAACATACAGGCTCAAAAAATCGTGTATTCTATTACTCGAAAATGATATGCGGATCAATGAGGTTGCCTATCAAGTCGGTTTTAACTCAGCTTCTTATTTCACCAAATGTTTCTTGAAGCAATATGGTATATTGCCAAAGGATTTTTCTAAAAAATGATTTTAAAGATTGATATTAATGTATATACGTTGATGAAAAGTTGCTGGCGTATTTGTTTTATTGTCTTGAAAAATGTACCTTTGCACCGTTTTTATAACATAATGTCTAACTCATTAATTAAAAGTAGCTTTAGAAGCTAAAAGACGAATGATTGAATCTGATAAATTAAAGAATGTACAGCCTATCGATAATTTCGATTGGGAAGCTTACGAAGTAGGCGAGGTTTACACAGGTAGAAGTAGAGAAGAATTACAAAAAACGTATGACCAATCGTTGAACAAAGTAAACGATAAAGAAGTGGTTATGGGTAAAGTAACATCGATGAACAAACGTGAAGTTGTTGTTAACATCGGTTACAAATCGGATGGTGTAGTATCGATGAACGAATTTCGTTACAACCCCGATCTAAAAATAGGCGACGAGGTAGAAGTATACATCGAGAGCCAAGAAGACAAAAAAGGTCAGCTTATCCTTTCTCACAAAAAAGCACGTGCATCTCGTTCATGGGAGCGTGTTAATGAAGCTCTTGAAAAAGACGAAATCATCAAAGGATATATCAAATGTCGTACTAAAG
>JBDLTH010000066.1:0-9921 GCA_039799165.1 Bacteroidota bacterium
AAAAGCACTGTTTTTTTTATTGTAGCCCACATTTCTTTATTTTTGATTTGTTACACTTACAAAGATACATTAGCCCCTCGTTACATCCTTCAACCTTCAACTTTTTTTAATAAAAACGGAATCTTATTTATAAAAAATAAGATTCCGTACTATTCTAGTAAAAGTATTCTTGGTACTTATTATTCTTCAGGCTTCATGTTATGAAATACATTCTGCACATCATCATCTTCTTCAAATTTGTCTAAAAGCTTATTCAGCTGTACACGTTGTTCTTCGTTCAAATCTTTCAGTTCGTGTGGTATTCTTTCAAACTCGGCACTTTGAATTTCAAATCCATTCTCTTCCAAGTATTTCTGAATTTCTGAATTTGATTTAAATTCTCCATACAAAATGATGTTTCCTTCTTCGTCATTCTCCAATTCATCCACACCATAATCGATCAATTCCAGTTCAAGATCTTCTAACGAAACACCTTCTTTGGCTACAATCGTGAATACACACTTATGATCGAATAAAAATTCTAAACTACCCGAAGTACCTAACGACCCATTCATTTTATTGAAATAGCTACGTACATTAGCTACCGTACGTGTTGGGTTGTCCGTTGCCGTTTCTACAACAATGGCAATACCATAAGGACCGTATCCTTCATACACCATTTCTTTGTAGTCCGACTCGTCTTTAGCCAATGCTTTTTTGATGGCACGATCGACGTTGTCTTTCGGCATATTTTCTTTTTTTGCTTGCTGTATCAATACACGCAATCTCGGATTTGTATCTGGCTCAATACCTCCCTCTTTGGCTGCTATTGTTATTTGCCTTCCTATTTTCGTAAATACCCGAGCCATATTGCCCCAACGCTTCATTTTGGTTGCTTTACGGTATTCAAATGCTCTTCCCATAACTTTAAAAGGTCATTTTTATTTTACAATTTCTATTACTTGCAAAAGTATAAAAAAGATATTATCTATTCGCTATGCTTATTTAAAACGCCATGCAAAACCAAACAAAAAGTCAATTTCGGCAAACCAAAAGTGTTGAGAAGCCTTATCTACTTTTGAATGAGTGGTACGAATACTTGGCATGTTGATATATCCCTCTTTACCCTCGCAACGCAAGAAAAACAAATCCCAAAGTAAAACATCTGCTCCTATTTTGGCATTCAATCCATATCCTGCTAAGTGAAAATCATCATGTCTTTCTTGAGCAAATAGCTGAACATTTGTCTTTGGCAAGAGAAATCCAGCTCCACCGCCTACCATGCCATTTACTTTTAGAATCCCATTCTTGTAAAAGTTATGAAAATATTCAAATTCAGCATTGATATAGTTTAAGCCATCGGTATGCTCGAATGTCAAAAAATCTTCAGTCAACTTTACTGTACCATCCTTTACATGACCCTCGAATCCAGGTTTTACCTTTCCCGAAATATCCACAGTCTGATTCTGATCCATCACATATTTCATATGATCTACACCAACACTTACTGCCATATTGTCTTTAAAAAAATAACCTACCTTAAAGTTTGTTTGAGGAATAGTTATACGATCGGGTTGCAAATAGTTACGGAAAGTTACAGGACTTAACTTATCATGTGCTACTGCACGACGAATTTTAAAGTCATAATCATCGCCAGTAAAGCGAATCGTTGAATTGGTGTAATGCGCTCTATTCCATCCCCAAAAAGAATAAAACGCACCTTTTTTGTAAGCTGGCTCTGTCTGAGCATCAATGGTGTTAACCGACAGAATAAGTAGTGTCAGTAAAAATAATTTTTTCATTTCTTATTTATATTATATTTATATTATTTTCTCTTAGATAGGAGTAATAAAAAATTAGCTATTTACCCAACCCTCGTACCCACCATCTACACTGTAAACATCCGAAAAACCATTTTCGGCAAAATATTTGGCAACCATTTGGCTACTATTTCCATGATAACATATCACTAATACAGGGGTATCTTTATTGGTATTATTTACAAATTCAACAATATTTTCTTGTCCCAAAGGGATAGCCTCATCTATATGACCACGCTCAAAACTTTCAGTATCACGTATATCAACGAGTATTGCATTGGCATTGGACAGTTTTTCCAATGCTTCTTTTTTATTTATTCTCTTAAACATGTTTTAATTTCAATTCTTAAAATTTCAAAAAGGAAACAACAATGGTAATGCCATTATCATCACTATCCCCATAATGATTTGCAAGGGCAATCCCACTTTAATATAATCAATAAAAGTATAACGGCCCGCCGACATAACTAGTGCATTGGGTGCAGTAGAAAAAGGAGAAGCAAAGCACATACTTGCAGCAACAGCTACGGCGAACAAAAACGCATGAGGGTTAATTCCCATACTCAAAGCTGCTTGCATACCTATGGGTGCAAATAATAGGGCGGTTGCGGTATTACTAATAAACATAGTAAGCAAAGATGTACCAAAATAAACACCTGCCAATAGGGCATAAGGACCGTACTCGCCTAGCCCTCCAACCAATGTTGTAGATACAAGATTAGCGGCACCCGTCTCGTCAAAAGCAAGAGCCATAGGCATCATACCAGCAATGAGTACAACACTTTCCCAGTTTATCGTTTTATAAGCCTCTTCCATATTACGTAAACATCCTGTTATCACCATAAATACAGATGCTATAAGAACCGCTATTACTGGAGCTACAATATTGGTAACCATAGCTACTACCATCAATATCATAATAGCTGCAGCTACTGGAGCTTTATGATCGAGGGTTACTTTTGCAGCCTCTGCTAAGGGTTGCCCTACCAATACCAAATCGTCTTGACGCTGACCCAGATTGGCAATATCGTGCCATGTACCTTGTATAAGTAAAGCATCTCCAGAATCTAACTTCTCTTTTTGAAGATCACTCATCCGATACTCATTATTACGTTGTATACCTAATATATTTACATTATACTCGTCTCTGAAATGGGCATCAATAATGGTGCGATTAACCAATTTAGAGTTGGGCATTATAAACACCTCGGCTAAACCAATATCCTCGAAATCAAATATCTTAGATTTTTCATTATCTGCTATTAAGAGCGTAAGATCATACTCTTCTACAAAACGTGTTATGTTATTATTCTTTCCATAACACACCAATACATCTCCTTTTTCGATCCGAGTTTTGGGTCCCGCAACCTCTTCTGTTCTTTCTTTCTTGCCAAAAGATGTTGTGTGCTTATTCTTTTTCTCTACACTAACTACACTGATGTTATATTTAGTTGGAATCTTCAACTCACGCAGTTCTTTTCCGATCAATACCGAATCATCAGGCAACGCGATATGCTTTAGATTATGAAGCTGATATTCTTCAGCCAAATCATCTAAACTTTTACCTTTCTTACTTTCTCTATTCATCTTATCATCTTTGGATAAGAATAATTTACTCAAAATAGGCAAACAGATCACACCTACTGCCAAACAAATAATGCCAACTGGCGTAAACGAGAAAAAAGACAAGGCCTCGAGACCATTTTTTTCGAGCTCTTCACTTATTATCAAGTTAGGCGGTGTACCTATCAATGTTAGCATCCCCCCCATACTACTGGCAAAGGCAAGCGGCATCAAAAATTTTCGAGGTGTGGTATTGGCACTTACAGCAATACTGACTACAATGGGTATCATAACTGCTACAGTACCTGTATTACTAACAAACGCACCTATAAATGCGGTTACTAAAATAACCAGTATAAATAATTTGGTATCGCTATCGCCTGCCAATCTGAGAATTTTGGAGCTTATCAACTTAGCCAAGCCCGTTCGAAATATACCTCCACCAACAATAAACAACCCCACCATCATCAACACAACAGCATTTGAAAAACCAGATAAGGCTTGGGTGGGTGTTAAAATATTGGTTACAACCAAAAGCAATAACGCACACATAGCAACTAAATCCGATCGCACCTTACCTTTCATAAAGAAGATGGAAGAAGTTACCAAAATCATGAATGTAATATTCATGGGGGTAAAAAATTTCTCAAATAACATGATAACTTGCAACGTTTTTGTTAATAATCCAAATAGAATGCAAAGATAACAAACTTTGATAGTACTACGGAAGTAAAGTTTTATTTAAGACTATATTTTAATACATATCTTTGGCAAAGATTTTGTATATTAAGTTAGAAATTTAGTTTGCGAAGTAAGTTTACGAAGTACAATAAAAACAATAATTAGTTAGAAAACAATAGAATAGACAAAGTTTAGAAATGAAAGATATGAATGAGCAACAAGAGTTTGACCCACAAGAAGAGGGTGCAAACATTGAAAATATGGCAGAAAACGTGGCAGAAACGCTCGGAAACGATGATGATAGTGCCAATTTGGCTGATGATTTAGAAATAAAATTTCAAGAGCTTAACGATTCGTATTTACGACTTCATGCCGAGTTTGACAATTATCGGAAACGTACGATGAAAGAAAAGGCTGATTTGATAAGAAATGGCGGTGAGAAAACATTATTAGGTTTTTTACCTATTATGGACGATTTTGACAGAGCTTTGACCATTATCCCAGAAGAGCAAAAAGAAGGTTTAGAATTGATATATAATAAATTCAAGTCAGCTCTTACTCAAAATGGTGTAAAAGTGATTGATGCACTTGGCGAAGCCTTTGACACCGAAAGACACGAAGCCATTACAACCATACCTGCTCAGAGTGATGACCAAAAAGGAAAAGTTATTGATTGTGTACAAAATGGATATGCTCTAAACGACAAAATAATCCGTTTCGCTAAAGTAATTGTTGCAAAATAATTCCCAAACAAGGTAATATAATAAGATGTCCAATAAAAGAGATTATTACGAGATTTTAGAGATTTCTAAAACAGCTACTCCCGAAGAGATTAAAAAAGCGTACAAGAAGAAAGCAATACAATATCACCCTGATAAAAACCCTGACGACCCTACGGCTGAAGACAGATTTAAAGAGGCGGCAGAAGCATACGAAGTATTAAGCGATGAGCAAAAACGAGCTCGTTTTGATAGATATGGCCATGATGCACCAGGTGGTTTTGGAGGTCATTCGGGAGGCGGATTTTCGATGGATGACATCTTTTCTCAGTTTGGAGACATATTTGGAGGTCATTTTGGCGGATTCGGAGGTTTTGGAGGCGGAGGTGGCGGAGGTCGACGCACCAATAGAGGTTCTGATCTTCGTGTAAAAGTAAAGCTCACCCTTAAAGAAGTCTTAACAGGTGTTGAGAAAAAAATAAAAGTAAAAAAATACGTTTCGTGTCAATATTGTAAAGGCAATGGAGCTGAAAACGGTACAGCATATACTACCTGCTCTACATGTAACGGATCAGGAGCTGTAACTCGCATTGTAAATACGATGTTGGGGCAAATGCAAACACAAACAGCCTGTCCGAGTTGTAACGGAGAAGGAAAAAACATCACCAAAAAATGTCCCCATTGCACAGGCGAAGGAATTGTGCGTGAAGAGGAAGTGATTGCACTAAACATACCCGCAGGTGTTGCCGAAGGTATGCAACTATCAATGAGCGGAAAAGGAAACGCTGCACGTCATGGCGGTGTTAACGGTGATTTGCTTATTGTAGTTGAAGAAGAACAACATCCTGAGCTATTGAGAGACGACAACGATGTTGTATACAATCTGCTTCTAACCATATCTACAGCTGCCATTGGAGGAAAAGTAGAAGTACCTACTATAGATGGAAAAGTAAAAGTAACAATAGACGCTGGTACACAACCAGGAAAAGTATTACGCTTAAAAAACAAAGGTCTACCAAGTATTAACCGCTACGGAACGGGCGATTTGCTGATAAACATCAGCGTGTATATACCCGAAAAATTGGACGATAGCGAAAAACAGATCTTGTCTGGGTTAGAAAATTCACCAAATTTTCAACCTGCAAAATCAATAAAGGATAAGATATTTAGTCATTTTCGACAAATGTTTAATTAATAAACCAAAAGACCCAAGTTCAAAACACTTGGGTCTTTTTTATGAAAAAAATCATCATCCTATACATACATTTATCTAATTTATAGTACTTTTGTAAGCTTAATATTTTAAGCACTCATATATGAATAGTGTTACCATTAGAGATAAAGAATTTGATTTATTTATCACTGAAGATGAAATCATTAGATCAATTAAAAAGATCGCAAACGAAATTAATAAAGACTTGGCGGGTAAAGACCCACTATTTGTTTGTGTACTCAATGGCTCTTTTATGTTTGCGTCTGAATTGATGAAACTAGTAACTATACCTTGCGAAATATCATTTGTACGCATGGCATCTTATAAAGGAACTAAATCGACAGGCAAAATAAAAGAAATTTATGGTCTTGAAGATGACATTGAAGGACGTACAATCATTATTATTGAGGATATTGTAGACACAGGTCATACAATGTCATTAATAATAGATCAATTGACTTGCCAAAAGCCTAAAGAGATAAAAGTAGCTACACTCCTATTCAAACCAAAGGCCTTGCAAAGTGAGGTTAAATTAGATTATGTAGCGTTAGAAATACCAAACGATTTTATAGTAGGATTTGGATTAGACTATGATGGCTATGGACGAAACCTTGCCAATATATATAAAATAAAATCATAAATAAAAGACATGCTTAACATTGTAATATTTGGAGCTCCAGGCTCAGGTAAAGGTACACAAAGTACAAACCTTATCGAAAAATATAAGTTAGCTCATATCTCGACAGGAGATGTACTGCGTGCTGAAAGAGATTCGGGAAGCGAACTTGGTAAATTAGCTGAAAGCTACATGTCTAAAGGTCAATTGATACCTGATGCTCTAATGATTGATATTTTGGCGAGTGTATTCGATCAAAAAACAAAAGACGGAGCTTGCAATGGTGTTATTTTTGATGGTTTTCCACGCACAATACCTCAAGGCGAAGCTTTAAACGAAATGCTGTTAACTAGAGGTGAAAAAATTTCGGCAGTAGTAAGCCTAGATGTGCTAGAAAAAGAGTTAATCGATCGCCTACTAAAACGAGGACAAATGACAGGTCGTACAGACGACAACCACGATACAATCAAAGCTCGTTTAGATGTATATTACAACCAAACAACGCCTTTAAAGGATTTGTACGAGAAACAAGGAAAACTATATGCTATACAAGGCTTGGATAGTGTAGACAATGTATTCAACAAAATAGTTGAAATTATAGAAAAAGTAAAATAATATTTTACGGTACAATCAAAAACCAAGAATCAGATCACGAGTAGTTATGAGGATCTGGCTCTTGGTTTAACCATTTTTAAGGCAGTTAGCTGCCAACTTATATATAAAAATATGTCTGATTCAAATTTTGTAGATTACGTAAAAATATATTGCCGCTCGGGAAAAGGTGGAAGAGGTTCGACACATTTTCGACGAGAAAAATATATACCTAGGGGTGGACCTGACGGTGGTGACGGTGGTGACGGAGGACATATCATTTTACGTGGAAATCGTAATTATTGGACACTACTCCACCTAAAATACCAACGCCACATATTGGCTGGGCATGGTGAAGGTGGAACAGGAAGGTTGTGCTCTGGTAGAAAAGGCGAATCGCAAATAATTGATGTACCCTGTGGTACTGTTGCTTATGATGCCGAAACTGGGGAATATCTCTGTGATATTACAGATGATGGACAAGAAATTATCCTATTGAAAGGTGGTAAAGGAGGAAGAGGTAACAACCACTTCAAAACCCCCACAAATCAAGCTCCACGGTATGCACAACCTGGAGAGGCTTTTGAAGAACGCAGAGTTATACTTGAGCTTAAGGTCTTAGCAGATGTTGGATTAGTAGGTTTTCCGAATGCAGGAAAATCGACTCTACTATCTGTAGTAACAGCTGCCAAACCCAAAATAGCGAATTATCCGTTTACAACACTCGAACCCAATTTGGGTATTGTTAGTTATCGAGATCATCGCTCGTTTGTAATGGCTGATATTCCTGGTATTATAGAAGGTGCAAGCGATGGTAAAGGTTTAGGATTAAGATTTTTGAGACATATAGAACGCAACTCGCTATTATTGTTCCTTATTCCTGCCGATGCTGATGACATTCACGAAGAATATCGAATACTGCTGAATGAGCTGGCACAATACAACCCCGAATTACTAGATAAACAGCGTATACTAGCCATTTCTAAATCAGATATGCTAGACGAAGAGCTGATAGAAGCACTAAGTCAAGACTTACCCGATGTACCATATGTTTTCATATCATCCATGATAGGCTTGCATCTGCAAGAATTAAAAGATTTATTGTGGAAAGAATTAAATAAAGAGGGTGATTACAAAAAATCAGCCCAAACCATAACTCATCGCAAGTTAGATATCAAAGCCATCGAATTCGATGACGATGATGATGTTCCAGAAGATGACTACATAGAAGAAGATTGGGATGAGGAAGAAGATAACTTTGATCCTGAATTTTATTATGGAGACGGAATAGAAGAAAAGTAAATACATGAAGGTAAATAATCAGTACCCACATTTATTACACTTTAACATATTCGAAAAGCACACCGAATTGTTTGGTTTTACGACAACTATAGCAGGTGGTGTGAGTAAAGGAAACTATGCTTCGTTTAATTTAGGAATGTATGGCGGTGATGAGATAGCATCTGTTGCTCAAAACAGAGAGCACTTGTCGTCAGCTTTAGGCATAGAGGAGGAAAACTTGATTACCCCTTATCAAACACACGAAGATAAGATATTGGTAGTAGATAGCTCCTTTTTAGAAGCTACTGATTTGGAAAAATCTAAGCTTTCATATGCCATAGATGCTATTATTACAAACAAAAAAAACATAGGCATAGGTGTTGGCACTGCCGACTGTGTACCCATATTACTGTACGACCCTGCAAAACAGGTATTGGCAGCTGTACATGCAGGTTGGAGAGGAACGGTTCTCAAAATAGCAAAGAAAACAGTGGAGAAGATGATCGAAAGGTTTGGTTGTGAAGCTGATAATATTATTGCTGGTATTGGACCTTCTATATCGTGTGAATACTTCGAAGTCGGAGATGAAGTAGTTGAAACTTTCAATAAAAGTGATTTCCAGATACAAGATATAGGATACAAAAACGAGGCGACAGGCAAAATGCACCTTGATTTGTGGAAAGCAAATCAGTTTTTACTCGTTCAATCGGGTATTTCTATTGACAATATCGAGATCTCAGGTTTATGCACTTATTCCAATCCCAGCCTATTCTTTTCGGCTCGCCGACAAACCATTCATTCGGGCAGAATGATTACAGGTGGGGTATTGAAATAAAAATGAGCTAGAAAATTCACTTGTCCTAAAAAAGGGAGAATGATATTTTTTATCATTCTCCCTTTGGGTATAATTAGTCGCCCCTTAACAAGTCGAACTAGGATATAATTTATAAAACATACTTTCCAGTATTATTTCAATAATATGGGCAAGTATCTTTTTGTAGATGTTCATCCTCCTTTTGAAGTTAAAAGCCGCTGCTGCAAGTAGTACGTTGATACTATCGCCCGTAATTCCCTTATAAAAATTTCGTCCAAGCCTGTGGTCTGACTTGAGATGCCCTATTATAGGTTCTATTGCCGCTCTTCGCTTAAATTGTTTCCGTAGTTTTCGTTGTTGGTAACTCGTATTTCTTATGTTCTTTGCCTTTTGAAATGCATTGTACATCGGGTTCGTGTAGCGAATAGATTTTGTTAGCACTTGTTCGGGTTTGCAAAAGCACTTGTTTGAACAATGCCAAATCAGTAAAATAAGAACTGTGCCCCCCAAGCTTGCGTTCTAATTCACGAACTAATCTGCCAGCTATCGTTTTTACTTTACGATCCGCTTTATAGGCTCTTTTCTTATTCTTGGGATGATTCCTGAAACGTTGATCTATACCTAGCCTCTTGAGTGTGCGTGTG
>JBDLTH010000067.1:0-2604 GCA_039799165.1 Bacteroidota bacterium
CTGTGCATCCTAACTTATCCTTATCTACAAATGGCTCTTTAGCTATCTCATCTATTGCAGAAAGGTAATCTTTCATGTTCTGACCAGCATAGTCTCCACTTATTTGCTCTAGCCACTCTTGACCAAAACCTGGTAACCCCCTTCTGTTAGGTGCTACTATGATGTACCCATTGGCAGCCATCATTTGCAAGTTCCAACGATACGACCAAAACTGGCTTACTGTGCTTTGGGGGCCACCTTGACAATATAGTATAGCAGGATATTTTTTATTCGGATCAAAATTCGGAGGGTATACAACCCAAGTAAGCATCTTCTTACCATCTGTCGTAGTTATCCAACGCTCTTCGACCTTACCCATTGCTACTTGATCAAGCAAATGTTTATTCTCAAAAGTCAACTGTGTAGCCTCTCCACTAGTTATGTCTACTGAATATATCTCATTTGGTTGTGACATCGAATGGCGTAAAGCAATCAGTTTATTACCTGCTAAGGCAAAAGATTCGTAATCATGAAGACCTTCGGTTATTGCTTTCACCTCTTTGGTGCGTACATTTACTCTAAATAACTCGGTCTTTGCCTCTACACAAGCAACTATAATGATGGATTGATTATCATTGTCCCACTGTGCAAAATCGGTATTATAATCGAATTTTTCTGTAACATATACTTTTTCGTTTGTTGATAAATTCATTACAAACAATCTGTTTTTGTCAGACTCGTAACCGTCTCGTTCCATACTTTGCCAAGCGATACTCTTACCATCGGGCGAAAAAATGGGGTTTACATCGTATCCCATCATCCCTTCAGTTATATTTCGGGTCTCGTTGGTGTCAAGATTGTATAAATAAATATCTGAGTTGGTTGATAGCGAATACTCCATTCCTTTTTTCTTGCGACAGGTGTATGCGATTGTTTTAGAATCAGGACTCCATGCTAATTGTTCAATACCTCCAAAAGGGAGCATCGGACATTCGTAAGGCTCATCTACACCTATTATGTCTAGATCATTAGATAGCTTTTCTCCATCAAAATCGGCAACAAAAGAATGTGGAATTTCTTCGACCCAATGATCCCAATGTTTATACATCAGATCTTCTACAATACGACCCGATGCTTTTGGAAGATCTGGATATTTATCAGCTGTGCGTTGCCCATATTTTACATTCTTGATGTACAATATTTTCGTATCATCTGGTGAGTAGCTGAATCCATCTACACCACCATTTATATCGCTAATCTGAACTCGAGAAGTACCATCAGTATTCATTTCCCAAATTTGAGATGAACCACTCTCAGTACTTAGAAATGCTATTTTTGATCCTTTCTTTACCCATACAGCACTGTTCTCGCTTTTGGGTGTTTTGGTTATTTGTTTGTTGTCCGAACCATCGATATTAATGGTAAATAGTTCTCTATTCGTTTTATTCTGATCTATGCTTACGTAGCTTACCCCATATAGTATTTTAGAGGCATCGGGCGATAACTGCATACCTGAAACACGACCTAAGCTGTGCAAAAATTCGGGAGTCATAACGCCTCCAGATAATTTTAAGGTCGATTTTTCGATAATCGGATCATTTTTTTGATCTTCTATTTTTTCTTTATTTCCACCACATGCGGTTATCATAGCCCCTAGTGTAATAGCCATAATAGTATTATATTTCATGTTCATTTTTTTTTAGTGCATCAAAGATAATCGTTTGTGAGTGATTTTAATTACCTAAATTATAAGTAAGTGCAAAAAATTGAAATATATAGTTTTAAACCCATGGTGCATTTAAGCAATTTCGATTTTTGCGTTGTTAACATTCTTATTATTTAGTTTGTTTATGAGTTATATAACAATCAAAGCCATAATCTTGGATAATATCCTGTTTTTGAACCCATCAAAAGATTTGGCATAGTTTCTACGAATCATAAATTGATCACACAATTGAGAAAATAAAGTTTCAATTCGTTTTCTTGATTTTTTCAAAATGTATGCCTGAGGTTTATAATCATATTGATTCTTGCGCATTGGAACTTCAAGTCTGATTTGATTAGAAGAGAATAAATCTCTTTGGTAGTCAATGCTTAGATACCCTTTATCTCCCTATATTGTGCTATCTTGATACAACATCTTTATGTTTTTGAGAAAATCAATATCATGTATGGAGGCTTGTGTCAAATCAAAATCGGTAAAAATACCATTAATTGTACAAATAGCATGCAGTTTATATCCTTAATAATTAGTCGATTGGGGTATACAATAGTCTTTATCGGGTGCACTCTTATATTCTTCTTTACAAATGCGACTACGAGAACTTCGACTTAGTTTGCATACTTCCAAAGGCATGCTATCAACAATGTAATAATCTTGTGAGCTTATCAGACTGACCATTTTTTTACGCAGGGCTTCCCGATGGTAGAATAATTTTCTTTTTCTACGATTATATACGCTACGTTCTATTCTTGAAATCAAGTCGAAAGGCAATTTTCTAAACAAATCCCGTTCAGAATCAATGCCTAAAAACTCAGAGGTCAAATCAATTGAAATTAACTCAATATCTGAAAGTTTTGGCTTACGTTTCTGGTTCAGAAAATTCATTTTGCTCTCTACTTTTT
>JBDLTH010000068.1:0-8945 GCA_039799165.1 Bacteroidota bacterium
GCTTTTAACTTCAAAAGGAGGATGAACATCTACAAAAAGATACTTGCCCATATTATTGAAATAATACTGGAAAGTATGTTTTATAAATTATATCCTAGTTCGACTTATTAAGGGGCGACTATGTAATTTGAATCCATGAAACCAGTGTCTAGATAAACTTACCCGTTTTGTCATTTCAGTTATAGTTTTAGGAATCGATCAGCTTTGCATACTACATAGCTTATAGTTTAACAGCAGGTTTCTGGCAAAACGCATTCCGTTTAGATATAGCTTAAAATTAGCAACCCCCTTTTTTGCAATAATCACCGTTTTTTTTTATTATCTTTGTACTTTCAAATAGAAAGCAATAACAAATGAGCGTTAAGAAAGTTTTATTTATTACACAAGAAATATTTCCGTATTTACCTGAGTCTTCTTTAGCTAATAATTGTCGATATATTCCACAGGCAATCCAAGAAAAAGGAAAAGAGATACGAACGTTTATGCCTAGGTTTGGAAGTGTAAACGAACGTCGTAATCAGCTCCACGAAGTAATTCGATTGTCGGGTATGAACTTAATTATAGATGATACAGATCATCCCCTAATTATCAAAGTTGCCTCTATACAAGCAGCACGTATGCAAGTTTATTTTATAGATAATGATGATTTCTTTAATCGTAAATTTACAACGGCAGATGATAATGGTGTTGAATTTGCGGATAATGATGAACGAAGTATTTTTTATGTAAGAGGAGTACTTGAAACGATTAAGAAATTGAGATGGATACCAGATGTTATCCATTGTCATGGTTGGATGACAGCATTAACGCCACTCTATCTTAAAACAGCATTTGCTGATGACCCTTGTTTCAAAGATACAAAGGTAGCCTACTCTTTATATAATGACGATTTCCAAACCCCTTTTTCTGAGAAATTTGCTACTAAATTGAAATTATCAGGCATTACAGACAAACATGTCAAAGATATTGCTGGTGGATCAGTAGACTATGTCATGCTAAATAATTTTGCCATGAAATATGCAGATGGTGTTATTCAAAATGACGAATCTATTAATCCAGCATTGTTGGAATATATAAATACAAATAAGATAAAATTCTTGCCTTACCAAGGAAGTTTAAATGCTTCGGTAGATGGTATAAACGCTTTTTATGATACTTTATAAATTCATAAAAAAAAAGAAAAGTAAGGTTTTGTTTTTTGTTATTTCATATTTTTGCTCATCTTTGAATCTTTAAAAACGTAATTTTAAACAATAGAATGAAGATAAAAGCATTGTTTGCAATATTTCCTTTTTTATTTTTAATTTTGGTCTCTTGCGATGATAATTTTAATACACTCGGAGGCTCTATACAACCATCACCTGACGGTATAGCAACAGCTACAGATACTGTAACAGTTGATGCTCGAACAATATCAATGTTTGATTCGGTTTATGCTAGAACAACAAAAGCATTGCTTGGTAACTACAATGATGAATTATTTGGATCTATAAAATCAGATTATTTATGTCAACTTTATTTTCCTAAAGAATCTAAATTTAAAGATAATTTATTATCGATTGACTCTGTCCAATTTGCTCTTGATTTTCAGACATACCTAGGAGATTCACTTTCACCAATGGGTTTATCTGTATACAAAGTAACATCTGATTTACCCGAATATTTCTATACGAATATTGATCCTACTAAATATGCTGATATGAGTCAAGTGTTAGCAAATCAAACTTTTTCAATCAGTGGATCGAAAATTACATCATCATCATCACAACGAACTGTTACTGCTGATTTAGGCGTTGATTTTGGAACAAAAATATATGATGGATGGAAGAATGGTACAATAAAAGATCCTGAATCTTTTAATAAATTCTTTCCTGGAATGTACGTTACAACAAATTTTGGATCAGGTACACTAGTTAATGTGAAGTATACATCTATAGATATCTATTATAAGTACAATCATATTAAGGGAAATCATGATAATACACAAGATACAATAAGAAGTGCTTTCTTTTCATTAACAGCAACACCTGAAGTCTTACAATTAAGTCATCTTAAGAATACAAATCCAAATCAACTTTTTGAAGAGGGTACGGGTGCAACTTATCTCAAGACACCAGCAGGTGTATTTACAGAAGTTGTTTTTCCTATTTCTGAAATTACTAAGAATATGGATAAACAGTCAATGACTACTGTAAACTCAACGCGTTTTGCAGTTAAAGGATATACCGAAAAAGAGTCTAATGCTGTAGTGTATGGAATGCTTGGTCGCCCTACAAGGTTATTATTAATAGACAAAGATTCAGTTCAATCATTTTTCACTAAACGTCAATTGCCTAATAATAAAACCAGCTTTTTGAGCGAATCACGACATGCTGCCACCAACTCATATTCATTTGGTAATATAGCTCCACTAATTACCGAATACAAAAATAGAAAGGTTGATAAAAGTACATTTTTGTTGATACCCGTAGAACGAGAAGTCGTTCAACAATCAACACAAACAGGACAAACGGTTGAAGTTACTGTTGGCATATATAATTATATGATGCCATCAGTTGGTATACTACGAAGTGATCCTGCAAATATGAAGTTAGAATTAGTTTATAGTAAATTTTAAATCAGACATAATGATTAATAGAAAATAAGATAATCCCATCAGTTATCTTATTTTTTATTTTTAACAAAGTAACTCTGTCGTCTTGGTATTATTTTTGTTTATACATATATACCATATGAAATATAAATAATGTTTGATACAATAATAAAAGGAATATTCATCGGGATACTAGTCTCTGCTCCCATGGGCCCCATAGGGGTTTTGTGTATACAACGTACCCTACACGAAGGTCGTCTACATGGATTTGTGTCGGGATTAGGTGCTACTTTATCGGACCTAGTTTATGCTATTATTTCAGGGCTAGGAGTAAGCTTTATTCTTGATTTTATACATGCTAATCATCATCCTTTGCAGATTGCAGGTAGTGGTTTGCTCCTTGTGGCTGGTTATTTGATATATCAATCAAATCCGGTGAAAAAACTTCAAAAGCAAGATGAAGAGAAGTCTCCTTATTGGAAAAATTTGGTCTCCTCATTTTTTATCAATCTTTCTAATATAGGTATACTTTTCTTTTTTATAGCTATGTTCGCACGCTTCAATTTTATTACACCTCATAATTTATCACAAAATGTAATAGGTATTTTGTCTATTGGCATAGGCACTATTATTTGGTGGTTTCTAATTTCTACAATTATAGATAGAGTTCGCTCTAAATTCAATCCCAGAGGGCTAAAAATATTTAATAGTATACTAGGTGTAATATTAATTATTATTGGTGTATTTGGTTTTATATCAGTGGCTTATAGTTTTATTAAAAAATAAAGTATCTACAATTAAATTTACAAAGTTATTATTTGTCTAACTTTGTATCGCCTGAAAAGTTTTAAAAATTAAAATCATATCACAAGGCTACAATTTAAGCACAGAGCCGCAATAGAACCTATAATAGGGCATCTCAAGTCAGACCACAGGCTTGGACGAAATTTTATAAGGGAATTACGGGCGATAGTATCAATGTACTACTTGTAGCAGCGGCTTTTAACTTCAAAAGGAGGATGAACATCTACAAAAAGATACTTGCCCATATTATTGAAATAATACTGGAAAGTATGTTTTATAAATTATATTCTAGTTCGACTTATTAAGGGACGACTAATTAGGACTTTTTTACCACACCCTCCCATTTTTTTGTTTTTCTTGTTTTTTTTACTACATTTGGCTCAATATTTTTTGAAAAATACACACGATATAATCGTATCGCAAATTAATCATAATTATGAAAAAGTACAAAATCAAAGTTGTTTCTTTTATTCTAGCAGGTTCACTTTTATTAGCAAGCTGCTCTAGCAGTACAGTTATACGAAGCAATCCTGAAGGTGCTCGGGTGTTTATCGATGGGCAATCAGTAGGGGTAACTCCTTACAAACACTCTGATACTAAAATCGTAGGATCTGTTACTGACGTACAAATATTAAAAGATGGATACGAGCCTTTTAATACAACAATATCCAGAAACGAAAAAGCTGATGTTGGCGCCATTGTTGGTGGTCTATTCCTTTTGTTTCCTTTCTTGTGGACAATGGGGTACAATCCAAGTCATAGCTATGAGCTTGTTCCTGCTGGGAAAACATTGAATGTTTCTAACGGAGAGTATGTTAGAACAAAAGTTGACAAATCTGAAGAGCTTAAAAAACTAAAGGGTCTTTTAGACGATAAAATACTTACCATAGAAGAATACGAGAAAGAAAAGAAAAAAATACTAGATAACTAAGTGTACTATTTAGTGGTGAAAAAAACGTCTGTACTTTATTCGTGTACAGACGTTTTTTTTTAAGTAGTCGAACGTAGGCTTTTAAGTAATTCTATTTCTTTTGCATACCCATCTAGCTCATTCGGTGTTTCTAAATTAAAAGGGAGGTGTTTTAGTTTAGGATGATTGATTATTCGATCAAAAGCAGCTAAACCTATCGATCCTTCGCCTATTTTCTGATGTCTATCTTTATGGCTACCCATGGGGTTCATACTGTCATTTAAGTGAATGGCTTTTAGCTTATCCAAGCCTATCAGTGTATCAAATTGATCCAATACACCACCCAAATCGTTTACAACATCATAACCCGCATCGTATAGATGACAAGTATCCAGACACACCCCCATCTTATCTTTTAGGTTTACGCCATCTATTATTTGTTTCAACTCTTCGAATGTACGCCCTATTTCACTCCCTTTTCCAGCCATGCCCTCCAATAAAACAATAGTTGTTTGTTCAGGTTTGATAACTTGGTTCAAAGCTTCTACAATGAAAGCGATCCCAACATCAACACCTTGCCCCGTATGGCTACCGGGATGGAAATTGTATAAATAACAAGGTAAACCCTCGAGCCGATTCAAGTCATCAGCCATCATTTCCTGAGCAAAAGCTCTGGTTTTGGGATCAGCAGAACACAAATTTAACGTATATGGTGCATGGGCAAGCAGGGGTGCAAAGTGGTATTCTTCTACCAATTCGGTCAATGCTTTAGCATCTTGTGGGTTTATATCCTTAGCACTTCCTCCTCGTGGATTACGGGTAAAAAACTGAAAAGTATCTGCTCCTATTGACAGGGCTTCTTTTCCCATCGCTAAATAGCCTTTGGATAAAGACAAATGGCATCCTATATGTAACATTGATTTTGATTTATTATATGGATAATCTTTAATTGGATAGTAAATATAAGATAAGTTTGATGGATGAATAAATAAAATGGCGTTAAATTTTTTCTATCGGGTATTGTGCTTTATCTTTATGTTTATAATAAGAAATACAAACTAAGGTTGAATATTGATAAAGATAGATTCAGAAAAGCTGTGTATGACGTGGTTTGTTGTATTCCTCGAGGGCGTGCAACAAGCTATGGAGCAATTGCTAAAGCAATAGGTTATCCGAATATGTCTAGACTAGTAGGCAATGTAATGGGTGAATGTGATTCGTTAACAAGTCATATACCCGCTCATCGGGTAGTCAATAGTCAAGGCGTTTTATCAGCCAAAGCCGTATTTGGTAATCCTCTTGGTATGCAATCATTGCTCGAACAAGAAGGTATTACAGTACTCAACAACACTATTGTAAACTGGAAAACAGTATTTTGGGATCCACTATCCGAAATAAATATCGATTAAGAAGCTATTGTGAATAGAAGATGATAAATAATAGAGATTTAAGTTGGCTTAGTTTTAATGAACGTGTATTGCAGGAAGCACAAGACAAAAGTGTACCTCCCATGCAAAGATTACGATTTTTAGGGATTTTTTCGAATAATCAAGACGAGTTTATAAAGGTTCGTATGGCTAATATTGTGCGATTGACACAATTGCGAAGTCTAAAACCACTTAAGTTCTCGGGCAATTACGAGCCTAAAGAATTGTTACCACTTATCAATTCGAGAATCATTGATGCTAAGCTAAAATTTACAAGAGCCTATAAGCAAGTTTTGTCAGAAATGGAACAATCGGGCATCCATGTAATCAATGAAAAGCAATTGAATGCAGAGCAGGTTGAGTTTTGTAGAGATTATTTTTCTACAGTTGTCAGCCCCAGATTAGTGCCACTTATCTTGCGTAAGAGCTTTAAAATGCCTTTTCTCAGAGATAATAATATTTATCACGCCGTAAAGATGAGCTCGCAAAATATAGCGAATATAAAATATGCAATTATTCAAATACCAGTGAGTAGTTCATGCCCACGATTTATCGAATTACCATCCGAAAAAGGGCGTAATGATATTATTTTTCTGGACGATATAATACGACTGTGTCTTGATGAAATATTTTTTATGTTCAACTATGATACTATTGCTGCTTATACCTTCAAGCTGATGCGTGATGCACATCTAACACTGGATGATGATATATCTAAAAGTTTGCTTCAGAAAATGGAGCAAGGCTTAGAAAACCGCTTACATGGTCAACCCATCAGACTGGTATATGACAAGGAGATGCCCCAAGATTTGTTTGATATAATATCCTCGAAACTCAAATTGCGAAGCGATGACAGTTTAGATGCTGGTGGACGTTACCACTTGATGCGAGATTTGATGAAATTTCCCGTTATTCGTCCCAAATTAGAAAACGAGAACCTCGTGCCTTTGCACCATCCTAATATTATTCCCTCTGCAAGTATATTGAAGGTTATTCGTCAGCAAGATATATTATTAAATTATCCGTATCATACCTTTAACCATTTTATTGATTTCTTACGCGAGGCAGCCATAGATCCTAAAGTGGAAACCATCTTTATATCACTTTATCGTACAGCCGAACGATCGAAAGTAATCAATGCACTAGTCAATGCAGCTCAAAATGGAAAAAAAGTAATTGTATTGCTTGAGCTTTTTGCTCGTTTTGACGAAGAACAAAATATTGAGAATACAGAATTATTACAAAAAGCAGGTGTTAAAGTTATACATGGAGCTAATGGGCTGAAGGTTCATAGCAAACTGGTGCTGGTTGAACGTAAAGAAGGATCGTCAACCCAAGGTTATGTATATATAGGAACAGGCAATTTTAATGAAGTAAGTGCCAAGCTGTATGCCGATTTTGGTCTATTTACAGCCAATAAGCAAATTGCATCCGATACTAGAGTTGTATTTGATTTTTTGCTTAATACCCACAAACACTTTGTATGCAAACAATTAATCGTTTCTCCTTATTACTTACGCGACCAATTTGAGAGAATGATAGAGCGGGAGATTAAATTTGCAAAGAAAGGGCGAAAGGCTTATATATATGCCAAATTTAATAGCTTGACTGATGAGAAGATGATTAACTTGTTGTATAAAGCAAGTCAAGCAGGCGTTAAAATTAGGTTGATAGTAAGAGGTGCCTGTTGTTTGCAACCGCTGATGAGAGGCTTGAGCGAAAACGTCAAAGTAATCAGTATTATAGATCGATTTTTAGAACACGCCCGACTTGTATTGTTCTGCAATGGAGGCGATGAAGAAGCATACATCATGAGTGCTGACTGGATGACACGCAATCTTGATAGACGGGTAGAAGTTGCTGTACCTATACTCGATAAAGATCTGAGAAGCACATTGCAGGACGTTTTTGAAATACAATGGTCTGACAATGTAAAGGCAAGAGATCTCAGTATTTTTGGCAAAAATGATTATATCGCAAAAAATAAAAAGAAAGCGATTCGTTCGCAATTAGCATTATACAACTTTTATAAAAAACTCTAAGTAAGATGAAAGTAAAAACGATTGGAGCTATAGATATAGGATCGAATGCGATACGTCTGATGATTAGTAATGTAGATGAAAATGAAAATGGCGTAGATTTTAAGAAAGCCGCATTTTTGCGTGTACCTATCCGCTTGGGTGAAGATGTGTTTACTAGAGGTGAGATTTCGCCTCAAAAAAAAGACCAGTTATGCGATGCTATGGCAGGTTTTCGCTACCTTTTGAAAGCATATCGAGTAGACCTGTACAAGGCTTGTGCTACCAGTGCTATGCGTGATGCCCGTAATGGCGATGAGATCGCAAACACCATTCTTCAGTCTACCAATATACAGATTGATATTATTAATGGCAGGTTAGAAGCTGATATAATTTATGAAGCAGGGGGACTGGATAAAGTGATGGATAAAAACCGTAACTACCTCTATGTTGATGTTGGTGGAGGAAGTACTGAACTTGTATTATATAGCAATCAAACCAAAATTCTGTCCGATTCGTTTCAGATGGGTACAGTGCGTATGCTTGTAGATGCTGTTGACAAAAGTGAAAAAGAAAAGTTTAAGAATTGGCTTAGTGATATATATAAGAAATATGCACCACTGAGCGTTATCGCTTCGGGAGGTAATATCAACAAGGTGCATAAGCTCTTGGGCAAGCGAGATGGCGATGCAATAAATTATCCCGAGCTGAAAGTGTTATACGAAACGTTAAAGGAGATGACTTACGAAGAGCGGATGCGTAATTATAAGCTTAAATCGTACCGAGCAGACGTTATCATTCCAGCACTCAAAATTTTCACTACCATTTGCAAGATATGCAAGGTGAACGAAGTATATGCACCTAAGGTAGGTTTAGTAGACGGAATTACTCATCACCTGTATTATAAACACCAACAGGATATGGAATAGTTTAGAGTTGATCTGATAATAAAACGATGAAGATTTAACCCTTTAAAATGTGAGAGAATGAGTTGAGAAACAAAAAATCGGTTTAAGATCGTTATCCTTAACTCAAAAATTAGGGGATGTATCCAGAATAAGTGAATCTTTATATGAAATAGTTTCGATCTGATCTGACAGTTAAAGGGCAAACAATTAAGTTTGTATTGCAATAAAAACAAAAAAAGTTTTCCCCTTTAAAATGTCAGAAAAATGAGTTTAGAAACACAAGTA
>JBDLTH010000069.1:0-6180 GCA_039799165.1 Bacteroidota bacterium
ATGTACCCGATGCACCAGGATACCTAAAAGTGGCACTCGACATTTCGGATGAAATATACCCCACCAAAGCATACAGCCTACTGGATGCCCCAGTAGGAGACTCCGATTCGATATTGAAAAAGATTGATATTGAACGCTCACAAGCAGCAGCCCAAATGCTCGTATTAAAATGCTCTACCCAAACCAGCAAGATCAAAATCGGCGATACAATTATTATCAACTTCCCAAATGACTGGAATTTGAGCACAACAGCAGGAAGATTTATCATTACCGAAGTTCTGCACGAGATGAAGGGCAAGGATATGTATGAAAATCATTTTACCGCATACCCCGCCTCGGTAGGTTATCTACCCATTCCCAAGATACACTGTCCGATGACCGTATCACAACGAGCCACAGTACTGAGCAATGCCGATCCCGAAGGCAAAGGACGGATAAGAGTACAACATCAATGGCAGAAGGAAATAGGCAAGAATACAAACTGGATTCGAGTCCAAACACCGGATGCAGGAGGAAGTGATAAAGTGAAAAGCAATCGAGGTTTTGTATTTATCCCCGAAGCAGGAGATGATGTGATGGTAACCTTTGAATATGGAGATCCGAGCCGTCCGTTTGTTCAAGGTAGTATCTTTTCTTCCAAATCAGGAGGTGGCGGAGGTCAAGGCAATAAAACAAAAAGCCTGACTTCGAGATCGGGTAGTACTGTTACACTAGACGATAGTAACGGAAGCGTAAGAATTGCAGACCAGACAGGAAACGATCATATAGTTTTCGATGGGGTAAATAAAATAACAGTGACCGCCGATAATCAGATTACCCTTACAAATAATAAGTGTACTATAGAGATGATAAATGATAAAATACGAATCTATGCACCAGAAGAAATATCAATAGAATCAAAACTAATTGGGATTTTGGCAACAGATAAACTTGAAATAAGAGCGAAAGAAGGTGATACAAAAGATATGGTTGTAAATGTAAATAATTCACTTATTATTAGCTCTAAAAATGAGATTAAAATGACAGCAGATAGCAAAATGGAAATTGGCAGTAAGCAAATTGACATGGCAGCTAAATCCCAAATTAACATAGGGTCTCAGGAAGTTAATATCAATAGTTAATAATTAACAATTAATCTTATGGCACAGCCCAGACAAATCATCATAGAAGACCTTCCTTATGAAGAAAGGCTTAAATACCTAAAAAATAGAGAAGAGCAGTATAAGAAGCTTAAATCAATTAGGCAATACACAGAAGGAGAAAAATTCAATTATAAATTGACTGTGGAAGGCGATTCTCACGTACAAACAGTCAAGAGTACGTTTCAAATTGTAAGCAATCACGAATTAATATATTTGGGTTATGATGAAATGTTTGCATTAGACTGTTTTAGCTTGACAGAATTATCATACAAGCTGGAGAAATACGAAGACCCTATTGTAGCACAAATTGTAGAAATGTCTAATGAGATAAGTTCGGTATATCAACATCTTGAATTTGGTGTAGATAAGTTTGGGCATATAAGAAAAATATACAATAGAGCTGAAATCAAGCAAAAATGGGAGAAAACGAAAGAATATCTTACCTATAAGCACCCTCTGAGTTCTTATGAAATAATAAGAGTAAAAGAAAAAGAACTGGCTAACCCTAAAATGGAAATGGATAACATTAGCTATATGCATTTTCTGCAAGTCTATTTTAAACAATACGGACGTTTTATGGATCATCAAGAATTTTCCACCACACATATGGATCAGTTTGGTTCAGGAATCCCCTTTGAATTGAAACTTAAAATAGATACTCTACCACCAACGAAAGAGGGTCAAATTCATCGCAGGATGGAAGGTGGGATGCTATACAATTCATCAGTCGAAGCAAATTTGCGTAAAGCAGTCAAAGATGATTCCGCAAAAGTCGATTATACAACCAAAGCTGATTATTACAGTGATGGCGTTGTTCTTGAAGAAGTCAACTTCAATTATAGTGAGAAAATTGGAGAAGGATACAATATGTACAGTCATTTGCATTTAGAATTGTTGAAAGATGGAGAATGAAGAACAATATCTAACAGAACAACATTATCTTACATGTGATAATGGGGCTATGCCCAAAAAGGTATCAGTAACCAGTCAAAATTTTGTTAAATTCAGTGGAACAAAAGCAGCAACAATAAATGACAAGCAACTAAGAAACAATTTTGCATGTGTGGGGAAAACTGCTTTTGCAGCAGGAGCAGTTGCTGGTTTAGCCTGTTGCTTAGTTCCTGGTCCTGGATGGTTTATGGCAGCTATTATAGCAGCGGCTCTTGTCTTAGCTGTAGCTGCTGGTTTGTTAATTTGCCAATCGGCTGCAGCTACTAGGTTTTGGGATCCGAGTAAAGTGGCTCCAACTGCCAAAATCAATAAAGTGCCTGTTTTGATTTTGTCATCATGTATGGTATGTCCGAGTAAGGGAGGAACGATTACAGCCAGCCAAACGATTTGGGAAGCTTGGGGAAAACAAGCCTTAACCAACTTAGGTCATTTAGCTAATTTTGCTTTCGGGTTTCTCGTTGGCAGAGGAGCAGGGGCAATGGTAGCAGAAGGAGCAGCTGCTTATGGAAGTGCCAGTGCTGCTGGAGCATCAACATCAACTGCTGCAACAACGGGACTACGTGCTTTTTTTCAGTCTTTTAAAACTATAGCACAGACAGAATTAAAAAATCAATTCAATCCTTTTGGAGGATGGAAAGGAGGCACATGGTATTGTAATGCTCTACGTGGTTTTGGTTTGTTCGGTGCTTATAAAGATCAATGGGATATTTGGACTGATGATGAAAAATCAACTCTTGATAAAATTCAGGCCAGTGGTGTAGGTCTTATTTTGAGTGTTTTTGCTGCAAAAGGAATGACGATGGTATGCTTCCCTGCTGGAACCAAAGTACATACTCAATGGGGATTAGCTGATATAGAAAAACTTGATGTTGGAGTTCCAATACTTACCTATAATGAAACAACAGGACAAAAAGAATATAAACCGATACTGAAAACTACCCAACGTACTACCCCCAAGATGTGTATAGTGGAACTTTCAAATGGTGAAACACTATGCGTAACGCCCGAACACCGATTCTATACCGATGGTAAATGGGTGGCTATTGAGGATTTCGAAATAGGAGATATACTACAAACTAAAGATGATATATATCTGGTTATTGAAAATAAAGCAATAATCACTACTTTAGTCGAAGTCTTTAATCTCGAAGTTGAAGGTAATGAAAACTATTATGTTACTGAAGATGGTATTCTAGTACATAATGGGTGTGAAAAAATGGGAAGACCCAAAGGTAATATGCCTGGAAATAATCAAGTCCAGAATAAACAAGTGCGAGACTTAGTTAATAAATATCGATTAACAAAAGATGAACAAAGAACCCTCCATGACTATATTTCAGGACAAGGTTTGGGATATCATGATATTGAACAAATTATTAAAGAAATTTTCAATAAATAAACAAATATGAATAATAAAGATATAACATACTATTTATCTATTTTAGTTAATAGTAAAATAGTAAAAAGTAACTCTGGTGGCGGAGCAGGATCTATTCTAAAAATAGAAATCAACAATAAAGATTCATATTTCTTTATTTATTGTTGTTGGAGATTAGAATCTGATGCTACTGTTTTAGCAACCTCTGCGGATGATACGACTGCAAATATCGGATTAATAGCAAAATCTGTTAAATTATTAGAGGGTAAAACTATTTTATCAATAAATTTATCAAAACAATATGATTTGATTATTGTATTTGAAGATGGATACACTTTAAGAGTATTCTGTGATATTTCCTATTCTAGCTCTGATAATGAAGATTATTATGATACTAATTGGGAACTATGTATACCTACTGATAATGCCTATTTTAAAGTATCAAATAAATACCAAATAGAAACAGGTAAATATTATTAAAACCTGTCTAATTCTTAAGAAGAAAAAATTTAACTAAATAAATCGAAGAATAATTTCAGGTACAAATTCCCACGAATTATACTTGCTTGAAGTATTTAATCTCGAAGTTGAAGGTAATGAAAACTGTTATGTTACTGAAGATGGTATTCTAGTACATAATGGGTATGGTTCAAATGATGGCGGAAAGTTAGAAGAGGATATTAAAGAAGCTTTAGATGAGGCGAAAATTCTCAATACGGCTGGAGAAAAATTTGGAGCAAATGGTTCGATTGGTGAAATAGATTTTCAAACACCTGATTATATTATTGAGGCAACAGTTAAAAACAAAGGAAAGTTAAAGCAGATTAATAAACTTCTGACAGATTCAATTATGAATCCAGATGGAAAACCAGTTATCTTGATTGCTCCAAACTATACTAATTCGAGTGCTGTAAAAGCCATAGAGGATGCTGGTGCTACTGTTGTCCATACTATTGAGGATTTGATTAGTATTTTAAATAAATGATATTATGGGGAAAGATCGAGCCGCCAATTTTTATGGGAGTATTAATGAGTTAAAGTTAATTCTATCTAAATATTTAAAAGGTGAAAACAAGGAATATGATGAACTTACTTTAAACTATCAAAGTAAATGGATATGGATATACACTTACAATGAAGAATATGGAACATATCTCGATATTAATTTCAGCAAGGATTTTACAGAAAATGAAATAGAATTATTTATTGATGAAATGCAACAATTAGGTTTCCATATTATTTAAAACTAAACTTTTACTTATCTTTTTTAACAATCGTATATGAAGATAATATATTTGTTGAGTAGCGAATAACAGGCGGATAGGAGGTTAGGGAAATAAGACAAAAAGCCTAACTTCACGCAGTGGATGTAGTGTATCTCTGGATGATAGTAAAGGAAGCGTAACAGTCAAAGACCCCAGTGGAAACATAATGGTGATGGATGGAAGTGGTAATATAACTATTACAGCACCAAAGACATTTACAATAAATGCAAAAGATGTTACAATAAATGCAGGTAACTCTATCGATATAAAAGCACAGCCAGCCGAAGAAGGTGGTGGAGAAGGAGTGATAGAAGTAAATGCCAAAAAATCAATAAATGCAACAACCGACACTGAAGGTATAAGCCTTACTGCAGAGAAGACAATGAGCATCGAAAGTAAATCTTTGGATCTATCACTCAAGGCTAGTACTGATGCTTCATTAGATGCAGCTGATATATCTGTAACAGGCTCAGGTACTTTAAATATGAGTTCAGGTGATACAAATATAATGTAACCTAGACTATGGAAGATTTAGAATATATAACCAAAGACGCTTTGATAATGTGCGATCAAGGTGCAGCCCCCGACTATTTTAAACCCACCTTCAATACAATCACAAAGATACATGGATGCCTTGTTGCTACAAAAGTAGACTTCGTTCCCCTTACAAATATCCCGTCATTCAAGATTTGCATGATTACAGGACAACCATGCATACCTATTACAATCCCTTGGGAAAATACATGGCAAGTAAAAATAAATGGGCAAGAAACACTAATTGGTCGTTCAACTTGTAAATGTAGTGTTGGAGGCACAATTGAATTTATGACAAGTGGGCAGATTCCATTACCAGAAGAAGCTCAAGAAGAGGTAGAAGATTTGCAAAACCAAGCACAAAGAACATTAGATGATAATGGATTCGGAGATAGTGTTGGGGAAACTGGATTTGCGGAAGGAATGATTCCTGTATGGGGTAGTGGACGGGATTTGGTTAATGACGTACAAACCGGTGACGGTTGGGGAATGGCTATGAATGCAGGATTTCTTGTTTGGGATGTGGCCTCTATTGCGGTTGGTGTATTTACTCTGGGTGGAGGTACGGCCGCTATGCAAGGGAGCAAAGCTGGTCTGAAGGGAGTTATGAAAGCAGGAGTAAAAGCAATTCCTAAAAAAATAATGCAGGGACTTGGAAAAGCAGGCTTTAATAAATTAACGAAAGAAGCTTTGAAAAAAAGCATGTGTACACTCGCTGCAAAATTATCTCGAAACATTGTAAAAGCTTGTTTTACTGCGGATACATTAATATATACAGAGAATGGATTAAGGAATATAGAAGAAATACGAGAAGGCGATAAAGTATGGGCTTACCACGAAGAAACAGGCGATATTTCATTGAAAGAAGTATTATACACAATGGAGCGTGAAAGCGACCATACCATAAAAA
>JBDLTH010000070.1:0-9603 GCA_039799165.1 Bacteroidota bacterium
ACATACCACACACATGCAAAGCGTGCCAAGACTACCCTGTCTGGCACGCTTTCTGATTTCAGTAAAAAAAAGAATAAAAGAAGATATGAAAACAGTGTACGAAACCGAGGCTCAACACCGAGCCAGAGCCGTAGAAGCCCTACGCAAAGCCAAAGAAAAAGAAGCCACAAAAGGAGTAATACCCATCAGGCTGGCAGATGCCGACAAGACCATCGTAATGGTATCGAATAAGTTAAGTAAGCGAGAGCGAGAAGATCTGAGGCGTACCAAAACCGAGCTATACGCTCAGAGAAAGCGAGTAACGATAGAAGAACCATTGACAGAGTAAAATTCGAATCTCAAAAAAAAAAGAAAAAACACCGCTCATGAATCACTACTTTCCACACGATAGCAACGCTAGAAACAATCAGAAGATAATAGCCCTACGCATGCAATATGGCTGGGAAGGATATGGAATATATTGGGGCATCATCGAAAAACTACGCGAAACGGCAAACTATAGCCTCAATACCAATTACAGCCTCATAGCCTTTGATTTGCGTACCGATGCCAGCCTTATCGAACGCATTGTTAACGACTTCGACCTGTTTGTGGTACTAGATACCCACTTTTATTCGGACAGTTTGCTACGACGGATGCAACCCAAAAACGATAAAAGCCAACAAGCACGTATGGCTGCCAATGCCAGATGGAGCAAACGAAAGACCGAATTGGGACAAGCCCAAACAGCCAAGAACAAACCTGTTGAAGAAAAAAAAGAGAAAAAAAGTTTTGAACCTCCTACCCCCGAGCAAGTACAAGCCTACTGCACCCTACGCAACAATGGGGTGGACCCCTTGCTGTTTGTCAATTTCTATCGAGCCAAAGGATGGATGATTGGAAAAAACAAAATGAGCAACTGGCAAGCAGCCGTACGCACATGGGAACAGGGTATAGCCAATAAACAAAGTAAGCATGAAACACCACTCCTGCACGCCGACTCCCGCATACACCCCGCTCTACAACGCTGATGCCGAACTGGCTGTGTTGGGAGCATTGGTGCTCGAAGCCGAATCGTACTATCAAGTAGCACATACCCTATCGGCAGAGATGTTTTACGACCATACACATCAGATTATCTACCGCACCATACAAGGCATGCACCGCCAAGCCGTACCTGTGGATATGATAACCTTGACGCAAGAACTGCGTAATACGGCTCAGCTCAACGACAGCCTTAGCCCCTTATATATTGCCAATCTCACTTCGGTGCTAGCCTCCTCAGCACACATCGGACAGCATGCCCTCTACATCAAACAAGAGCATCTGAAACGAGAGATGCTACGCATTGTACAACAATCGATGGCACAAATACTCTCGGGCAATGACATAGCCGACACCCTCAGCCAAAGCATCGCAGACCTCAATCTGCTCGAAGAAGGTGCAACCAATACCGACAGCTTTAGGCACATAAAACAATATGCGAGCCAAGCAATAGACGAGGCAGAACAGCGTGTAACAAACTACCGCAATGGCAAAACCAACGGCATACATACAGGCTCGCACAGCTTAGACAAAATTACGGGAGGATGGCAAAACGGCGACCTCATTATCCTTGCAGCACGCCCAGCCATGGGCAAAACGGCTCTAGCCCTCAATATACTAGAGGCTGCTGCCACATCGGGAAACGATGTAGCACTGTTCTCGCTAGAGATGAAGGGCGAACGCCTTGTGGACAGGCTAATTCTACAAAAAACAGGGATACTAGACTGGAGGTACAAACAGGGTAGCTTGAGCGATACCGAGCTGGCACAAGTTGCCGACACCTCGTCGTACCTATATCGCCTGCCTGTATACATTGACGACCACAGCAGCCAAACGATTGCCCGCATCAAGGCGAAGTGCCGATTGCTGAAAAAGAAAAACAAATGCAAGCTTATCATTATCGATTACTTGCAACTTGCCGAAGGTGATACCGAAAGTAACAACCGTGAGCAAGAGGTAGCACGCATATCACGAGAAGCGAAGAAGATGGCAAAATCGTTAGACGTACCCGTAATCATGCTATCGCAACTCAACCGATCGCTTGAGGCTAGAACCGATAAACGCCCCCAATTGTCCGACATCAGAGAATCGGGAGCCATAGAACAGGATGCTGATATGGTGATGTTTATACACCGACCCGACTATTATGGGCAGAAGCTCATGCACTGCAACGACGAGGTGCCTAATGGCATTGAGCTTATCATTGCCAAATACAGGGAGGGTGCCACGGGCAGTGTACTCTTGCAACACGATGGCACGGTACGCAACATCAAAGATTGGCTGTAGATAGCGTAACAAATACCAACCTGTATACTAAATTACATTATTCACACAACTTAATACCCCCAACCATATGATTTTAGGAAATAGCAACGGAAACAACAAAGGGAAGAAATACTTCAAAAGCAAAGATATTTGTGAGAGCAAATGTTTCTCAGAAAAATCGGATAAATTTAACACTTGGTTTATTCAAAATATCAATGCCCTCAAAACTCAATTATTCAACAAATATACGCACACATCTAACTGCGATATATTTAATGATACCTATATGCGCATCTACGAGCGGGTGCATTACACGGGGTTCGATATTGCCGACTACAAATCGTATTTTTGCAGGGCATTTTATACCAACTATATTCAAGAGCTGAGCAAAGGCAACCGCTACGCCGACCTAGCGTGTATAGACAGTATGGAGGACGAGCTTGACGACCTTTGTGGCGAAACTGAAGTTCAGCACAAATTGCTGGAAAGCAAGATTTTTGATTACGTATACCACAACTTCGACATCCGTGAATATGAGATTTTCAAGATGTATATGCAACTCAAAATACAAGGTAAAAGCATGAATTATCAGATATTGGCAGACATTATCAACAACAAAGACTACAAAGTGCATACAATACAGGCCATCATCAGCAAAATAAAGAAAAAGGTGCATTGCCAGTTTGCTCCTACTTGGCAACAAATATGTTGAAAAAAAACAGGAAAAATAGAAAAAAAACAAGAGGCGACTTATAGCAGCCGCCCCTTTTCTAACAAACGAAACAGATTAACACCCTCTCTTTTTGTAGATTAAAATCTACTACACAAAACTCTCTATTTCTTTCCCCTGTTATATCAAACAAAACTCACATAACCAGCATTCTAGCTGATGAATATTAATTATTCTCAGACAAATATACTAATAAAAAATGCAGGCTCAAAACAATTTCAAAAACATGTTTTGAGTTTTAACATTAGAATAGAAACGACATCTACAATTTTATCTATACTTTATGAATACATTAAATACAACAGGAGCTGCAATGCTTATAGCCACATCAATCTGGTCTATATACCTAGGTTGGCTACTTACTGAGACGTCATTCAGGCTGGCTGACAAATTTCATTTTTTTAACAAAAGACCGTTTAATTGCCGCCCATGCCTCACCTTTCATCTTACATGGATTCATGCTGGGGCTATATCACTAACGGAAAGCAACATAAAGCTGTTTCTATACGGAGTATTGATGGCCGCCGTTATATGGATTGGATTAGAGATAGAAAATAGAAATAAAATGATTAAATAATTATATCTATAAAAATAAACAACATGGATTTACAAAACGAGGTACAGCTATTGATAAAAGAAATAGAAAAAACTCACCGATACAGTATGAGCAGGATCTATAATCTACACAATAAGATTTTTAATAAAAATGAGCTGCCACAATCATGTGCGAGTTGCTTAATTAAAAAAGTTAAGGACTTGAAAAACTGGCTTTCTACAGAAAATGCAGATGCTGTGTCGAACACAGAAGTTGTTACAAAATTGAAAACGGGTTCAAAGAAAAAACAAAAAAATGCCTCGACGAAAAAAGAATTTTTATAAAGAATTGGCTGATAATATACCAATTGGGTGCGAGTCTAACTATACCGCACCCCAATTGTGGGCAAAGGCTCTGGAGTATGTGGAATGGATGGATAAAAACCCGTTGAGGGACGAAAAAATATTTAGTTCGGGAAAAAAAATCCCTGTCAATAAAATTCGCATCCTATCGGTACGTAGCTTCTGTCTGTTTGCAAACATCAGCAAGCAAACTTTCGAAATCTACTCTAAAACAACAGATTACATGAAGATAACTAATCAAATAACAGAGATCATACATATGCAAAACATGGAGGCCGCCGCCGCTGGTCTAGTAAGCACATCTATAGTATCGAAAGAGAAATGGGTGGAGGATAAAAGTACAACTACAGCCAATAGCTACACCTTAGTTATAGAAAACTCAAGTACCGATGCTAAGAATGAGATAGATATATTGAGGCTGAGACTTATCTGAAAACATCTAGTTTGCAGGTATACAAATAGCATTCTGATTCTATATCTGAATGCACTTATATCTTCACATATTCCCGTTTTAAAGCATTTTTTTTGATATATTTGCAATTTATCATTAAAAGCACAACGTTTTTCTTTTGATAATTCTTTTTTTTATAAAATAGGGGTGTGATAAATAGATAATAATAATATCAATAGCTACAAATAGGGCTAATATAACAAAAGGGACTGAATATTAAATGAGATACAAAACATATGCAATATTAATATTGTTCTGGGGCATCTGTGTTCTATTTACAACATCATGCAGTCAATATGACTTCAAGAAAGACAAGGAAGATCTAAACCGAAAAGAAAAAAAAGAATTGTTTCGCAAAAAGCAGAAGCAAGACTCTATATATACATGGCATGAAATTGAGATAGAACGTAATATTAGCCCCCAGGCAGCTGAACTTATGTTACCTAATGGACTTAAGATAGGCGACTTTGAAACAAACCTATCGGATATCATGGGCGACACCGTGGGTAGCGAGGTAAAGTATAGCTACGCTGATGTAAAAAATGCTGTAATCAAAGAAATATCAAAGCGAGCATTAGAGTTTACGAAACGAGAAAACTATCAGTTCCGTAATGAGGGTTCTGGCAAACCTGCTCAAAATGGACTTGCCTTTGTGTACGGCTCTAGGGTGGTAGACAAAAGACACTTGTATACGGCAACGCCTTTGGGTAATAACGTTGGTGTATCGTACTCATATTGCAACGATTCGCTCTATGGACTAGATTGTTCGGGCTATGTATACCGCATATTCAACGATAGCCACATCCCCTTAGAGGTGGGGCAGGTACGGGATTATTTTCAGAAAACACTGATACAGGATGCGTTGAAGAAAGCTCTCCCAAAGTACAATTTGATTACGAAAGATTTGGGGCAGATACCGATGAAAAATTTTCAGCCAGGCGACTTTATTATATGGAACAGTACCCCGTTTCGCTTTCCGTATCATATGGGAATTGTGCTTAAGAGCAACATCTTGATGGTTGCCAACAGCTCGGGAGGTCCTACAACCTGCGAAAGAAATGTTAGTGTAGATGGTGGTCCTGTAATACGCAGTATGAAGTATATTTCAGAGAGTTTCTCTAAATATGGTGGGTATAATATACTACGCATAATGCCTCCTGACGCTTGGCAGATAAATTTTAGGTATGCTGGTATGGACTATGATCTGGTTTTGAGTGAGGCTTCGCTTAATTTGGACGAGAATAGTCTGAACAAGAATATAGAAATAAGAGGTGCTGATTATAGAAACAAGCCTTTCAAATTTGTGATAGACTATACCTATACAGCTCAAGACCAAACACTGGATGTGAAGGTTACAACACTGGTAAGAAATCAAAAAAGGCGGAGCGATAGTACCAAAATATATTTAGATAAAGATAATTCGGAGTACCGAGTTATGACTAAACTTATCGATAATGGCGAATCGGCTGTAGAGTTAAGGCTTAGTAGTAGCTCGTATATAGAGAAAACGAAAAATCTACCTAAAATGATTACTACTAAACGAAGCTTATCGGCCAATAAGATTCCAAACTTGAGTAGAAGTAGTGCCTTGAGAGGTAAATAAAATAAGGTTTAGCTAAACACTATATCATACATTGTTATAGAAGATCATTATCTGCCACACAGATAATGATCTTTTTTTTCCCTTCCTCTAAATGCAAGAAATAAAGCAGACTTTAAAGAAAACAGAGAACTATATAGCAAAAAAAAGTTAAATATCTAATTAAAATCGCCTTTTACTTGAACTTTTGGATTGTTTTTACATTATATTTGCATGCGTATTTAGTACGCATTATTTTAAAAGAAAATAGAGGTTATAGTAACAAGTAAGTTTTTTAGATTACAAAATTTATGAAAAAAAAGAATTTGTTTTTTGTTTTAGGTTGTTTGTCTTTAGTTCCTAGTTTTTTGAGTGCTCAGCAAGTGGGCATAAATACGGAAACGCCAGACGCTTCATCAATACTGGATATTACAAGTACAAACAAAGGTATATTAGCTCCACGCGTAAATATAACTTCTACTACTTTTGACCTTGATGGTATTGCCGGACAAGCAAAAGGTCTTTTGGCATACAACATCGGATCGGCATTGCCCGAAGGCTATTATTTTTGGAATGGTGCTGAATGGAGATCAATCGAAGAGTCTTCGGCAGTAGTTGCCGAAATAGATGAACTTGTTTGCATCGAGGCTACATTAGAGCCATCAGAATTGAAAGCAGGGGTAGCATTCAGAGGTTTGCTGAAAGTGCCTTACACAGGTGGCAATGCAGGTAAATATAGTATTGGTACACCGATAGCATCAACTGGCAATACTGGCTTGACAGCTACTTTAAAGCCTGGCAAATTAGAGCATGGAACAGGTTTCTTAGTGTATGATGTTGCAGGCACCCCTAGTCAAAGCTCGCCTACGGGAGCTACTTTCTCTCTTACTTTTGGCACTCAATCGCCTCAAACATGTAATGTAACTGTAGGTACAATCATCACTGCCGATATCAAAAATATAGCAACATTAGGTCCTTTACAACCTACATCTGACGATGGTGCTAATGGATACCACAGGGTATTAACGTCGCCTGATGGCAAGTTTTCTATCCGTATTTTTGTGCCTAACAATATTATTTTAGGAAACTCAGACATTCAGGTAAGAAGTAACATAGGTCCTGTAAGCTTAATGTGGAATGGTCAAGTAGCCTACCAGGGTGGTAATCTAGGATCGGCTAGTAATGCCTTTTCTTTGCCTCAAGCTGGAAGGTGGTATGGCAACAGCGGCACCAATAGCAATACGGCAGTATGGGTTGGCGACAACATCAATGCTGCATGGGGAGACCCTGATGTATACTATCTTGCTCCCGAGCAACGATCGTATATGTGGACTACAACTGATGTTAATGATAAGACAACGTATGTGATGACTTTCATGATGGGTGCTCCTAACTATAGCTTGACTGCCAATGCAACTAATACACCTAACACTAAGGTGTTCTTGAAAATAGAGCAGATTAATTCTGCTAACTAAAAAACAAATCCATCCTTTGCTTATAAACTCGCTTGCGAGTACAGCACACATTCATTCACAGACACATTTTTCACACATTCCTTTTTATTTTTATAAAGCTATTCTTCGTGAGAAGAGTAGCTTTTGCTATATAAAGGCTTGCTTCTATCTTACATGCAATGTGTAGAATTTGAGTTCCCGACTAACATTGACTAAAAACATTGAGGTAAAAAAATACTGATAAGGCTTTTAAAAAGTTAAATAGATAATCAAAATACACCCAAGTTTGAACATTTTGTCTCTTTTTGCATTATATATATATGCGTATTAAGTACGCATAAATTATAAAAATAAGATTTATGAGAAAGAGATTGTTATTAGGAATATTTACGTTGGTTGCTTCAATGAGTTCCGCTAGTTTTGCTCAAGTAGGTATCAATACAGAAACGCCCAAGGCCACTTTAGATGTAGTTGGCGATGACAATGTACCATATGGTATAATACCTCCTCGTATTAGTGGCGATGATTTAACTAGTAAGGATGACCAATATGGTGCTGACCAAAATGGTGCTATAATATATGCTACAACGAAACCTACAGCTCCATCGACCAAAACACAGCAAGTAGCATCAGTCGGATATTATTATTATGAGGCAGAAAGCAATGTATGGCTACCGTTAACGCCACCCAAGAATATTGAATCTAAAATATATTGTGTGGTAACAACTACAAATACGCAAACAATTACAGGTACAGTTGCCGCACCCAGGCCTATTGTTTGGAGTAATGTAGCGGGATTAAATGCACAAAGCATACAATTAGTAAATAACGGTACTGAAATTGTTTTTCCTGCTCAGATGACATTTAAGGTTACAGGTATGATCGGAATTAGTGATGGCTCTGCTGCTGCAACCTATGCTGTAACTCAATTTGAGGCAGTAGGTGGTGGATCCTTAGCGGTATCAACATGGGGATATAGTGAGTCGTCAACTGAAAACTTCCACGATGGGGGCGTTACAAACCCAATCACCGTATTTAGCACAGGCAATGCACCGCTCAGACTGAGTTTGATGGCTTCGAGACCTGGAAATAACAACAGGGATACTAAAATTACGGGTGCACCATCAAGATCATCATTAGGCACCTATTTACTGATCGAACAGATTTATTAAATTAAGCAAATACACCTAAGGGTATACGATACATTCTATTTTTACACACAATTCCTTATCTTTTACTTTACTAAAAGCTATTCTTCGTGAGAAGGGTAGCTTTTGCTATTTTACCAATAGTAGCACTGCTAATGTTCATTTTGATAATTTTAACAAAAACAAAGCGTACAAAATACACTATATTGTTTTTTTTACCTATATTTGTATGTGTATTTAATACACATATATTAAATACAAAAACGCAAGAGAATATACACCTGCTTTTCATATCTATATCAGAAAGGCAATGGGGGGGGATGCTTGGAAACGAGGATATAGAGATCATCAAAACACCACCAAAGTTATACTCTAACAGATCAATTATGTTGCAAACAAATAAGAAACGATTCGCATAAGTACCTAAAGAACCAAGATACATTATTTTCACACATGAGTTAATTAGAATTACACATCATTCCTTTTTTTAATTCTGAAGCTATCCTCACACACAGGGATAGCTTCAGTTATTTTTGAGATCAGTACTATTCTTATATACCATGCTATACACTGCCAACGGCTGAGTATACAGCTGGCTAAACGTATTATTACGAGCAAGTAGACACACAGTAGAATAAAACGAATAGAGAAACAAAACCATCAAAAAAAAGCGTAAAGAAACTACGCAAAGAGGCTAAACACTACTTATGAAATAAGAAAAACAGAAAACTACGGTATTAGACACACAGGATATATCAAGAAATCAAACCCGAGTTGTAACTTTAAACCGTTTATTAGTAGGGGTATAAAAAATGTATTAGAGGGCATCTAGAATATACCAATGAGTAGAGAAACTCATTCCTTTTTTTCATTCTGAAGCTATCCTGTCGCACACAGATAGCTTCAGTTATCTTGAGCAAATCTGTTGCATATAAGCCAAACTCACACATTGTCTTTTTTTAATTTTATCAGCAACAAAGCACCCGCAAAAAGCGAATAACGACACAGCTACACCCTCGTTTTCTATTTAAGCGTCTCCCTCAAAAGAACAACAC
>JBDLTH010000071.1:0-5445 GCA_039799165.1 Bacteroidota bacterium
TGCCGTGAAAGAAATATCCGAAAGCAAAGGCTATCAGCTGGTTGTAGATCGGGCTTCGGCTAATAGCATTATCTTTGCTTCCCCTCGCATCGACATCAGTAACGAAGTTTTAGCTAAACTCGGATATTCCAAATAAATTGCTAAATTTGTGTCCGATATTTTATAAATACAAGAAGATAAACAAAATAAATAAAAGATTAGTCCTATGTTGAAAAAAATCATCATCCTTTTCTTAATTGTTGCACCTATAGGTGTATATGCTCAAGAAAAATTAGCCTACATCAATACACAGGAAATATTTACACAAATGCCTGAGATAAAAGATGTAGAAGCTAAGTTGGCAACTAAGCAAGAAGGAATTAAAAAAGTGCTTACAGGAATGCAAGCAGAATACGATTCGAAAGTAAAAGCCTTTACAGACTCGAAAGATGAGCCTACTGAAGCAATAGTGATGGATCGTCAAAAACAATTGAAAGATATTCAAGATAGATACGAAACATATCTTGAAACAAGTGATAAAGAATTTCAAGAATTACGCCAACAGTTATTAACTCCATTGCAACAAAAAATGCAAAAAGCAGTACAAGATGTTGGTGCCGAGAATAACTTTACATATATTCTTGAAATTGGAGCAGTACCTTATGTTTCTGCAAGTGCTACTGATGCAGGTAAATTAGTAAAGACCAAATTAGGCATTAAATAATAAGAGTGCTTAATTCGTTCAATTCTCAATACAAAGGATGACGTTTTTTATAAACGCATCCTTTGCTTTTTACAGTACGTTCAATAATCCAATTTTAATCAAGTTAAAAGTATGAACCTCACGAAAATTATTTTTACGATTATGGCTGTGTCTTTGATTTTTACATCTTGTAATAAATCAACAGAACTAACGAATGCTATACCGGCAGATGCGTCTTATGTAATCCATGTCAATACTAAATCACTTGTTGAGAAATCGAAGTATAATGTTTTCTCTAACGAAACTGTAAAGCAAGGCATCAATATGGGCAAAGCCTTGTTGAAGGAAGAAGACAAAATCAAATTGTTAGAGAACTTCTTGAAAGATGCAAATTCGTTAGGTTTAGACTTTAAAGGCGATTGTTATCTCTATACAAACTATCAATTATATGGTGTAGTTGTAAGTGTAAATGATGCTAAAAAATTAAAAGAATGTATATTGAAGTTAGCCTCATTGAGTGAAGGTGATATAAAAAATGAAGGTGGTATATTTTCAGTATCTCCTCAATCAGAACAAATTTATGCTTGGGACAGCCATAAGCTACTTATGCTTGTAAATATTGCTGGATATAAAGCTAATGAAATAGATTTATCTCAAAAGGCTAGGGAACTGCTAACACAAGGAAAAGACAAGAGTATAAATACGAACAAGACTTTTGCTGAATTTATAAAAGAAAAGAAAGATATTTCGGTATTTTCTACTTCAGGTGGACTATCAAATATACTCGATTCAAATAACTCATCTTATCCTTTTGATGCAGATGTGATGGGATCTCTCAAAAAAGTGCTAGCCGATATAGATGGCTTATCTACTGCCATGTACACTTCTTTTGAGGATGGCGAAATAAAAATGAATAGCAAAGCTTATTACGACACTCCCGAAACTGAAAAGAAATACAAAGAACTAGCATCTCAAATGATGGGTACTTTGAAAGGTGATCATCTGAAATATGTAACTACCGATCCTTTATTTATGGTGTCGATGAATGTCAAAAGCGATGGCATCTATAATTATGCAAACAAAGTAGATCTTCTAAAACATGTTGTTAAAGAGCTTCCAGATAGTATTAGTGCTGAAGATTTTGAGCAATTAGCCAAAAACTTTAATGGAGATCTTACTTTCGTTTTATCATCGATAAAACAAGAAGCCGTTTCTTCTGAGTTAGCAGAGTCTAATGGAGAAGAGTCTTCGTATAAAGAGCCAAAACCCGAATTTATGTTTTTTGCGGATATTACAGACTCAGCCAATACTTTTGCCGTTCTCAAAAAACTGTTCTTTAATAATAATGAGGGATCATTTAAAGAAGTCAGCACAAACATATTTTATATCGATCGTGATAAAGTATACTTTGGTATGCACAATAATACACTTTTTGCTACAAATATGGAGTCTGTATATGCAAACTTAAGTTCGACTACGTTAACGAATAATTATGCAAATCAGATAAAAGATAAACTATTTGTGATGCAAGGAGACATTCAAGTAGCTAAAAATGTATTGGAAGCAGAAATACGTTTTGCAGCAATGATGGGTTTGTATAGCGAATTTGGAAAATACAGTTTCTCTACTTCTGCACAAGATTTTTCGAGTGAAGGAAAGATTGAATTGACAACTAAGAACAAAAATAGCTTAGCTATCATCTGCGAGCATATCGATAAGATGATTGCAGATTTAGGATCTTCGTTACTTCGATTTTGATGAATCAGATTATTCTAGATAATGTATTACCCTCTATATTTTCGACCGAATCAACTATCAAATCGGATATTTGGTTGCAAAATGTTAATTTTGAAGTCGGAAACTATTACCTGATACAAGCAAATTCAGGTACAGGAAAAAGTTCTCTCTGTAGCTATATATATGGCTACAGGGATGACTATTTGGGTAGTCTTCTTTTTGATAATACAAACATTCGCAGGCTAAAAACCAAAGACTGGGATAGGATACGCTCTACACAACTAAGCATGCTGTTTCAAGAGCTATTTTTGTTTCCCGAACTAACTGCATGGGAAAACATACAGTTGAAGAATAACTTGACGGGATATAAATCTGATGATCAAATAAATGTAATGTTTGACAAATTGGGTATTGCTGACAAGAAACATGCAATGACGGCAAAAATGTCGTGGGGTCAAAGGCAGCGCGTAGCAGTAATACGAAGTTTATGTCAACCCTTTCGCTTTATTATTCTTGACGAACCAATCAGTCACCTCGATGATGAGAATGCCTCGATCATGGCAGATCTGATACAATCCGAGGCCTTGCAACAGGGTGCGGGTATCATCGTTACCTCTATTGGCAAGCACCTACCCTTATCATATACACAAATGCAAGCACTATGAAACTGGTCTGGAAACTACTCCGAGAGAATATCAGCAAGCCTCAATTGATTGGATTTTTCTTTGCTAACTTCATTGGCATGACTATTGTCTTACTGGCTATCCAGTTTTATATGGATACAAATCCACTGTTCAGTGATAAGGATAGTCTTTTCAAGAAAGATTATCTTACCATCACCAAAAAAGTGGGTGTGTTGAGCAGTTTATATTCAACATCGAGTCATTTTACAGATGCCGAGATAAGCAACCTTAGGATGCAATCGTTTGTGGAAAATGTGGGTCAGTTTACACCATCACAGTACAAGGTGTTTGCAGGCATAAACAATCAAGGAGCAGGAATTGCATTCAATACACAAATGTTTTTCGAGTCTGTTTCAGATCAATTTATAGACACTAAGTCTGGCGAGTGGTATTTCTCTCCATCAGATGCTAATATACCCATTATTCTGCCTAAAAACTACCTGGACTTATACAATTTTGGATTTGCGGAAGCCAACGCATTACCCAAAATATCAGAAGGACTGATTGGTATAATAACACTCGATATTTCGATTGTAGGAAAAGACAATCAGCTCAAAGAATTGAAGGGGCGTATTGTTGGTTTTTCTAACCGAATCAATACAATCCTTGTTCCCGAAACTTTTATGACGTGGGCTAATAGCAACTTTGGGGGACAAACCAGCAGTAACGCATCAAGGTTAATTGTAGAAATTAATAACATTGGAGATCCCAGTTTATCTAATTATTTAAAAGACAAAGGCTACGAAATAAGTGGCGATAATGCAACTGCTAGTAAGATGTCTTTTTTTCTAACGATCTTGGTTACTATCGTAATTGTAATAGGCATAATTATTAGTATACTCTCTTTTTTTATCCTTACCTTAAGCATTTATTTACTTCTGGAAAAGAATATGAATAAGCTCGATACTTTGCGACTGATAGGTTATAGCAAATCGTACGTTATAAGACCATACGAAATTTTGTCGGTGAGCTTAAACGGTTTGGTTATGCTGTTGTCTATTGCTTTGGTAGTCGTTCTCCGCTATCAATACCTTGAGGCTATATCCAAAATATACCCTTCTGGCGAAGTTTCATTCCCTGTCTATTGTATATTAGTGGGTATGGGTATTTTTGTAGCGATTTCTATACTCAACATGGCTATTATCCGTAAAAAAGTACACTAGCTAAGCTTACATTCTATCTGTATTTTTAGCCAAAGCATACGTCTTGGTTTTCAAAAAATCTCCCAACTCTTTCAAATCTTCATGTTTGGCTATTTCGTCAGGCATAATGGGTTCTCCGAAACGGACATAGATTTTTTTACCCCTTTTGTTATACACTTCATGCCCTAAACGCAAGCTACGCAAACGCCAATCAACGAGATCGAGAACGTTAAAAAACCAAGAGTTATTTCCACTGAAATACATCGGAATAACAGGTACTTTAGACGCTTTTATTAGCTTGATAACGGATGGTTGCCATTCTCTATCCATAACAGTCATTTTAAATCCTTGCAGTTTGGTTTTAGAAACAGCTCCAGCAGGGAAGAAGCCTAAAGGATGTCCTTCTTTTAGATGCGATATACATTGCTTTACACCCTCTAAGCTCGATCGTTGAGCCAATTTCCCACTCTGGAAAGGGTTGACAGCTATAAAATTAGTAGCCATGGTATCTATCATACCCAGTATATAGTTTACCATCATTTTATAGTCGGCACGTACAGTACCTACAACTTCAATGGCAGAAATGCCATCAATATGTCCATAAGCATGGTTCGAAACCGTTATAAAGGGCTGCCCACTAAAACGATTCAGTACCTCTCTGTTTTCGATAACCAAGTTCACACCTACATCAGCAATCAGATGTTCACAAAATGCGACACCTTCATATTGTTTAGAGGCATCGTAAATCTTATTTACGTTATTCAAGCCTGTTGAACTCATTGCCAGTTTAATCAAGATACTCCCAAACCGACCTTTAAGGATTGGGTGCAAGCCACGTAAATCGGTTGCACTAATTAATTTTTCTTTCATACTTCTAAATCAAAGCTCTACACACATGTGATACATTCTAACTGTTGGTGAATGTATACACAACAAATATAATCTATATGTGCGTATGTTAACACTTTTTTGACAAAAAATTATAGTTAGCTCTAATCCTTTCTTTTAAATATTCATGCGAATCAGTAGTTGAACTTTTCCGCTGATTTGTTTAGTTAAAATACTTATACTCAATAAAGCAAGTTGGTAAATATTTGCCCAGTCTCTTGAAAATCATTAACTTAAAAGAATAACCCCCATTATTTTTCAGTTATGATTCCCAAGAAGAAAGAGCTTAAACTGATAAAGATTTATATGTATA
>JBDLTH010000072.1:0-9814 GCA_039799165.1 Bacteroidota bacterium
TTCTTTGCGTTCAGCTATTTTAGGCAAATTAAAACTATTCTTAGGTTGCTTATCTAAAAATGATCCCGCAATTTCTTTCATATCACTTTCATGAGATTTCATAAATTTTGGTATAGATATCCCTTCAATAAGCGGATTCTTCGTTTTTTTCTCGATTATCTTGCGTCTTATCGCGAATTCTTTAGCTCCTACCATGATTTATTACCTATTTATATAAATAATTCTTGTTCAATATTATTATGACTTATTCCAAAAAGCAGCACGCTGAGCCTCTGGTACTCTTGTGAATTGTCCTTGATATGTTTTCCAATCATCAGACCCAAAGTATTCTCTACCAAGCCTCGCATTATCAGCCAAGAATTCACCTTCTGAGGGATAATTTCTATAAGCATACTGTTGATATTTATTCATTCGATTAAATTGTTCCATTGGACTCGCCGCCTTTTTTAAAGCCTCTAATCTTGCTGTTTCTTCTGACGCTCTTTGTGCCAAGTTTGCATCCCAAGCTTTATTATAACCTGTCGTTCTTGCGTTAGACTGGGAAAATGCCTGGGAGAAGGCTCCAAGATTTCCGCTTGCCCTCACCTCTTTTTGGATTGCTTCTAGTTTATCGCGTGCAGTTTGCACCCTTTTCCAGTTAGTGTTAAAGTCACCGTTTCTAGATCCACCAGTATTCCACCAGTTAGTAGCCTCATCAGATTCCCTAGTAGCATCAAGTAACCTTTGAGTCATTAAGTCCGTGTCTCTTTGTTTATTAAATACTCCTAATTGCTTATATAAATCATTTATTGTACTGTCTCTAGTATCTAACTCTGCTCTGCGATTAGCATTTTCTTTTTGCAATTCACTATAATTAGTATTTAATGCTGCTAATTGATCTAGACCTATCCCTCTGTTACTCAACCCCCTAAATACATCGCCTAAAGCTCCACTTCTAGCATTTCCTGCAATTACCCCTTTCATGTGAGGCCATTCCCAAGCAGCTTCATTTTGATAGTTTTTATATAAATCCTCATTTTCAGCTTGTTCATTCCCCCATTTAGTAGAACCTAGCTTATTCATATCCCTAATCTTACTAAGTGTATCACCAAACTCTTTTTGCCCCTGATCTCCATAGAGACCTAACTGCCGAAGATTAGAAAGTTGGCCTTGGTGCCCTAAGGTTAATTCAGATTTCATTGACTCTTGTAGCAATTTATTTCTCTCTCCAAGAGTAGCCTTTGAAACTTCTCTAGCTCTTCTTTCCGCTTCCCTCATGTGTTGTGGCGAGCCGTATTGATTAGCTTGAATAAATCGATTATTAATAGCGGCTAAATCTTTTTTTAATTTCTGTTTAGCCTCGTACTCAAGGCCTTCAACAGCACCACGCATTCTCTCCGGCACTGCTTCCTCAGCTCTTTGTCCAACACCCCTATCCGTCATTAATTGCCTAAGTAATGCTTTGCGTTGGTCATAAGAAGTATCTTTAAATTTAGGATTTACAGCTTCTAAAGTACTGTGCGAGGCTAATATTTCTGGAGGAAGATTTGCCATTAATTGCCCCTTATATGTAGCAGGAGCAGTTCTTGCGTCTCCCCAGCTTCCTACTGGCGCAGATACATCTACCCCATAAGCTCTTAGAGCTTGCAAGGCATCTTTTCCTGACTGAGCTTGAATGTCTGGGTGTGTTGATTCCATATTTGCGCTTAAAGGCCCAAGAGCTTCTCGTAGTCTTTCCATTCTTCTATATGGCGCAGCGGCCTCTTCGTTAAATTGATTTCTTTGAGCTTGATTAACTAAATTAGTATACCCATGCTTCTGAGCACCAAATTGCTCAAGCGTTCCGGTTAAACCCTCTCTACGAGCTTCTTTTTGAGCTTGTAATGCTTGAAGAGCTTTTACAAGCTGTTCATTACTCGACTGTTCTAAAACCCCACTTGCTCGACCTATATCTCCAAGCTCTCCTGAAGCTTCACGTAGCCCCATTTGAACATCTCTTTGACCCTTACCTCTAAACCTATCAATTCTTGGGTCGTATGACTCTCTAAATTGTTTACGCAAAGCACCTAGTATCCTATTGTCACTAAAATCTTGTTGCCGTTGTCCTAACATCTCCAGTTGACGAGTTGGATCAATCCCTGCATTAGAACGATTTAAGACAGTCTCTAATTTTCGTGAGTATGGAGCTGGTTTTTTAGCAAAGCCTTCCTTTAAAGTTCTTGCTCTTTGGGTAAGACTAGACATCGGAGCTACTGTTTGCCCCTTATATACCGGATAACTTAAGCCTGAAAGTCTCGCTTGATCTTTAGCTAAAATCTTTGCCGCTTCATCAAGAAGTTGTTGAGGTGCCAAATCAGAACCATATCCCCTTCCATATTCACTACCCATACTAACCTCTTATTTTAAATAACTTGCTAACGATTTAGCCTTAGGTGGTAAACCAACTTTACCACCCCTTTTATGTTTGCGTATATTGGCCATTAGCTTATAAAATTCCTTCGCCCCAGCAGCGTTATTTCCGTCACCTGCATCCGATACTACATCAGCTGGAAAAACAAATTCTCCGTCAGAAAGCGCAGCAGGTATTTTATCATCTTGTCCTTTAGTCTCTCCTGCTATATAACGCCCTAGTCCTGATGGGTATTCCATTTCTTCGACTTCATACATCATATTAGGAAGTATTGAACCGCCTTTTTTATAAGGTATAGGTTCGCCAGTAAACTCTGGATTATTATAATAATTTAGCCATTTACCATGCTTTTTATGCTCTTCTGGGGTATTACTTTTTCGATACATAGGTTCGATATTACCTAGCCGTTCTTCTGGCAAGAACTTTTGACGAGCGATCCTTCTTCTCATCTGTTCTTCTGCCAGCAAATTAGCTTCCATACCAGCTCTATCAGCAGGGCTTAATCTAAGTGCCCTTTCTAAACGTTTTTGTTCATCCGCTAGTTGTTCTGGTGTTTTTTCTTTCTTTTCTTTTGGTCGGTTCATAAATGATCCAGCAAGTGATCCTAAAGTTAAAAGATTTTTAGGTTTAGTCAGAAAGTCTTTAGTGTTTCCTAGCAGTTTATCAGTAAAACCCATTTCTCCTTGAGGTGTAGCAATATTAGAAACAAGTGCATTTTGAGGTGAGCTACTTCCACCCATATAATCGCCCAGGTTACTTGCCCTACTTTCGCCTCCAAACATATTGCCTAAACCTAAAGAAGGTAATATAGCATTCTTAGTTCCGTACTGACTTAAAGTAGATCCTACACCACCCGCTCCCAAAGAACTCAATCCACTACCAACTAAACTAGCTAATGTTGGGACAGCCGCACCCATACCAAACCCTCGAAGAGCTGATTGTCCTGCATCCTTCCTACCTCGTACTTTTGATCCTGCTGCACCTCCTAATGCACCACCTATCATTCCGCCTACTCCTGGCAAAATCATATTACCTAATACAACGCCTGCCGCTGGTCCAACTACACTTTTTAGCCATTTCTTGGGATTAGAAAAAAGCCCAAATTGTGGCAATCCAGTTTTAGGATTAATAGTACCACTGCCCCCTAGATCTTTCAATATCATGGCTTCTAGCGGGTTAATATGAGCTAATATAGTATCTTCACCCTTTCCTTGTTTTCTAATCATCTCAGCTAACATTGGATAAGGGCTATTTTCTGCTTTATTTTTTTTCTTTTTCACAGCTCCGCCATCAGCATAACTTACCTTATTGGGATTTTGCATATTAGCAGCAGGAAATGATTGAGATGGCGGAGTGGGATAAGGAGCATTATTACTCATCATATTAGATAGTACACTCCCTTGAGCATAAGGATTCTGCCCATAAGAATTTTGCGGCATTTGATTAAGATATGTATCTGTATTTAATGGCATAACTGTATTTTGATAACCATTATTAAATCTTGTATCAAACATTTTGACCCTCTTCTGTATTAGATTCATTATTAACAATTAAATAGACGACCTTCGCCCATTCTTGCCATTCCTTAAAGTCTTCTTTTTTAGCTCCTTGAACAATAGAAAACGGCGAAGGAACACCGCTACGTGTAAAAACACCAGTTCCAACTACAGCAGCTCCCCATTCTTGCCATTTATTTTCATCTTGTAGAAGGGGTAGAAATGCATTAGGGCGATCAGCTACTAAAGCAGCCGCCCAATTGTTTAAAGTTATATACTCTGGCCAAATTACTAACATTATCTTGCATCCCCCATACCGAGTAATAGTATTATGTGCCCAACTTCAAAATTATCTATCGATCTAAATGTAAGGCTCATATTGCGCCCTTGCACTCTCATATCAAGTTTGCCTGTATCCCTTGAAAATTGTACCGGTGCACTAGTAACTACTGGACTTTGAGCATATTCTTGCGTATTAACTAGAACCTCAAATCTATCTGGTTGTCCAGTTGTAATTACAAAATCAGGTTCTATCCTTTGCAAATCTACCCATCTATTAATGAATTGAGAGGGCATTGAACCTCTGTTTGGTTTGGGTGGAAATGCTACCCATGAAAATATAGGAGTAGTAAAAGATGAAGGAATAGGAACTATATTTCTACCGTTTCCTTCTGCCTCATCTTGCACTACTCCAAATTCATGTCTCCAAAGATTATTTTGGCCATCGTAGGGATTAACAAGAGCAGGTCCATAAGTACTCATAAAACCAAAGTCTGGAGAAAATGCGCCGGCAGTTCTGGAAATAGCCGTGTCGTACCAAAAGTTCTCTCTTTTGTTATAAACAATGGCTCTTGAATTAGCGCCAGCAACTCCTCTTACTGGGTAAAACCACCATATTTCACCATATTTTGTATTCTTTACGCCAAAAACTTGCTGGCGTCTTTCCATATCTATATTATCGTAAAAATAATTTAGATTCATTCGGTTATCCATTTCTTGAACAATGCCGTTATAAACAAAGAATCTATCAGTCCCAGGCCAGAAAAATAACCCATCATACTCAACTACGCATTTACTAGACAAAATAGACGAGCTGGTAGATATCGTATCACTTTTAAAAAGTACGGCGTCACCCCCTACGTTTGTCACTCGTACTACAGAGGATAATGTCCAAAAAAGAAGAGAAGGGCTATTAGAACCGCCCCGAATTGGACGACCATAAATCACTTTGTCATTTGATATTGTCAAAGCCCCGCTATCCGCTCCTGCAAAAACAAAAGGATTAGCTGATTGGCTATATTGAACCAGACCGTTAGAGCCGTATAAAAAAAGATAAGGAGCGGCAAAACATAAACCGCCATTAATTAGAGGATTTACTCCCTGAAGAACATCCCGTTCGACCGGGCCATTAAGGGCTTGATTAATTTCTTTTGTAAAAAACTCAGATGCAGAATTCTGGGTTATATCAAGCGCATTATTAGTTTTCATAAATACTACGAAAGCTTTACGAGATCCTTTGTCAATAACAGTTTCCGTCTCCCACAAAACTGTTGGAGGGAATCTATCATTTAATAAATTATTATTAGCTGCGAATGCCCAATCAGGGGAATTAATTTGGGCAGCAAGCCCTTGTTCACTACAAAGAAAAATTAAAATTCCCCCTCGTTCCCAAGGAAAAATTGTTAAATTAGTAACTCTCTCAGCTCCATATATGGTACGAGCCCCTTTCATTCCTCCTATCTTTTTGACTTTTCCCCGTTGAAATCTAATCCATTGTCCATCAAGGCAATACTCAGATTGAAACTGAGTCCCGTCTCTTTGAATACCAGGGCTATATATTAATGGGTAAAGATTAGCTGTCATTAGTCTTTATCCCTCTTTGAAATACGATCAGTGTAAAGTTTTTGTGCATCTTTGTTTACGCTCTGCAAAGCACGACTATATAAAGCTTCAAACACCTGCACACGCTCATCGTCTTTTAAAAATGGTATTGTTTCAAGCAGGCAAGCATATAAAAGCAAACTCGGATATCTTAAAGTTAAAAAGTTTTCAGGGTTTCGAGCATTAAATAAAGGCAGTGCAAGATAAATCAATTGCAGTGGATATGCGTAATCAGGGGTAGGCGCAAAGAAAAAATTATTATACTCTAATGCATTAGCATAAAATTCTGGCGTTCCTGTTAGCACTGATTTTGGCCAATAGCTTTTACAAAACTCTAAACTTCTTAGTAGTAAAAAAGATGTAGGAGCTGGATTTAATCTATCATCAATTATACTAAAGCTAACTGTTTCTTTCCAATCCGCTGGCTTTGCTAGTAATGGATTGTTTAATACCAAGTTCCCGTTTAAAACTTTTTCAAATCCTATACTTTTTGCTTCTGAATAAATTCTATTCACTCCTTGATTAATAAAATCAGGAATCTGATCGATAAAAAATTGGTCAGTTCTATTTGAGTAATTTTGTATTTGAAGACCTAGAGAATTATAATTCATGTTATTTTTCCTCTCTTTGTCTTTGGCTATTTAAAGAGTAAGCTGTTGTAGGAATGCCAACCTTTGTTAGAATTGACTTTAAACTCGCCTCATTTTTAATAGAACTTACAGGGGTTAAGAGCAACTTAGCCATGTCAGGCTCTAGCAACGCTTGTTCTAATAGACGTGTTATTTGTTGCTTTTCATAATTTTTAGATAACTCATATACTGGCGTTAAATATTTCCCACCCGGTATTTTATTTATAATTTTCTTCCCGATAGATTGTTTTACAGGGTTAGTAAGATTTTCTAAAAGAGTAGTTTGCGACTGGGTGTTAGAACCAACAGCTCTCCCTACCGTTGCAACCATATTACGCCTTTTTAAAACGTTTTTCACATCATCTAAAACCTTAACCTGGTTTTCATCAAAAATATATTGAAGCTTTCCTTTGTGTTTTTTTAAAAAATTATTTACTTTGTTATATGAAAGATTCTGTTGTCCTAGCGCATTAGCTGAAGCAAGTTCAGAAGTGTTTAATAACTTATCAACTACAGAGCCTCTTATCATATCAATAGTTTTCTTATCTTTTCCTACTTCGGCCATTAAAGCCTTTGTATTATTTAAACTACCACGCAATATCATGTCGGGGATTTGCTCTGGAGAAGTTAAAAACTCCTGGCCAAAAGTATCTTGTTTAACAATCTTTCCTAATAATGGTTCTTTTTCGATAGCGGAAACGGGTTTAGATAACTTAGCATAAGCAGACCGTGCTATTGCTTCCTCGGGTATTTGGGCCATGTCTGCAAGAATATTAGATTTGGCTTCCGACAAAGCTCGTACCACTTCATTATTACCGGATTTTTTAGCTGCGCCAATTCTTCCAGAGATGTCTTTTAAAGCGTTTGTTAGTTCAGCTGGTACAGGTTGACCTAAAACCTCTTTTTGAAGCTTTGATCGTGCCCCTTGTCCCAAATTACCGTATAACTTATCAAAACCTCGCGCCTCACCTTTAGATACCGCATTACTTCTAATGATATCTTCAACATAATTAAGATTATTTTTTATATCTCCTTTTGCAAATTCACCTTCTCTTTTTAGAAAAGCTTGTGTATTTGGAAGATCAATACCTTGCTTCAGTTTATTTACTTCTTGATAAAGAGGCTCTGTAACATTTGTTCTGGCTTGTTTTCTGTTTTTCAATTCTCCAAACAAATAATTTCTAATAGCTTCTCCTTGCTGGGTCGGTTCTAAACCTATTTGAGGCGATAATTGATTTAATTGTCTGTTGATAATGCTATCGGTAATAGCTTCCTTTTCTGCAATAGCCGGAATGTTAGGGGCTAAAGCTCTATGAAGGCCTGAAATACCTGTATTTTGAGCTAGTTCGGCAGTATTAAGCTTAGTATTAAAAGGAGTGGGAGCATTTAAATTCTCAAGTACTCTTGGAATATTTTTTTCGCCTACTTTTTCTTTTAGAATATCACTTGCAGCACTCTTTATAGCTTTTTCTTGACCACTTTTGGTAAATCTGTTTAATAAATTGCCAGTTCCTTTTATAGAACTTGAAATTCCTCTTGCAGCTGTTGGCAAAGCAAATGCCGATCCAAGATCAGCAACTAATGGATCAACTCCGCCTTCTTGCAACGCTCCACTAGTTGCGCCAATAGCAGCTCCTGTGCGGGCTAATTTTGCGGCATTCAATGCACCAGCTCCTTTACCAAACCAACCCCATGGCCCTAATGAACCGGCAAACTCAGCAGCATGCGATGCCACTCTTTGTCCGCCAGTTCTAGGTTTAGGTTCTAAATCAAAACCTGTTCTTTCTTTTATATATTGTCTTGCACCACTATAAGTCGGAACACGAGAGCTCAAAGTATTAATTTGGGGAGTTTCTATGTCTGAACCAGGATACCCCATTAAAGCCATTTTTCTTCTTTCTGATTCGGCTTGGCCTCTAGATAACCCTTCTATTCCTTGTGCAGCTAGATTAGGAAGATCAGCAATAGAACCTAGTCCTTTTAACGCTGATTTACCTAGAAGAGCACCCCATGAATCACCTTCTTCTTGTTTTTGAGATTGAATCCTATATTTATCATAAGATTTTACTGGTAAATCCTGAGAAACTTTTACTCTATATTTGTCATAAGATTTACTCATTTTTAGACCTCATTAAAACCATCCTTGATCGCATCCTCAATAGCCCGCTCATCATTAGCAGGAATTTTAATTTGTTGGCCGTTTTGATCCTGCATAAGTATAAAATTTTGGCCACTTTCTCCTTGGTCACTTGGTTCTTCGTTATTTTGATCCAAAAGAATCTCTTTTAGCTGTTTGATGATCGCTTTATTCACTTCTGGTGGGTTAGTTGATGAAATGGTAGGAACATGTTCGAATTCAGCTTGATTCCTGTATCCCCAGCTGTTAAATAATTTGCCTTTAAGTATATCTCCGAGCGTATTGATCTTAGATTGATCTTCATTTAATCTAATTCCTCCAGGCACGAATTTATCAAAAAAATTAGCTGACCTTCCTCTAAAACCTTTGTCACCAACTTCATCGATAGTTTGCTCAGCCATATTTAGAGTTTTTTCAAGATCATTTTCAGATAACTTCCCATGACCTTTTTGACCACCTCCAATGCTGGATGTCTTCGCATTAACTCTAGAATTAGCCATATCATGAGCGCGTCTTTGCTCTCCAAGCTGCGCTTCTGCATGTTGTCTTCTCCACGCCTTTTCTTCTTCTTGAGACTGTCTATTTTGTTCTGCGGCCTGATAAGCCAACATCTGATTAGCAAGAGCATTATTTTGAGTTAATGCTGCATCTTCTGCATCATCATGCGCCATTATCGCAGGAGATAAAGCTTTTCCGACTGAACCAAAATTATTCCAGAAGCCTTTTTGTTTAGGTTGCTGAGCTATATTATCGCCAAAAGTAAGCATTGACCTTCTAAGGGCTTTTTCTTGCTGCTTATCGGTCATCCCAAGTGATTCTCTTGCGCTTGAGATGGCTTTACTAATACCAGAATCAAAAGGATTATATGGAGCTTGCTGTTGTGGTGCTTGCTCCATATTCATCTGATTTGGTTGTTGCTGACTTTGCAAATAATTTAAAACCGCTGGATTCATATGTTTTTTCTACAAATTTGATTAAACAATCACTCTTGGTATAGCTGACCACTGACCCATATAGAAAACTCTTAATTGTTCCAAGGTAGTATCCAAATATATTTGTCCTTATTCTGGATTAACTGGAATAGAATCACTACTAGGAATAATAATTGAACCAACATTTGAGTCTGTAAGAGTTATCCATTGATTAGCTTTAAAAGTCATAAAGGTTTGAGTATCTTTATTAAAAATAATTACTCCATCTGAAGAAGGGGCGAAATCTAGCATCTCCTCTTGGGTTAAATTAGGCAGATAAAATCCTTTATCTACAATAGATGGATCAGGGA
>JBDLTH010000073.1:0-2637 GCA_039799165.1 Bacteroidota bacterium
GGTACTATTTAATAAAAAATTAGTAAAACTAGTGGGTGTGTACCGATGGTTCTCGCTATGCAAATCAACCATGAGTGGTATATTTAAAAAGTATGCAATAAAAAAATGAATTCGATCGTAATTCCAATATATAAATCAACTCCTTCACCATTTGAAGAGATATCATTTCTGCAAGCTCTTTGCATATTGGGGAAGAAACATGCCTTTAGTATTGTAACTCACTCTAAGTTAAATATCGATTATTACGTAGATAGGCTAAAAGAATATAAAGTCTCATATACGATAGAATATTTTAGCTCTATTTATTTTTCTAACATTACTGGTTACAACTTTCTGATGTTGAGTAAGGATTTTTACCAACGACTCGAAAGATTCAATTATATACTCATTTATCAGCTCGATTGTTTTGTATTTCACGATGAGTTAGAATATTGGACACAAAAAGGTTATGACTACATTGGCTCACCCTTGTTTGCACATTATATGAGCTATGCCGAAGATAGACCTTTTTGGTATAACGGAAATGGTGGATTTTCTCTTCGAAAAGTAGATTCTTTTTTACGCGTGCTCAATTGGAAGTATCCCTTAAGGAAATCCTCTGATATTAAGATATTACTAGAAGCTCGAAAATTATCAAGATCGAAATATTACATCTACTATGCTCTTTTGTCCATTGGTTTTCAAAATAATATTAATTTCTTCCTAAAAAGTTTGGGGTATGATCCCAAAACAGTAAACACCTCAATTACAGACAATCAACAACGAAGCAATGAGGATGTTATATGGTCAAGTAAATTTTTGTATACTAGAGTAACAATAAAAACGCCTAATTTTGACGAAGGAATGGGGTTTTCATTTGAACAATCTCCTGAATATTTGTATCAAGAAAATAAAAACAAATTACCCTTTGGTTGTCATGCTTGGGCTAAATATAATCTTAGTTTCTGGAAACCTTTCATTGAGAAATTTGGTTATAAATTACAAGAATAAAATAAACAATGAAAGTACTATACGATCATCAAATATTCGAACACCAAAGAATAGGTGGAGTATCTCGCTATTTTTCGGAGATTATACGACATTTACCTTCTGATATTGAAGCTGATGTATCAGTAGAGTACTCTTTCAATGAATATTTGAAAAACTTAGATACCCCTTTTGTTTGGAAAGATCAACTCATTACCTACAATCACTTCTTACCTCAGGTAAACTTCAGAGGTAAAAAAAGATTATTTGCTTATCTAGCAAATATGTTTCCGGATAGATATCCCGATTTATATAAAATCAATCAACAACAGACTATTAAAAAACTGAAGTCAAAAGATTTTGATATTTTTCATCCCACATTTTTTGACGATTATTATCTCGATCATATAGGCAACAAACCCTATGTACTCACTGTACATGATATGATTATTGAGATGTATCCTGAATTTATAAATAGTCCTGAATTTATAAAACGAAAGAAAAAACTCGTTGACAATGCCACACACATAATTGCAGTATCTGAAAATACAAAAAAAGATATTATAAATGTATTTGGCACATCTGCTGATAAAATTTCAATAACATATCATGGAGCATCGCTACAAGAAAACTCCGATAAACCCCTCAATTTACCAAAGCACTACTTGCTATATGTAGGGGACAGACGCATGGGCTACAAAAATTTTTTGTTCTTTGTTGCTGCTGTACAACCTATTCTACATCAAAGAAAAGAGCTGCACATTGTATGCACAGGCGATAAGTTTTCGAGTGAAGAGCTGCACTATTTCAATTCACTAGGCATAGCTAGTCAAATGAAAATAATATTTGTTGACGATAAAGAGATGTACGGATTATACGCATCAGCACAGCTATTTATATACCCATCGTATTATGAAGGCTTTGGAATACCAATACTCGAAGCATTTCAAGCCAAATGCCCTGTGGTTTTAGCCAATAGCAGTTGCTTCCCCGAAGTAGCTGGAGAGGCTGGACTATTTTTCGATACCAAATCTCATCAAGATCTCAGACATGCTGTTATTAGCATATTGGATAATAAAACATTACGTAATGAGATGATCGATAAAGGATCTAAAAGATTAGAACAATTCTCGTGGGAAAAGAGTGCTTTGCAAACAGCTCAGATATATAAGAAAATATTAGCTAGAAACGAATGACTAAAATATCTGTTATTACAATTTCGTACAACAATGCAGAAGGATTACTTCGCACAATGGAGAGCGTTGTAAAACAAGATTTTGACGACTATGAGTATATTGTTATCGACGGAGGATCTTCCGACGATAGCAAAAATTGTATCATGTCTTATTCGGATAAAATAAGCTATTGGATAAGCGAACCCGACAAGGGCGTTTATCATGCAATGAATAAAGGTATTGCTGTGGCAAAAGGCGAGTATCTGCACTTCTTAAACTCTGGCGATACGTATGCTGGGAGCGATGTTTTGAGTAAAATATTCAACCAAACATATACCCTACCCTTAATTCGTACAGTGCAAATTTGCGATTATGGAGATAGGCAACAGATTTGGACTAATTTAGGAAACCGAGATGTTACACTCTACGATATGTTTGTGAATACCATGCTACATCAGGCTACATTTATACATAGAGATGTGTTTGATAAATATGG
>JBDLTH010000074.1:0-2700 GCA_039799165.1 Bacteroidota bacterium
GTCTACAGCAACCTCGTATTCGTTACCGTTTATTTTGTATTTAAACTTTTTCATACGTTCTTATGTGTTTATTTACTTTCTTGTGGGACGTTGTGTTAGCATCAATGCTTTCGAAGCCCAAGGCAAATAATCTTGCACTGGTCTTTGTATTGTTAACACATTGCTTTCTACATCATGTACCTCATCCTGCAAATCATAGAGAGCCATGCTTATTGCAGCCAAGATTTCATTGTTAATATCGCTCATTGTTTCTTGTTTTTAAAAAGATTATAGCGGTAGGTTGTCATGCTTTTTAGCAGGATTTACTACTCTTTTTGTTCTCAATTGTTCCAATGCACGAATCACTCTAAAACGAGTATTGCGGGGTTCAATAACATCATCTATATATCCATAACGTGCTGCATTATACGGATTGCAGAACAACTTGTTGTATTCCTCTTTCTTAGCAGCAGTAGCTTCGGCTTGCTTTACAGGATCAGGATCGGCTTTAATTTCTTTAGCGTAAAGAACCTCTACTGCTCCATCAGCACCCATAACCGCAATTTCGGCAGTAGGCCATGCGTAGTTTAAGTCGCCTCTTAGTTGTTTACAACTCATCACAATATGAGCTCCACCATACGATTTACGAAGTGTTACGGTTACCTTAGGTACAGTGGCTTCGCCATATGCGTAAAGAAGTTTAGCACCATGTACAATAACACCACCATATTCTTGGCCTGTTCCTGGAAGGAAACCAGGTACATCTACCAATGTTACTAATGGAATATTGAAGGCATCACAGAAACGTACAAAACGAGCTGCCTTGCGTGATGCGTTAATATCCAATACACCAGCCATATATTTAGGTTGATTGGCTACAATACCTACTGATTGTCCATTGAATCGGGCAAAGCCGACGATCATATTTTTAGCATATGCTGAATGTACTTCTAAGAATTCGCCATTATCCACAACTGCTCCTATGACTTCATACATATCATAAGCCTTGTTCGGATTGTCTGGTATAATTTCATTCAGTAAGTCATCCATACGAGCAATAGGATCGGTACACGCTACACGAGGGGCTTCTTCCATATTGTTAGATGGTAGAAAGCTCAATAGATGACGTATAAGTGCTAGACCATCGTCTTCGTTCTCTACTGAAAAATGAGCTACACCCGATTTGGTCGTATGCACACTTGCTCCACCCAATTCTTCCTGGGTTACATCCTCGCCTGTTACTGTTTTTACTACTTTGGGACCCGTAAGGAACATGTATGATGTGCCTTCGGTCATAATATTGAAATCAGTTAGGGCTGGCGAATATACGGCACCTCCAGCACAAGGACCAAAGATTCCCGATATTTGAGGGATAACTCCCGATGATATAATATTACGTTGAAAGATTTCGGCATAGCCAGCCAAGGCATTTACTCCTTCTTGAATACGTGCTCCGCCCGAATCGTTAATGCCGATACAAGGAGCTCCCATTTTTAGTGCCATGTCCATAACTTTACAGATCTTCATCGCCATCGTCTCAGATAACGACCCTCCGATCACCGTAAAATCTTGAGCGAAAATGTAAATTGGACGACCTCCGATCGTTCCTGACCCTGTAACAACTCCATCGCCTAAAAATGTTTGCTTTTCCATTCCAAAGTTTGTGGAACGGTGTTCTACAAACATATCGAACTCTTCAAAACTACCCTCATCTAAAACGATAGCAATACGTTCACGGGCTGTATACTTTCCTTTTGCATGTTGAGCTTCGATTCTTTTTTCTCCACCCCCAATACGGGCTTTCTCACGAAGTTCGATAAGCTCTTTTACTTTTTCAAGTTGGCTCATGTTTTTTTATTTAGATTCTTAAATTCAAAATTCGTTATTATTCACAAATAATAAAAGGACTCAACTTGCAAATGCAGTACAAAGTCCTTTCAATATATGTCTTATTTATTAGGATGCTCACAAAACTCAGTAAGCACACTGCAAGTAGATTTTGGATGCAAGAAAGCTATATTTAGTCCTTCAGCTCCAGCACGAGGGGCTTTATCTATGAGTTGTACACCTTTGCTTTCAGCTTCAGCTAATGCTGAGGCTACACTATCTACTGCAAACGCAATATGGTGTATTCCTTCGCCTCTTTTCTCAATAAATTTAGCGATTGTACTCTCAGGACTTGTTGGTTCTAGCAACTCTATTTTGGTCTGCCCAACCTTTAAAAAAGCAGTTTTTACTTTTTGGTCTTCTACAACTTCAATATTGTAACATTTCAGACCTAATACACCTTCATAATAAGGAAGGCTTTCCTCGATGCTTTTCACAGCAATACCAAGATGTTCGATGTGCGAAAGATTCATGATATTTTGTATAATTTAATTTGTTATTACGTACAAAATTAGCAATTTTATTTAGAAGGAGCGGAACAAATAGACAACTAAAACACTCTTATAGTTTTTTTTTATAACTACTACTGATATTCTTAAAATGATTATTTTGATTATTTAATTTTATTTGATTGTCAATCCGTTGTATTTATTTGCTAAAAAGCAAATAAATACAATTTAAACACTCTACTCTGAGTAACTATTTAAATTTGGTATTGAAGTTGTCTAGATTAATTTAAAATTGTTAAAACAATAAGGAAACCCGTGGTGCATTAATAAATATATGAACAACTTCAATGCAAATTACGAAAAAATAGTAGAAACGCTACAAAAA
>JBDLTH010000075.1:0-10817 GCA_039799165.1 Bacteroidota bacterium
GCTTTTAACTTCAAAAGGAGGATGAACATCTACAAAAAGATACTTGCCCATATTATTGAAATAATACTGGAAAGTATGTTTTATAAATTATATCCTAGTTCGACTTATTAAGGGGCGACTAATTATTTTTATCTATCAATCATTGAGCACGTCAATAAATGTAGGTGAGTTTTTTTATTATAAAGAGCTATTTTTTGTAACTTAGCATTTTCAAAATAGCCAGATATACAAAGGATGAATAGAGATATGCAAAGAGGGGCAAAATTAGGAACATTTTTATGTTTGTATATTGCACAATCTATACCAATGAGTTTTTTCTCTACCATTCTTCCCGTATTGATGCGTCAGCAAGATTACTCACTCGAAGTAATAGGTCTACTACAATTTCTCAAACTCCCTTGGATACTTAAATTTATCTGGTCGCCAGCTATCGATCGTAGTAGCCATTGTGTAGCAGACTATAAGCGTTGGATATTTTCGGCTGAACTTGTGTATGCAGTTATTATCTTAGGTATATCGTTTCTTGATCTTCAGACCGACATGTATACCATTGTCATGCTCATCATTTTTGCTTTTATGGCATCTGCCACTCAAGACATAGCTACAGATGCTTTGGCAGTATTATCGTTTGGTAAAGAAGATAAAAGTATGGTAAACAGCATGCAGTCGTTAGGTAGTTTTGGAGGAGCAATGTTGGGCAGCGGTTTTTTACTACTACTTTACAATCACTTGGGCTGGAATCAGCTGCTACCTTATTTGGCACTATTTGTACTTATTGCCATCATCCCATTATTTTTTTTCAGAGATGGTAATAATACCGAACTACCGGAGAAGAAAGTGTATAAGCCACCCCACCCAGACGATCTTTTTGGTTTTTTTAAGCAGAAAGCTATTTGGAAACAAATTATTTTTTTGTTTCTTTACTATGCTGGTTTAGTCGGTTGTTTAGCCATGTTGCGACCTCTGTTGGTCGATTATGGTTATAATATTAAAGAGATTGGTGTTATGTCAGGGATTGTTGGAACATCTATAGGTTGTATTGGTTCGCTTCTCGGTGGACTTATTGTGCGTAGATGCGGATTGTTTTTTCCTCGTATCATTTTTGCAGTTTCCATACTGCTTACTGTTACGTACTTTTATCTACTCCAAACCCATTTTACCATTGATACAATGTCTTTGTATATTGGTATTGCTCTGTTGTGGTTTAGCTATGGTCTGGCAACTATTGTAGTATATACCACAGCCATGTATTGTGTAAGAGATGGCTACGAAGGCACCGATTTTACATTGCAAACCGTTATTACACATCTCAGTGGAATGATTGTGGCTGCTATTGCAGGAAAGCTAGCTGGAAGTTATGGTTATTCGACACTGTTTTTATTCGAAATTTGTATAGCTAGTATTTCTCTTTTATATATTCTTCTCATTTTTAAAAACGAAAAAAACGATGAATCAAGACATGTTGACCAAATATAACGTGGCTGTGCCTCGCTATACAAGTTATCCTCCTGCTAATTTTTTTCAAGATACATTTAGCAGACAAGCTTATCGTATCGCAATTGCAGATTCCAATGTGATGGGTGCTGAGCATATTTCGTTTTATGTTCATATACCGTTTTGTTACAAAATGTGTTATTACTGTGGGTGCAATGCCTTGCTGATGGAAGACAAAGCTGTAGTAGAAGCTTATATGGAGGCTTTGAAACAGGAGATACGGATGGTATTACCCTTGTTGAAAAAAAATCGTAAAGTGGCTCAAATACATTATGGTGGTGGAAGCCCTACGTCTCAGCCTGTAAGTGTATTGAAAGAAATAAATGATATGCTTCTTGCCGATTTTGAGACTATAGATGAGTGTGAAATAGCTATTGAATGTCATCCTGGATACCTCGATGAGGCATATTATAACGAACTGGTAGATGCAGGATTTAATCGCATCAGTTTAGGTATTCAAGATTTTGATGAGGATGTACTGAAAGAGGTAAATCGAAAGCCATCTCGTATGCCAGTCGAAGATGTTGTCAATCTGTTGAAGAGTAGGGGAGTATCCGTGAATCTTGATTTTGTTTATGGCTTACCTTTACAGGACAGTAAGTCTTTTGGTAATAGTATATGCCGAGCTGTGGCAATGCAACCAGATCGGTTGGTAACATTTTCGTATGCACATGTTCCATGGGTAAATTCGGCACAACTGAAACTCGAAGATTTAGGCTTACCTACGCCTAAAGGAAAAAATGAGATGTATGAGGCAGCTAAGCAAATAATGATAGATGCGGGGTACAAGTCTATTGGTCTTGATCATTTTGTGCTACCCAATGATGAGTTGTATACAGCACAGCAGGACAAAACATTACATCGTAATTTTCAAGGATACTGTACACGTCGTACCACAGGGCAGGTATATGCTTTTGGCACTACGGGTATTAGCCAATTAACCACCGCTTATAGTCAAAACACGAAGAGTGTAGAGGATTATATCAACATATTGGATACTCGCATATTGCCTGTATCAAAAGGGTATATGTTGACAGAGACCGAGCAAATAACAAGAGAAGTAATAAATACTTTGATGTGTAACTACGAAATTTGCTGGGGCGATTTGAGCGATTATTTAGGTTTGTCAGTAGATGAAATAAAAGCCACCATTCATTATGATGAGGTTGCTTTACTGCAATTTGCCCAAGATGGTATTATTGATTTTGATGAGCAATATATTAGAATCAAGCCCGATGCTACGCCTTTTGTACGTAATGTGGCAGCCTCGTTCGATAAGTTAATGATAAATAGTGATAAACAATTCTCGAAAGTAGGATAATTACATGTTTCTTCTATACAAAAATGGCTAATAAATAAATATTTATCAGCCATTTTTATTTCTCGGCTATTATTCTTATCTAGTAATTATTCCAATTTCTGCTACTGGGTAGCTATTTTGTTTATTGCTTGTTTCTAAAGCCACTATTTTTATAAATTGAGCCGATGTTGTTTTATCAAATAGTACAACTTGTTTGATAGGGTTATTTTTGATGTTATCAAACGTGGCATTTGCTTTTATCTTATTCCAGTCAGTACCATTGTTGCTGGTATAGGCATCATATCTATATATATGATTAGTCTGTTCGTTACTCAACGGATGATAGCTAAAACCTTTTAACGGTATAGTTTCGCCAAAGTCTATAACAATAGCATCTTTGTTTTTGATAGAAGCAAACGAGTTGTCGTTGCCATCTATAATGTGTTCAATACCTTCGGATAGGGGAGCTATAACGTTCCATTTTGTAGGGGCAATATCAAAAGTAGCCGAGATGATTTCGCTTTTTTGCTTACCATTCTCTATCAGTGCTACGGCTTTTATGGTTGCTACATCGGGACATGAGAATTCGCCTTGGTAAGATTTCGACCCATTACTCGGTATACTGCCATCCGTAGTATAATAGATAAGCGGATCGGTAGTATCGCAAAGTATCGATACCATGCCTGCCTTGTTTCTGCTGATGATTGGCGCAGAAAGTTTTTCGGGTGCAATAAACAAACCTACTTTACTTATTATAGGGCAAGCCAATGCGTTTTGAATATTGATTCGGATTTTAGAGGAGGTTACTGATGGAAACCGCAAAATGCGTTTATAGCCAATAGTTGTACCCGAACTGATGGTTTGCCATTGATTATTGATCCAAGCCTCAATATTAAATTGGGCAATGCGTTGTCCTAATGGAATATATTCTTGTAGCAAAACCCGATTAAAAGTTGTGGCTTGTTTTAATTCTATTTCTACCGATGCCGTTAGTTTATTATCATTCGTTGTCCAGTAGCTGTCGTAGTTGTTATCCAACAGATTGCTTGGTGCATACGTGGTCGATTTCCCCCTTGTTTCCAAAGCAGTTGCTTTGGCATCTTTAGTAAGATCGTTTTCAAAAATAGCATCTATTGCTTTCTTAAATTCTACCAATCGGGTCGAATCATTCGGATGTATCTTTCCTCTTCTATCAGGAGGTACATTCAATAGCAAATTCGAATTTCGCCCGACTGATGTATGATAAATATCGAGTAAATGATCTACCGATTTTACTTTATCGTTGGTAGTTGGGCTATAAAACCACCCTGGACGGATGGATACATCCGTTTCGGCAGGTACCCATGCCTTGCCGTAGATGTTACCCGTATTCAATGTATCAGTTGGTGGAGCTCCCAATCCAGGTTGAAAGCCTTCAATATCCAATCTCGACCAGTTAGTCTCGCCTGCTACACCTCGTTCATTGCCCATCCAACGGCATCCGGGGCCTATGTCGCTAAATATAATAGCTTTGGGTTGTTTTTTGTATACAGCTTTGTGAAACATATCCCAATCATACACTTGTTTTTTGCCTGGATGGTTGGCATCGCCATTGGCACCGTCAAACCATTGTTCAAATATTTCACCATAATTGCCCAGCACCTCATCAAGGGTATTGGCAAATATTGTATTATATTCTGGTGTTCCATACGAAGGATGATTCTGATCCCAAGGCGAAAGGTAAACGCCAAATTGCAAGCCATATTCTTTGCAAGCTTCGGACAGTTCTTTCAGAATATCACCTTTACCCTCTTTCCAAAGACTTTCACGAACGGTGTGTGTACTATATTTACTAGGCCATAAACAAAAGCCATCGTGATGCTTGGCTGTTATAATAATTGCTTTCATTCCAGCAGCTTTGGCAGTTGCTGCCCATTGACGGCAATCAAGATCGGTAGGGTTGAATACTTTTGGGTTCTCTTTACCATTTCCCCATTCTACATCTGTAAACGTATTTGGTCCGAAATGGATAAACATGTAGTATTCCATTTTTTGCCATTCAATTTGTTCATCTGATGGCAATACACCATAAGGCTTTGGAGGGTCAACAGGCGTGTTACTTTTGCATCCTACAAATATAGTTGTCGTTAACAGGATAAAAGAAAGCAGACCACAAAAAAATCGTTGCGTGTACATCATCGTATATTAATTTAAGGTTACTGGTCTAAAGAAACGGGTAAGTTTTGATTACCAAATAAGGTCATTCTCGGATACAAGCATATCCATTTTCACATCCCATTCGTCAATAGGTACTTGGTCTATTAATTGAAAATCGAAGCATACCCCTATTTTAGGTGCTTTAATTTTAGGCAAAAACTGATCGTAATAGCCTTTGCCTCTGCCTAGGCGATTTCCCTTTCGGTCAAAAGCAAGCCCTGGTACAATGGCTAAATCTATTTTGGCATAGTTCATAAAGTTCTCACCAATGGGTTCATCTACCCCTATACTCGATTTTTCGAATACTGTGTTGGTATCTATTTTACGCAAAACGATTGTATTGTTAACAATAGCAGGCAGGTAAAATACTTTTTCAGGCATCCATTTTTTGATGAACTCGTGTGTATGTACTTCGTCTCTCATCGAGTTATAGATACATATATGCGAGGCTTCACTAAATATTCCAGTGATTTCTAATACCGAAAAAACTTCTTCCGACATTTTGAGAAGATTCTGTTGCGTATACGCATTTTTCAAGACAGCAAGGTCTTTTCTTATTTTATCTTTTGCTTTACTCGTATTCAATGTGTCCGACTGGTCTTATAGCTGTTATTTATATCCTTGTTTTTTGATGTTATCGGGATATGCTTGTTTTTGTTGTAATAGTTCAATCGCTTTTTTCAACACAATATCATGTTGCAGTATCAGAGGATAATACCCTTCATCGCCCAAAATATTGCGTACTATGTTTGCTTTTAATTGTGTTATCAAAAGTTCTTTTGACTCGTTTATCAAATAAGGTCTGTTGCGTATTCCTTTGCTGTCAGCCAAGTTTATCAAGCTTTGCAATAGCGGCTGACCTGAAAGATACTGATCTAATTCTTTCCAATTTTTAAATCCTTCTAGCTGTTTACGATTATTGTCCGTATACACAAATGCAGTTTCGTAAATCAAACCCTCATTGATAGCCGTTATGTAGTACGAATTGATACCTATCGTATCTCTGGGGATAAAAATATCGGGCATGATCCCCCCGTTTCCATGTACAGGTCTTCCTGCCAATGTATGAAATAAAGGCTCTTTATCTTGCTTAATGCTATCTTGCGAATCTAATTCGCCACGCAAAAAACGGTTCATCAAATCTTTATTATAGTCGCCCGATTTTCCCATTTCGTAAGGTTTTTGAATACTACGCCCCGCAGGTGTATAATAGCGTGCAATAGTAAGGCGTAGAGCCGAGCCATCTTTGAACTTATGCTGATTTTGAACCAGTCCTTTTCCAAAAGATCTACGACCTACAATCAGACCTCGATCATTGTCTTGTATTGCTCCTGCAAAAATTTCGCTGGCAGAAGCACTACCTTCATCCATAAGTACTATTATCTGATCTTTTTTAAATCCCCCCGATCCATTAGCGTAAGTGTCTTCTCTGGGGAAAGCACGTCCTTCGGTATATACAATCAGCTGGTCTTTATCTAAAAATTCGTTTATCATTTCGATGGCGGCATTCATATATCCGCCTGTATTTTGGCGTAAATCGATAATAAAAGAATTGTGTCCCTCTTTTTTCAATTTAGAGAGTGCCGATTTAAACTCTTGATAGGTTGTACTTCCAAATTTATTAATCTTGATTAGACCAATATTGTTTGCAGGAGAGTACGAAATATCAACTGTATTGACAGGTATATCTCCTCTTTCGACTCTGATATTTACTATTGCTGGGGTATTGAAACGTTTAATTCCTAGTTTTACTTTTGTTCCTTTTTGTCCACGAAGCCCTCTCATAACCTTTTCGTTGGTCATGTCTTTGCCTGTGTATGTCGAATCATTAACAAAAGCGATGCGATCGCCAGGGTGTACCCCCGCTGCTTGTGAGGGGCCTCCAAGTATCACACTTACTACCATTATGGTGTCATTGCGTAGTACAAACTGTACACCTATGCCACTAAAATGCCCTTCAAGATCGTCGCCCATCAACGACATGTCCTGAGCTGATATATAGCTAGAGTGGGGATCAAGCTCCGAGATGAGTGTGGGAATCGTACGCTCAACAAGCTCGTCTGTATTAACGGTGTCTACATATGTTTCGTCTAAAAATTGTAGTACAGCATCAAATTTATTGCCTCCTCCTTTAAATATATTTGTCGATTTGCTGCCTGTGTCGAAAATAGAAAATATATTGCCAATGACAATACCAATAATTATTCCTAAGGAAACCCACAACGGAAGCCAAATGAAATATCTTGTTTTAGGTGAACTCATAGAACTCGAAAAATTATATATTGATGAATGTAATTTCGATGCCAGCTCTTTCTAACAAATCGCAGCCATCCATATTATGATACTTGTCGCAGTATACAACCCGCTTGATACCCGCTTGTATGATTAGTTTAGCACACTCAATACATGGAGATGTGGTTACATACATGGTAGCATATAGGCTACTGTTGTGAGAGCGAGCTACTTTGCTAATAGCATTAGCCTCGGCATGTAACACATAGGGTTTGGTCAAATTATTTTCGTCTTCGCAGATATTTTCAAACCCAGAAGGAGTTCCGTTGTATCCGTCTGAAATAATCATCTGATCTTTTACAAGCAATGCACCTACTTTACGTCTGATGCAATATGAATTTTCTGCCCAAATTTGAGCCATTCGCAAGTAACGATCGTCAAGGAGATTTTGTTTTTCGGTATCCATATAAACAGACTGATCCTATTTTTGTTTTATGTGTACTAACAAAAGTAAACAATAAAAGTCCTAAATCAGCATCAATATGTTATTGATACTGAAAATAGTTTTTTGATTCTTAGATTATTTTATTCGCCTTCTAGCATCGAGTCTCGATACCCCAAAAAGTAGAGTATACCATCCAAACCTACTGTTGACAGCGATTGTTGAGCATTTTCTTTAACTTTAGGCTTAGCATGAAAGGCAATGCCCAACCCTGCGGTTGCCAGCATTTGCAAGTCATTAGCACCATCGCCTACGGCTACGGTCTGCTTTAGATCAACTTTTTCGACTTGGGCTATTAATTTAAGTAGCTCGGCTTTGCGTTTTGCATCTACTATATCGCCTATATAATTGCCCGTCAATTTGCCGTCTACAATTTCCAGCTCGTTTGCATATACATAATCGAAACCGTATTTTTCTTTCAAGTAATTTCCAAAATAGGTAAATCCTCCTGATAGAATAGCCATTTTGTACCCTCCTTTTTTGAGTATACGAGTTAGACGTGCCATACCTTCTGTTATAGGTAGGTTTTGTGCTATTTCTTCCATAACCGACTCGTCTAATCCTTTTAATAGGCTTACACGGCGCTTGAAGCTTTCAGAAAAATCTATTTCGCCTCGCATGGCAGCTTCTGTTATGGCTCTAACTTCTTCACCTACACCAGCACGATCGGCAAGCTCATCTATAACTTCGGTTTGAATCAAGGTCGAATCCATATCAAAGCAGATCAAACGACGCATGCGGCGATACATGTTTTCTTCTTGAAACGCAATGTCAATCTGATATTTCGCAGACAAGTCGAGAAACGTTTTTTGTAATTCTTTAAAGTTTTCGATTGTGCCACGTACCGATAATTCGATACACGACCTACCTACTCTATCCGATACATTTAATGGTATACGAGAAGTCAATCTGATTATTTTTTCGATATTCAGTTTATTTTCTAGCAATACACTTGTTACAATTGATATTTGTTTTGCATTTAGCTCTCTACCCAAAATGGTTACCGTGTATCGGTCTTTTCCTTGTAAGTTAACCCACGTAGAATAATCTTCTTTGGGTACATGCGAAAATCGGATGTTAACCCCAATTTCATCAGCTTTGAATAATAAATCTTTGAGTATATATCCCGATTTTTCGGTTTCAGATTCAAACATGATAGCCAACGAGAGCGAATGGTGTATATTGGCTTGTCCAATATCTAATATCGTGGCATTGTAATGCCCCAATATTGCCATAAGAGCGGTGGTTACCCCTGGACGGTCTTGTCCAGATATGCGTACGGTTATTATTTCGGTAGTTTTCATTGGTCAGAGTATATCTGCAATCAGATTACAATTAATTAGTCGATTTTAATAATGCAACTTCTGCTTTTTCTATTGTTTCGAAATTGAATTGATTAATCAATTCTTGTTTCATTACTTCTAAATGATCGTTGCACAAGTTCCCCATGCTTCCTTCGTGGGTGTGTCGTACAGTTTTATTTGGCTCGAAATTTCCATTTTCAATATCCAAACCTACTTTTTTATAAGCATCCCTAAAAGGCATTCCTTCTAGTACTAGACGATTGACTTCTTCTACACTAAACAAGTAAGCGTATTTAGGGTCGTCCATGATATGTTGGTTTACTTCTATCTCGTTTAGCATACGACCCACTATTGAGATACAATTGTTAAGCTCGTCAAATGCGGGCAAAAATATTTCTTTTATAAGCTGCATATCTCTAAAATAACCCGATGGAAGGTTGTTTGTCATCAAAGTAATCTCGGTAGGCAGAGCTTGTAATTTATTACATTTGGCACGAGTCAGTTCAAATACATCTGGATTTTTTTTGTGAGGCATGATGCTCGATCCCGTTGTGTACTCGTCAGGCAATTTTATGAAGGCAAAATTTTGACTGTTGTACATGCAAGCATCAAAAGCCAATCGGGATAGCGTAGCCGCAATGCCTGCTATTGCAAAACTTACCGTACGCTCCATTTTACCCCTACCCATTTGGGCATATACAACATTGTAATTCATAGAATCAAACCCGAGCAAGTCTGTAGTCATTTGACGATTGAGGGGGAACGATGAACCATATCCTGCTGCCGACCCTAATGGGTTGCGATTGGTAACCTTGAAGGCTGCCAATAGCAGTTGCAAATCATCGATCAAGCTTTCGGCATAAGCACCAAACCACAAACCAAAGGATGAAGGCATGGCTATTTGCAGATGCGTATAGCCAGGCATGAGTACGTTTTTGTATTTGTCGCTTTGGAGTAATAGAATATCTACGAATTCTGAGATTGACTCTACTGTAGTTCTTATCTGTTCCCTGGTAAAAAGTTTTAAATCGAGTAGTACCTGATCGTTTCTTGATCTACCACTATGTATTTTTTTGCCCACATCGCCCAATTTACGGGTGAGCATGAGTTCGATCTGAGAATGTACATCTTCTACATCCGCTTCTATTTCGAATGTTCCTGCTTCGATGATTTCAACTATAGATTTCAGTTCAGCAAGAAGGCTAGCCAGCTCGTCTTTGGTTAGTAAACCAATGGTTTCAAGCATTGTAATGTGAGCCATCGAACCCAGTACGTCGTGTTTAGCCAAATAGAGATCCATCTCTCTGTCTTTACCTACGGTATACGCTTCTATGTCTCTATTTACTAAGGTGTTTTTTTGCCAGAGTTTCATTTACGATTGTTTCTATCCTTATTTTTGATTCAATTCTTTGTACGGAAACGAAGCCAAGGCTTCCGCCATTTTGTCTAAACCCTCTTGCAAAGGTTTTGATACCATTGGTTTAAGAAAAGGGTTTAAGTCGGCTTTTACGGTAAGCTTCATTGTGGTGTCTTGCTCTCCTTCTTGTTGCAACTCAATCCATAAGTTTAACTTAAATGGCAATTGTTGAGCCTCGAATTTTACAATAGAGTTTGGTTCACGTTCAACGATTACAAATTTGACTGTTCCTATTGGCGAAACATTGACAGAACAAGAGTCTTGATCGTACGTAAAATCTTTAATCTTATCTTGAGGTATTTTGTCTTTAAGAAGCTCTAACTTGCTCAAATCTGATAATACTGCAAAAACATCATTGTCGTTGTGGTGGAT
>JBDLTH010000076.1:0-3564 GCA_039799165.1 Bacteroidota bacterium
TTATCAAAGAGATCTATTTTCATCCAATCAAATTAGGCTTGAAGTTCCAATGCGTAGAAATCAACATGATTACAAACCCCAAGCCTATATTTTTAGAAAATCAAGAAAGAGAATTGAAACTTTTTTTTCGCAACTCTGTGACCAATTCATGATTCGCAGAAACTATGCTAAATCCTTTGATGGGTTCAAAACAGAATACTATCTAAAATTAGGGCTCTGAACGTCATACAACTCATAAACAAATTAAACAACAAGAATATTAACAATATAAAAACTCGAATTGCTTAAATCCAGCACGGGTAGATAAATATAAAATTGAACAATCTTGTCATGTCCTTCTAAAAAAAATCAGAAAGTATTGTATACTTATAAAAAATTAATAAATTTGTAAATACAATTTGAAAGCAAATCACAATAAGGATTATTCCGTTGTGAAAACATCAGGGGTGGCATTTATGTCGCCCTCTTTTTTTATTCACCTATATCACATACTGCAATTATTCGTTCATCCATTTTACTCTTTAAAACAAGTAAACAAGAGTTACACAGCTAAATTCCCCTACCCCTTACATGTCAATCCGCATATCTAAAACAGACATGCAACTAACTAAAGCTGAAGAGCAAATAATGCACATACTGTGGAGGCTTCAAAATATACTCGAGAACAAAGACTTTGTACAACATACCATTGATGGGGCGATAAATATCTACACCCACATAGTGCCCAAAGATACTTATCCTAAGAAACAATTGATAAACTTTGTGAAAAAACAACATTAATGGCTCACTCTCGCCTTTAGTATCATTTCTTGCCAAAGAAAGCAACCTCTCTGCCGAAGAGATGGATAACCTACTGCAAGAAACTGGACAGACATTGATCGACGAAAAAACAAGATCCGAATCGGCACTCATAGATCGATCAACAACACCTACTTATGGCAAGAAGGCTAAAAATGGAGTTATAATAATCACCACAAAGTAAGAAATAAACCCAATACAAAAGTGTACACCGCTGTTAACTAAATGTGGTGTACGCTTTCATGTCCTTTTGCCTTGTCTTGAAAATCGTTACATAGAAGATTTTGTATTCTTTATCCTCACCGAGCCACAAACCCCATATCATTGCCAGTAGATGATTTGCCTTTCAATGGAGATTTTGCCTTTAAGGCATAGTTGTTTTTATCAAAATCGGGGTTTATATACATCATACCCTTGCCTTCTATGGCACTATTGAGGTAGCTAAGTTTACTCGCATTGTAGATGTTGCTATAGCTAATACCATTATGTCGTCCAAATAAACGAATAGGGTATTTGACGAGTGGCGAATTTGCAAATATAGAGTTCTTTATGTCAATTGTTATCAAACCTACCTGTTCAATCATTGCTGCATCAGCCTTATTATTTACATTATCAAAGACACAATGATCGACCAAAAGATGACCTCCTAAAGTAGACTCATCATTACCACCTCTAAGAAAATCAATAGCCCACTGCTGAATGTTTTTGAAAACAACATTGTTGAATATCATAAACTCGGCATTATAAAATCCTTTGGCATCTTTTTCTTCATTCAATGCAAACCCACTGAACGAGTCTCTGAAGATGGTATTGCTTACCAACAAGGTATCGGCAAACGAATGTTTATAAGCTTTGTAAATAGCACCACCATCAGGATGGCTAAAATTGGCAAACTCACAATTGTTGATATATACAGTATAAGAAGCCACAGCCCCTTGCTTGACAGTCGAAACACCATACTTCGTTGTTTTAGCTCCATCGAGGTAAACACCGTCGAGCGAAAACCTCAAACTACTTTTTAGCTCAATTAAACTTGTCAAATTTGCCGATCCATCGCCCTTTATTATCGGCTTGTTTTTCGCATTTGCAGCAGCTCGTATCGTTAATGTATGTGGTATGGTCAGTTGTTGGGTATTGGTATATACTCCTCCATCTAGTTCAATAATGTCCCCAGCTTTAGATGTTGAAATGGCATTCAAAAGCATATCTTTGCCCGAGGCTACTCGCACAATCTTATTATGCTCAACCGAGGCTTTATTTGGTTTATACCAACGAGGACCACAATTATTGGCAGATGCTATTTCTGTGTTCGAACTTGAACCTGATTGCATCGCTCCAATGTTTTTACGATTGCCTCGTTTATTACCTTCTATATCGTTTATTACATAAGGTACATTATCGTTGGTGCTTACTTGTGCAAAGATGAGTGGAAATCCATTTGCTCCTTGTGTTTGTTTTACCACACCATCTACATAGCCCTCACCTTTTTCGTTGCCTTTACTACCTATCAGTAAGTTATTGTTGATTGTAAAACCCGTTATTTTATCAAATGCTTTAACCAGTTCTGTTTCCTGTGGACAGTATACTAGATTGTGAGCTATCTTTACGTTCAGAGGAATAGCCTTTCTTTCCTCATCACTCCCTACACATAACTGCCAAGGCAATTCGCAATCGACCCAAGTATTGAAACATATTTCAGCATCTTTTACCTGATGGTAACGGTTTTGTGCCGAGTTATACACTCCATTCATTATTACAAGAGGTCCTCTAAAGTCTTTTCCTCTAAGGGCATAAAAATAGTTATTGAATACCTTATATCCCTCATTTATAATGCGTACTCCGCCTATACTTGGTTTATGATTTCCGAGAAAATAATTACCCGAAACCTCGTTTCTATTTCCATGACGAAGAACAACACTACCTTCGCTTTCGAAGAATGTGTTGTTGATAATTCTATTTTCGCACGATTTTACGGAAACAATTTCGACCTCTCCATTACAATGTTCAAAATAATTACCTTCGACTATGGTATTTGAGTTATCCATCGAAACAAAGCTGGTACCTATACGGATTGTCTCTCCTCCATTTGCACCCAAACGAGGACGAGCTCCAAAATAGTTACGATAGATGCGATGGTAGTTTTTGTTGTGTCCTTCGCCCTCTGGCCATACAATAAGGGTTACACCCTGATTGGTCTTTCCTCCAAAGTAACAATTGCTTACCTCATTATACCTTCCCCAGAGGTTTACCCATGCGTCCTCGCTCATTCTGTCGGGCTTGTTATAACTATCGATTACACAATTACGCAATATTGAGTTATTGGCTGTTTTATCTTTCCCTTTTCTAAATTCGATTACTTGACCCGTAGGGCTACATCCATTCACAAACACAAGTCCATCCACAATCAAATAATTGCCATATAGCTGAAGTGATGAATACCCCTCAATGCTTGTTTGTTTTGGATCTTCTACCGTAAGGGTTATCGGCTTGTTTTTTGTTCCCTCACCATGAAATACAAATTTTGTATCTTTCCAGACTCCTTTTTTTAGAACAACACGATCACCAGCTTTCAATATCTTAACTGCTGAGTCAAACTCAACGCCATTACTTACTAAATAATCTTTCGCCGAAAGTGTTATTGATACAATGAAGTCATCTTGACTTTTTGTTTTGTTTAACTTTTTTGAGTAAAATCACCATAAATGCAATATAATTGAAGCTTTTCCAACTAGAAACAGTGGTGTCAAAACGATTTAATATTGTTCT
>JBDLTH010000077.1:0-80498 GCA_039799165.1 Bacteroidota bacterium
CATCTCAAGTCAGACCACAGGCTTGGGAGAAACTTCTATAAGGGAATTACGGGCGATAGTATCAACGTACTACTTGCAGCAGCGGCTTTTAACTTCAAAAGGAGGATGAACATCTACAAAAAGATACTTTCCCATATTATTGAAATAATACAGGTAAGTATGTTTTATAAATTATGTCCTAGTTCGACTTGTTAAGGGACGACTACTTAAGTAGTCGATGAGAAATATGGTTGTTAAAGAGACGCTATCTAGCACTAACCGATTTTCTAAAGAATAGGCTGTTGGCAATGCGACAAATAAAATAGATAGTAATGAGGACAAATATAATAAAAGCTCCAGAAGGTACATTGATATATGCCGACAGTATAAGCCCCGAAATACATCCGATAAGCCCAAAGAAAATAGATAAGAAAATCATCTTCGAAAAATTGGCGGTATAAAGATTAGCCGTCATCTGAGGGATTGTGAGTAACGACATTAGCAGTACTACACCCACCAAGCGTATGGTAAGCACAATAGTTACTGCAATAAAAAACATCATGGTATACTCGATAAACTTGACAGGCAAGTTCCGTGTTTTTGCAAAATCGGGATCGAATGCTGCATATAAAATCTCTCGTCTAAACAAGAAAAATACAATACTCAATATAGTGGCGAGCCCTACAAATAAATAAATGTCCGATCTTGTAATGGTGAGTATATTTCCAAATAGATATTCGGATAGATTGGGTGCAAAACCTGCTTTGAGGTAGATGCAAATAATGCCTATTGCCATTCCGAAAGACCAAAATGCAGCTATCGCAGAATCTTCACGTACACCTTGCCTTGATGATAGCCATTCTATACCAAAAGCAGATAGAATCGAAAATACCATAGCCGATACCATGGGGTTAATGCCCAGATAGAATCCTATGCCTAATCCACCTAGCGAAGCATGGGTAATACCACCGCTAATAAAAACTAAACGTTTGATAACGATGTATGTACCTATTATACCACAGGCAATGCAAGCAAATAGTGCCCCCAATAGGGCATTTATAAAGAAATTGTATTCAAAAAGATCGAGAAAGTTCATCTATTTATGCCTCTTCTATAGTAAATCCAGCTTTCTGGAGATCACCCCAATAGTTAGGGTATGATTTCGAAACCACCTTTGGTTCGGCTATCTTGATGCTATTTATCTTTAGCGATGCAGGGGCAAAAGCCATTGCCATTCGATGATCCTCGTAAGTTGCTATTACAGGTTCTGTTTCAGCTACTGTACGCTCGCCATTCCATTCCAATATACTGTTTTCACTATCCGTAATTATATAGCCAAGCTTTTTCATTTCAGCTTTAAGAGCCTCTATACGGTCAGTCTCCTTTATTTTAAGGCTTTGTAAACCTGTAAACAAGAAAGGGATACCCAGCATACAGCAAGTAACTGTAAAGGTTTGAGCAAGATCAGGTTCATTTACAAAATTGTGAAATAGTTTTTTAACCGTACGTCCATTTTTACTCAAAACAACCCCATTGCTCGTATACTCGGTATCGATACCTAGGTCTGCAAACAGCTCGGCGACCTTCGAATCTCCTTGTCCGCTATTTTGGTTAAGACCTTTAAGTTCAATTTTAGCCTCGTTGCTAAGTGCAGCAATCGAGTACCAATAAGATGCCGCAGACCAATCAGACTCAACCCTAAAAGACGTTGGTTTGTACTCGTTTGGATGTACTTTTATGATACTCTCTTCCCATTTAGCCTGCACCCCAAAATCGTCCATCAATTGCAATGTCAATTTAATATAAGGAGCAGAGATTATGTTTCCTTCCAAATTTAACGTTAGTCCCTTACGCATTGTAGGAGCAATCATCAATAGTGCCGATATAAATTGTGAGCTTATGCCTCCCGATAGGTAGACTTCGCCTCCATGCAGGGCTGTTCCTTTTATTTTGAGTGGCGGAAAACCTTGATTGCCCAAATACTCGATTTGTGCTCCAAGGCTTCTTAGTGCATCAACCAATATTTTGATCGGACGCTCTTGCATCCTTTTACTACCAGTAATAACCCACTCGCCAGGTGTTTGTGCCAGATAGGCAGTCAAAAAACGCATCGAGGTACCAGCAGCACCAATATCAATAGTGCTTTCGCCAGCACCAAAAGCATGTATCATTACACGTGTGTCATCACTTTCTGATAGATTGTCGATGGGCTGATCGCTTTTGCTTAGTGCTTTCAGTATAAGGGCTCTATTGCTAATGCTTTTCGAGGCAGGCAGATCTATGTTGGAGCATATTGTTTTGGGAGCAGATATTTTGTATTTCATAATTACAATTCTATTTTACTACAAATATAGCAAAAAGCAAAACAGTTGAAAAATTGTTAAATCAAAGTTTTATTTATTTCTGTTGTTCTTCATGCGGTACGAATTCCAGTTCCAGTTAATCATTTGTCTTAGTCTTTTCAGAAACCGTTTCGAAGGCTTATCTTGTAAATACGATTCGATATGACGCTTACGTTTCTCTTCCAATATTTCGTCCTTGTCAATCAATATACCAGTTTCTTCTACACCTCCAAATTCTTCGTTTGTAGCTGTGCCAAACATCTTCATCTGTGGCGACAAGCCCACATAGGCGTTGATGAGTGGCGGAATATTGATCCCCAATTTTCGGACAGTATGGTTTAATATTTTGTAATCGCTTTTGAGATCTTTTTCAGTAAAAAGTTTTTTCAATATTCTAGGATCTGTATGTATCTTCAAATCCTGTTTTGGATATACCAACCTGTCGGTGTCAGGGAAATGTTTTGTCATGAAATACAGAATCATATCTCGGGCTTGAGGGTTGTATGTATCGTACATCGTAACCTTGCCAAAAAAATATTTCATCGACGGATCGGCTACGGATAAAGCCCCCAATCCATCCCACAGGTTATCTAATGCAAAGATCCCTTTTGACCCAATTCGCGTACTCTGGTAGTTGAGAGATACAAATGAGCGACCAAGTTCGATGGTATAGGGTAGGTATTCTTTTATAAATTTAGGCGAAAAATGGAACAGGTGAGATGTAGCTAATTCAGGCTCACCATTTGCAGTAAACACAATGTCAGGACCACAAATAAAACGGTATCCTCCACATATCTCCTCTGCCTCAGGATTCCATACAATCAATTGTTTGTAGGGGTTATCCATGGTGTCGTATTCGTCTATATCTGTCGATTTGCCTGTGCCACCTCCATAATACCTAAAAGCGATTTCTCGTAGTCTGCCGATTTCTCGCATAACATTAGGTGAATTATGGTGTGTAACAATGTATATTTCGTTGTTAGCCTTGTTGGTCTTCCGTAAGAACTTGTCTTTCGTAAGCTCGGCTTTCAATGTTTTCTTGTCTATCGGAGAAATAATGCTTTGCATATCAGTTTATTTCGAATTGCCAGTTAAGGCTAACTTATAGGTAATCTGTTTAACCTCTTCTGCCCATTGTTGAGGCAATTTGGACGTGTTGAAATTAGTCCACGGAATAGGTGTTCCAAATATAACGGTAAATGATTGCTTCTTCTTCTTAAACATCTCATCAGGAAGAAAAAAAAGCTCAATATTGAATTTAATTCCTAACAACGAGCGAAGTTTTGCAAAACGATAGAAAAAATTGGAATTGCGAGCATCAAAATAAACGGGAACAACATCTCTTTTGGTTTCGATAGCTTTCTGTATAAACGATTTTTGCCAAGTAGAATCCACTATCTTACCATCTATCTTGCGAGAGCATAATCCCGCAGGGAAAGTAATGATTTGATCATCCGACTTGTATGCTTCGTTTAATGCGGTCGCCTTATCTTTTGCCTGTATTCCATATTTATTTATTGGAATAAATATCGATTGCAGGTTTTTTATAAAATAAAGAAGGTCATTGACCAAATATTTGATTTTAGAATTGAATTTTCGACCTATAATTGCAGACAAACAAATACCATCCAATCCACCTAGAGGGTGGTTAGCTACAAATATATATCGACCATCATTGTCAATATTTTTCATTCCTTTAATTCGTATCTGTAAGTCGAAGTAGCCCACAACAGCTTCCATGAAATCAACCCCATACTTGTCGTTGTAGATCGTCAATATTTCGTTAAGCTCATCAATATGTACTTTCCTCTTGATGTAATTTAATACAAATCGAGGTGTTTTTTTATAAATCTGAGGAGCCTTCTCTTTGAAAATCGTATCTAAATCGAGTAAGTTTGGAGCGTCTTGCTTTACTTCATCCATTACTTAAATTCATTACCTGTGGATGTAAAGATAATTCATTTATATAAATAATAGAATTGAAAGCCTTATTTGTTGTCAAAAACTCTCTTTTTGATGTGTTTTTTATTACCTCGTTTTGGTTGTATCTAATGTTAAATAATGCCCTGTTTTTGATATGTTTAGGTGTGTTGAAAACTTTTTGTGTAAAACTTTGTGTTTTAAAGTGGGGCGAAGTGGATTATTTTATAACTTTACGTTCTCGTACCTGTGATAAAACGAAGAAATATCTTGTAGAAATGCAATTTTTAGGAAATTTTGATGCTAAGATAGACGCGAAAATGCGTGTCTTTGTGCCTGCTAACTTTAGAAAAGTTTTGCAAGCATCGGCTCAATCTATACTTATTTTGCGAAAAGATATATTTCAAAACTGTTTAGTTTTGTACCCCGAGAGTGTGTGGGAGCAAGAGATTCAACGCTTGCGTTCACGCCTTAGTCGGTGGGATAAATTGCAACAGCAGCTTTTTCGTCAGTTTGTGGTCGATGCCGAACGTCTCGAGCTTGATGCTAGTGGGCGTATTCTTGTACCTAAGCGTTGCCTTCAACTAATTGGTGGAAATGTTGATATTCAGTTTCTAGGAGTTGATAATACAATCGAGATTTGGGTCAAAGGTCAATTGCAAGCCTCTTTGACTGATGCAAGTAGTTTTGCTGCAGAGATAGAGCTAATAATGAATAATGATGGGCCAGATGATAAATAAAAAGAGTAGTGCAACACTTGCCGATGGTTATCATGTGCCAGTATTGTTAAAAGAAAGTGTAGATGGGCTGAGCGTCCGTCCAGCAGATGTTGTAGTTGATGTTACATTTGGAGGTGGTGGACATTCACGAGAGATACTCTCTCGGTTAGGAAACGATGGTCGTCTTTATGTATTCGATCAAGATGAAGATGCAATTAAAAATATAATAGACGATAAACGTCAGATTTTTATACGGAGTAATTTTCGGTTTCTGAAAACGTTTCTTAAATACCATGAGGTCGATTCAGTACGTTCGGTATTGGCAGATTTGGGTGTGTCTTCGCATCATTTTGATGATGATGACCGAGGTTTTTCCTTTCGCTTCGAAGAGGGTGCCCTGGATATGCGTATGAATCGAAAATCGAGACTTACTGCCGCCAAGGTGTTAAACGAATATGCAGTAGATGATTTAGCAAACGTGTTTTATTTGTACGGAGAGCTTAAGTCATCAAGACAAATAGCTGCAAATGTGGTCAAGCAAAGACAGGTAAAACCATTCAAGCAGATTAAAGATTTGTTAGAGATACTCACGCCTTACACAAAAGGAGGAAAAGAGAAAAAAATATTGGCTCAAGCCTTCCAAGCATTGCGTATTGAAGTGAATCAAGAAATGGAGGCATTGAGGGAAATGTTAATGCAAGCAAAAGATGTATTAGAAGTAGGAGGGAGGCTATCCGTGATTACATACCATTCGTTAGAAGACCGACTGGTGAAGAATTTTTTCAAAACAGGGAATTTCGAAGGTGAACTAGATAAAGATTTTTACGGAAACATAAACACACCTTTTACGTTAGTCAATAATAAGGTAATAATACCATCGGATGATGAGCAAAGCCTAAACCCTCGTTCGCGGAGTGCTAAGCTCCGAATAGCCGAGAAAAAATAAGATTGATGATGAGCATACAATTCAAAGACATACGCAAGAAAGTGATGCACGTTCTTAGTGGTACTATTTTGACAGAAGATTTTTTCTTGAAAAACACACGCTTTATGTTGGTTGTATTTGTAATTATGCTTTTTTACATCAGTAATAGATACACTTGTATCTCGAAATTGGCAGAGATAGAATCGCTAAAAAAAGAGCTGAAAGATGCTAAATACGAGTCTATAACAATATCGTCAGAATTGACAGGGATAAGTCGACAAATGCAGGTGCGATCTTTGATCGAAAAGAATGAGCTAGAGCTTAAAGCTCCTACTGATCCGTCGTATCTGGTAGATTAACTAGTAGTGTGAAATTGTAATTTAGGTAATGTTGCAAGAGACCAATGATATAAGTAATAGAAAGAAGACTATCATCAACCGATATGGTCTTATTGTTATTTCTTTTCTAATTGTATTTGTCGTCATCTTTATATACATTGTTCGTATCATGTTTTTTGAAGGAGAGCAATGGCGTGCTTTGGGTATACAAGAAACGATAAAAAAAGACAGAGAGATAAAACCGAATAGGGGCAATATATATGCTGCCGATGGGCGTTTATTAGCTATAAGCGAGCCTCTGTATGGTGTATACGTCGATTTTATGTCAGAAGGTATACGCAAAGATACGTTAATGAAATATGCAGGCGATCTTTCAGTTGCTTTATCCAAAAAATTTCCAGACAGGACAGCAGCTCAATATAAAAACATATTATTGGGGGGGTGGGAACTTAGTCGAAAGGAAATAAAACTATTAGAAAAGGCAAAGCAAACAGGATCGGACAAGAGGGTTGCCCTCAAAAGCCGTTATGTGCGACTTATTAAGCGAGATATAAACTATTTGGAGTTGAAAGAGCTACGAACGTTTCCGTTTCTGAATCAACGATCTAACAGATCGGGCTTGTTGGTTGAAGAACGAACAATGCGCGAAAAACCGTTTGGGAGGCTTGCAGGTCGTACCGTAGGTTCTATCTATAAAGACATGGCGATGGGTGGATCGAGTGGTATTGAGTTGAAATACGATTCGATATTGCGAGGTAAACCTGGTGTTAAAAGTAGACAAAAAGTGCAGGGGCGTTGGATAGACATCGTAGAAGTGCCTGCCGAGGATGGGTGGGATATACAGACAACACTTGATGTAGATATACAAGATATTACCGAACAGGCATTGTATGCAAAGTTGGTAGAAACCGATGCCGAATCGGGAACAGCAATTATCATGGAAGTGGAGACTGGTGAAATTAAAGCCATCTCCAATCTAGATAGGCAAACCACAGGCGTATATGCCGAAGGCAATCCCAATGCGTTTTCGTATATGAATGAACCAGGGTCGACATTTAAAACGATCTCGATGATGGCAGCCTTAGAAGATGGTGTTGTAAAACCCGAAGATAAATTTCATGTTGGCACAGGTCTGTATCAGTACAAAGGCAGGTGGATACGAGATCATTATTGGCAAAAAGGACAAGATAGAGGAGACCTAACTGTAGCAGAAGGGATGTATGTGTCGTCTAATATAGTGTTGGCTAAAACAATACTAAAAGGATATGAGAATAATCCTCAAAAATATGTGCAGCATTTACATGATTTTGGTATCACCCAAAAAATAGCATGGGATGTGCCATTAAAAGGTAAAGAAGGTACAGCACTCATTCGTTTTCCGAACGATAAAGCATCACCTTGGTCTAAAACAACCTTGGCTTGGATGTCTTTTGGATACGAAACGCAAGTGCCACCTATCTATATATTGATGTTTTATAATGGTATTGCCAATGGCGGTAAAATGATAAAACCATTTATCACAAAAGCGTTTATGAAAGATGGTATTATTGAAGATGAGTTTGAAACCGAAGTCATCAACCCCTCTTTATGTTCCGATAAAACCCTCGATCAAATAAAATCGATGCTTATAGGCGTAATAAATGAGGGAACGGGTAAAACCATCAAAACTGATGCATTTCAGATAGCAGGTAAGACAGGTACCGCTCAAATAGCCACAGGTGGTGGGTATAGTGGACACTTTGTTTCGTTTTGCGGCTATTTTCCTGCTGATAAACCAAAATACACTTGCTTTGTGGGTATACGTAAACCTAAAGGTATTCCATCAGGCGGCTTAATGCCAGGAGGTGTATTTAAACGCATTGCCGAAGAGGTATATGCTCGCAATACTTATTTCTCGCCATCGCAAGTTAAGTCCGATTCGTTACTGATAAAGACCCCTTACTCCAAAAATGGTTTGTATAGCGAGATCGAGACAGTGCTGTCTAAGTTGAAGATTCCGTTTACATCGCCAGTCAAAGGGACAGAATGGGTGATAACAGAAACACAGCCCGACAATATTAATTTGCAGCAGACCAAGACACAAATAGGCTTAGTGCCCAACGTATATGGTATGGGTGCAAAGGATGCCTTGTTTGCGATGGAAAAAGCAGGATTGAATGTATCCATAAGTGGATTTGGTAAAGTATATAAGCAATCAATCCCTAATGGGAGTAGAGTAGTAAAAGGAGCAAGGGTAATTTTAGAATTAAAATAAAGAACGCCATTCAAAAAAAATGGTCATAATATAAAAATGCAGATTATGGAGTTAAGAGAACTATTAACCGATATACAGGCAGATGTTGTACAGATTGTCGGAAATGATATTCTTGATATTAAGGGTATCACTGCAGATTCCAGAAAAGTAAAAGCAGGTTTTCTATTCATAGCACTGCAAGGTGTACAAGTTGATGGAAAACAATTTGTAAGCAAAGCAATTGAACAGGGTGCTACAGTTATAATGTACGATGGTGATCTTGAAAAAACAGATTCAACACTCACTTATATCTGTGTAAATAATTGTGCAGGCTCGATAGGGAAAATGGCATCCGCATGGTATGGTCATCCCTCTCAAAAGCTCAAATTGGTAGGTGTTACAGGTACAAATGGTAAAACAACCACGGCTACACTGCTGTACAATATATTTAGAAAGCTGGGCTATAATGCAGGGCTATTATCAACAGTTTGCAATTTTGTAAATGATACACAATACCCTGCCACACACACTACGCCAGACCCGATCTCATTGAACGAGTTTTTGGCAAAGATGGTTGATGCAGGATGCGATTATGCCTTTATGGAGGTAAGTTCGCATGCAATCCACCAAAAACGCATCAGTGGAGTATCGTTTGATGGTGCTGTTTTCACAAACCTTACGCAAGATCATCTTGATTATCACAAGACCATGCAAGAGTATCTGAAAGCAAAAAAGGCGTTTTTCGATAATCTCTCTTCCACAGCTTTTGCACTAACAAATGTAGATGATAAAAACGGCTTAGTGATGCTTCAGAATACAAAAGCTCGGAAGTATACCTATTCGGTAAAAGGTTTAGCTGATTTTAAAGCACGTATTCTTGAGAAGCATTTCGATGGCACAGCTATCGAGATAAATGGTAGAGAATTAGAAGTTCAGTTTGTAGGCGTATTCAATGTATACAATTTACTGGCAGTGTATGGTGCATCCGTATTGCTCGAACAACCAGTCGATGATGTATTGGTTGCTTTGAGTACTTTGAAGTCTGTAGCAGGACGTTTTCAGACAATACGATCACGTGATGGCTTTACAGCCATTGTCGATTATGCACATACGCCAGATGCACTAACAAATGTATTAGAGGCTATTCACGAAGTATTAGAGGGAAACGGAAAGGTAATAACCGTAGTGGGCTGTGGTGGGAACAGAGATACAACTAAACGCCCCATTATGGCACAAGAAGCAGTTAAATTGAGCGATCAAGTTATTCTAACCTCCGATAATCCACGATTCGAAGAGTCACAAGCTATTGTTGATGAGATGGTTGCGGGATTAGATGCCCTTCAGATGAAAAAAGTACTGTGTATAACAGAACGAGAACAAGCCATCAAAACGGCTTGCACATTAGCTCAATCAGGAGATGTATTACTCATTGCAGGAAAAGGGCATGAAGATTATCAAGAGGTAAAAGGTGTGAAGTATCACTTTGATGATAAAGAAATAATAGAAAAAATTCTTGGTGTATAAATCAAGAAACTAAATTGTGAAAACGGAATGTTATATTACTTATTTAATTATTTAGATACTCTTGATTTTCCTGGAGCAGGTATGTTCAAGTATGTCTCGTTTAGGTCTGCAATGGCCATCATATTATCCTTGCTTATATCAACAGTGATAGGTCGTCGTATTATAGATCGTTTGCAATTGTTACAAATAGGCGAAACAATTCGTAATTTGGGGCTTGAAGGGCAAATGAGTAAAAAAGGAACACCCACAATGGGAGGGATCATCATTATCATAGCCATTGTAGTCCCCGTACTCTTATTATCGAAGCTCGAAAACATATACATCATACTCATGCTTATTACTACCTTGTGGTTAGGTCTATTAGGTTTTCTAGATGATTATATAAAAGTGTTCAGAAAAAACAAAGAAGGACTTCGAGGTAAGTTTAAAATTGTAGCTCAAATAGGTTTGGGGCTTATCGTAGGTCTAACACTATGTTTGAGTCCGTTAGTAATAGCCAAAGAAAATACAGAATTTAGGAATGATAACAATATTATTGAACGTGTAACCTATACGGTAGAGGGTGTAAAGTCAACCCAAACAACGATTCCATTTGTAAAGAATAATAATCTTGATTACGAATCGTTTGTTTCGTTTTTAGGCGACTATTCTGAGCTCGCAGCTTGGGTATTGTTTGTTCTAGTTGTTATTTTTATAGTTACAGCCGTGTCTAACGGTGCTAATTTGACCGATGGGCTTGATGGCTTGGCGGCAGGTAGCTCTGCTATCATCGGGGTTACGCTTGGTATATTAGCTTATGTATCGGGACACGTCGAGTTTGCTTCTTACCTCAACATCATGTTTATACCAGGGAGCGAGGAGCTGGTCGTGTTTGCAGCCGCATTTATAGGTGCAACCATTGGTTTTTTGTGGTACAATGCTTTTCCTGCTCAAGTATTTATGGGAGATACAGGTAGCTTGACATTGGGAGGCATCATTGGTGTATTTGCTGTTATTATACACAAAGAGCTTTTATTACCTATCTTGTGTGGAGTGTTCTTTGTTGAGAGCCTATCTGTCGTAATACAGGTTTTCTACTTCAAATATACCAAAAGAAAATATGGAGAAGGTCGTCGTATATTTAAGATGACACCATTGCACCACCATTTTCAGAAAGCTGGTAATACAGGAATAATCGCTAAGTTTCAGAAGCCGATAAACCCAGTACCCGAATCTAAAATCGTAGTTCGTTTTTGGATTATAGGAATTATTTTGGCGGCCATCACTTTGGTTACTCTTAAAATGAGATAGGAAAAATAGACATGGAAAAAATAGTAATACTAGGTGGTGGCGAGAGTGGCGTAGGCTCTGCTATATTAGCACAAAAAAAAGGCTTAGATGTTTTTTTGTCAGATAGTGACTTGCTCCAAGACAAATACAAGAGCGAACTATCTGATCACAATATACCATTTGAAGAGGGTGGACATACCGAACAGCTGGTATTGGCTGCAAATCAAATAATCAAAAGCCCAGGTATCCCTGATAGTGTAGCATTAATTGTTGCAGCAAGAGAAAAAAAAATTCCTGTAATTTCTGAAATAGAATTTGCAGGTAAATATACAAATGCAAAGAAGATTTGCATCACGGGTAGTAATGGAAAAACCACCACCACAAGCCTCCTTTTTCATATATTAGAGTCCGCAGGGCTGAATGTAGGTTTAGGAGGCAATATCGGAAAGAGTTTTGCCCGTCAAGTAGCCGAAAATAATTACGATTATTATGTGCTAGAGTTGAGCAGTTTTCAGCTAGACAATATGTACGAGTTTAAGGCAGATATTGCGATCTTACTCAACATAACGCCAGATCATCTGGATCGTTATGAGCATGATATGCAAAAGTATGTGGATGCAAAAATGCGTATTGTCCAAAATCAGACCGCAGATGATGCCTTTATTTATTGGTCAGACGATAAGCTGGTTTGTGGAGAAGTTGAAAAACTAAAACCCAATGCACGTTTATATAAATTTTCAAAAACACAACAAGCTGATATATCGGCATATGCCGACGGTAACCAGATAACAGTAAACACACCCAAATCTGTTTTTAATATGGAACAAGATTTATTAGCCTTGACAGGCACGCACAATCTATACAACTCACTAGCTTCGGCTATTGCAGCCAAGTTGCTTGACATATCAGACGAACGTTTGCGACAATCGTTAAGCGATTTTAGAGGAGTAGAACACCGACTCGAAAAAGTAGCCATGGTACGTGGCATTCAATTTGTGAACGACTCCAAAGCCACCAATGTCAATTCGTGTTGGTATGCATTACAAAGTATGAAAACAAGGGTGATCTTGATCTTAGGAGGAAAAGATAAGGGCAATGATTATACTGAAATAGAAGATCTAGTCAAATCAAAAGTTGATGGGTTGGTCTTTCTCGGCGTAGATAATTCAAAGTTACATCAGTTTTTTGATAGAAAGGTTTCCAAGATAGCAGATGCAACGTCAATGGAGCAAGCCGTTCGAACAGCTTACCAGATGGCATCGGAAGGAGACTCCGTTGTACTTTCGCCATGCTGTGCCAGTTTCGACTTATTTAAAAATTACGAAGATCGTGGAACTCAATTTAAGTATTGGGTTCGCAAATTATAAACCAATAATGTATGAATGTCTTTGATAAGATATTTAGGGGCGATAAAACAATATGGTGCATCTTTATAGCACTATGTGTAATATCATTGTTAGAGGTATTTAGTGCCTCTAGTACCATTGTTTATCGCCAGCATAGCCATTGGGGACCCGTGCTGAGGCATGCCGTATTCTTATTAATTGGTTTTGGCTCGGTGATGTTTTTGCAGCGAGTGCAAACCCGCTACCTCTCTGCCCTACTGTTATTATTACCTATTTCATGGATATTACTTATTGTTACCATGTTTATAGGAGCCGATGTAAACGGTGCACAACGCTGGTTAGGTATCGGAGCATTCACCATACAGCCCTCCGAGTTTACTAAATTGGCATTGATTGGTTTTGTAGCCTTCTTTTTGAGTAAACTAAAAGATACAAATGACCAGCAAATATTCAAAATACTACTTGGAGGCATACTCGTTTCGTGTGCTTTGATTGTTACTGAAAACCTATCTACAGCTTGCTTGTTATTTGTAGCTACCTATCTGATGATGTTTATAGGTCAAGTTCCGATGAAGAAATTGGGTTTGATCGCATTGGTTGGTATTACAGTTGTAGTGCTCTTGTTTGGTACATTATCTCTTATTCCAAAATCGGCAGCAAAAGAATATTTGCCCGATCGTTTTGCAACATGGAAGGGTCGTTTGGATAGATACTCCTCGCCTGAATCTGCAGAGGGAGATAGTTTAACTACTGAATATAAAATAACTGACGACAACTATCAGGTATCGCATGCTAAAATAGCCATCGCAAATGGTGGGATAATAGGACTACCTGGTAGTGGTACTGAGCGAGATTTTCTTCCTCAAGCCTATTCCGATTTTATTTTTGCAATTATAGTCGAAGAAATGGGATTGATTGGGGGGCTTGTAACCTTATTACTCTATGTTGCATTGATGATTCGGGCTGGTGTGCTGGCATCCAAGTGCGAGAAAACGTTTCCTCGCTATTTGTTGTTGGGTTGTGCTTTGTTGATAACCATACAAGCACTTGCTAACATGTCGGTTGCCGTAAATTTGATACCCGTAACAGGTCAGCCTTTACCTCTGATAAGCAGGGGAGGCACATCAACCATTATTACATGTATTTATTTTGGAATTATATTGGCATGTTCCAATGCCAAAGAAGATGAGGAAACCTTGGCTGTAGCCGAAGATGTTTCAAAAGCAGATTTAGAAGACGAGATTCTAGGATTATCAGATACGAATAAAATTATATAATAGATGAAGGTAATAATTAGTGGAGGAGGTACAGGCGGTCATATTTTTCCAGCTATTGCCATTGCAAATGAGATAAAACATCGACATGCTGATGCTAATATTCTTTTTGTAGGGGCAGAAGATAGAATGGAAATGACACGTATCCCCGAAGCTGGGTATGAGATTGTAGGCTTGCCCGTTGCAGGATTTAACAGAAGTAATTTACTGAAAAACGTTCCAGTTCTAGCTAAGCTCTTTAAAAGTCTGTACAAAGCACGATCTGTAGTTAAGAAGTTTAAACCCGATGTTGTGGTAGGTGTAGGAGGATATGCGAGCGGTCCATTATTAAAAATGGCATCGCTACAAAACATTCCGTCTCTTTTACAAGAGCAGAACTCGTATCCTGGAGTTACCAACAAATTATTGGCTAGAACAGCAACTAAAATATGTGTAGCTTATGAAGGCATGGAAGCCTTTTTCGAACAAGATAAATTAGTGTTGACAGGCAACCCTATTCGCCAAGATCTTACCGCAAATGTAGCAAAAGAAGAAGCCTGCCAATTCTTCAACCTCGATCCATCTAAAAAAACAATTCTAATTATTGGCGGTAGTTTAGGTGCACTCACAGTTAATCGAAGTATTCTTTCCAACCTGTCATTGCTCAAAAATTCCAATGTTCAGCTATTATGGCAATGTGGTAAACGATACCATTCTGATCTGGTTGTGCACTTCTCAGAAAAAGGTGAAAAAGAATCTGTCCATCTATACGATTTTATAAGCCATATGGAGTTTGCATATGCCGCTGCCGATCTGGTAATATCCAGAGCAGGAGCTAGTTCAATATCAGAGTTGTGCGTATTGGCTAAGCCTGTAATATTGATACCCTCGCCCAATGTTTCGGAAGATCATCAGACCAAAAACGCTATGGCTCTAGTAAATCAGGATGCTGCGGTATTGGTGAAGGATGACGATGCCGTATCTTCGTTGTTACAAACGGCATTGAATCTGGTTAATGACAATGAACGCTTGGCAACCTTGTCAGCTAATATACATCGCTTGGCATTGCCCAATGCTGCCAGTAGAATTGTTGATGAATTAGAGAAAATGATAAAAGAAAAGTAACCTTATGGATCATATAAAATCAGTATATTTTTTAGGAATAGGTGGTATAGGTATGAGTAATCTAGCACGCTATTTCATGTCGAAAGGCAAAGCCGTAGCAGGATATGATAAAACTGAAACAGAATTAACAAAAACGCTCGTGCAAGAAGGTGCTACTATTCATTATCAAGATGATATTGAATCTATACCATTATTCTGTATAGATAGAGTATCTACCTTGGTTGTTTATACACCAGCTGTACCGAGTGATAACAAAGAGGTTCATTATTTCCAAAGTAACGGTTTTGATATGAAAAAACGAGCCGAAGTTTTAGGTCTGATAACGAAAGCTTCTAAGGCTTTGTGCTGTGCCGGTACACATGGCAAAACCACAACATCAAGCATGTTGGCACACATATTAAATGGATCACATTTGTGTTGCAATGCCTTCTTGGGAGGTATCCTTAAAAATTATGGTACCAACCTCATCTTGTCAGAAAAGAGTGAGTATACAGTTGTTGAAGCCGACGAATATGATCGATCTTTTCATTGGCTACATCCGTATATGGCGTTAATAACCTCGGTAGACCCCGATCATTTAGATATTTATGGAACAGAAGACGAATATTTAAAAAGCTTCGAAAAATTCACTTCCCTTGTTTTAGAAGGAGGAGCTTTGGTTGTAAAACACAATACCAAACTAGTATCCAAAGCAAATAAAGGTGTACGTCTTTATAGCTATTCTGAAGCTCAGGGTGATTTTCATGCAACCAATATACGAGTTGGAAATGGAACAATCAGCTTTGATTTTGTAACTCCAGATGGGCTTGTCGAAAACTTAGAATTAGGTGTTCCTGTACGTATAAATATTGAGAATGCAGTAGGATCGATGGCTTTGGCATGGCTCAATGGAGCTACGCCTGACGAGTTACGTAATGGCGTAAAAACATATCAAGGGGCGAAAAGAAGATTCGATTTTTTGATAAAAACACCTAATCTAGTTCTGATAGATGATTATGCACATCATCCAGACGAGCTGTCAGCCAGTATATCATCTGTAAAAGAATTGTATCCAGATAAAAAAGTATTAGGTGTATTTCAACCACATCTGTATACGCGAACCCGTGATTTTGCAAGTGATTTTGCCAAGAGCCTTTCATTGCTAGACGAGCTTATTCTGTTGGATATTTATCCAGCCAGAGAAAAACCGATCGAAGGTGTTACATCTTCTATCATCTATGATGAGGTAACATGTAAAAAAACACTTTGTAAAAAAGACGAATTAACAGATATCCTGAATAACAAAAAAGATATAGAAGTATTGTTGACCATCGGAGCAGGTGATATAGACACACTACTGCCCAAAATAAAGGAGATAATAGAAAGTAGATTGCAATAAAGTTGATTAGCTAGTCGTCGTATGTTTAGATATATTATTGAAAACAAAGAATGATAAAAAAAATATTGATTATTAGTGGACTATCTTTGTTGGCAGGATATTTGATTTTTGTGGCTTTTTTCTTAGAAAACAGTCCACAAGAAAAAAAATGTGCTAATTTTGAAATTATTGTCGATTCGGGTGATGATGAAAGATTTGTCGATCCAGTAGCCCTAGAGAAAACAATAAATGCAAAGGGGCTTAACCCTAAAGGTAAATACCTGAAGGACGTAAATACGCATACAATACAAGAGGCTTTGTTGTCAAATAAATTGATAAAGACAGCAGAAGTTTTTATTACCAGTGGAGGAGGTGTCAGAGCCGTTATTAAAGAACGGATTCCAGTATTACGGGTAATGACATCGAATGGCGAAAATTATTATATAGATAAGGATTGTTCAAGAATGCCTTTATCCAACTTAAATACAAGTTATTTACCTCTTGTTACAGGTGATGTAAAAGAAGAGTTTGCAAAAACTAATCTGTATAAATTTGCATTATTCTTACAAAATAACGATTTTTGGAATTCACAAATTGTGCAAATTGTAGTTCATTCCGAAAAAAATGTTGGACTTATATCAAGAATTGGAGACCAAGAGATATTGATGGGTGGACTAGATAACTTTGAAGAAAAGTTAGACCGACTAGAAACTTTTTATGCAAAAGTATTGTCTAAAACTGGCTGGAATCGATATTCTACATTAAATTTGAAATACGATAAGCAAGTTGTAGCTACAAAACATTAAATGGAAACTGATAAAAACAGAATATAATTTTTTCAGTATCGTTATACCACAGAAGAAATATGGAACAATCGGGATTTGTAGTAGGAATTGACCTCGGTACATCTAAGATAGTAGGACTGATGGGACGGAAAAATGAGCAGGGCGTAATATCCATATTAGCCTCAGAATCTATCCCCTCTGACAATTGTGTACGACACGGAGTTGTATACAACATAGATGAAGCTGCCGGTAAAATAAAGAAAATAGTTAATCTGTTAGAAAATAAGTCGGGTCGAAAGATCGGAAAAGTATACGTGTCTATTGGAGGTAAATCGTTACGTGCCATAGAACATGTTGTTTCCAAAGATTTTATAAATGCTACCGAAGTTACATTTTCGGTGATAGATCAGATGGAGCAACAGGCTCGTCAAAACAGACCTGAATTTTTGACTAATTATAGTGTCGTTGCACCCGAAATATTTGTAGATGGGCAGTACGAAGATGACCCCATAGGCAAAATAGCCTCAGTTATCGAAGGACGTTATCGCTTGGTTGTAGGGAGACCTAATATCAAAACCAATTTGATAAAAAGTATTACTGAGAAAAATCAGCTCGATATTGCTGGGTTTATCGTTGGACCAGTTGCCGCAGGAGCCATTCTACTCGATGAAGCAGATAAGCAAGCAGGGTGTGCCTTGATCGAATTTGGTGCAGGTGTTACTACACTATCTATATATAAAACAGGATTACTCCGCTACATGATTGTTATCCCATTCGGGGGGCGTACAATAACTAAAGATGTAAAAGAATTAGGTTTTATTGACGCTGCTGCCGAGTCGTATAAAATAAAATACGGAAAGGTTGGCAAAGAAAAAAATAAACAAACATCATCAAATTCCGAGATTGATGTAAAAGAGTTGAACAAAGTGATTCAATTACGTCAAGAAGAGATCATATTGAACGTTGTCAATCAAATCAAAGAATCGGGGTATGTTGGACAATTAGATGCTGGCATCATCATCACAGGAGGTGCATCTCAATTGACAGGGCTTGCAGAGTTTTTGGAAGAGAAGGCTCAAATGCCTGTAAAAAGAGGCGTTGCAAAACGATTGTATATAAATAATGTTTCAGAACTGCTTCAAAATCCATCCTATGCACAGTGTTTAGGTCTGTTATTGTTTGCAAACGAAAATTGCGAAAAACGAGACAATCATGCATCGATGAATTATTTCGACTATTCACGAAGCTCAGGTTCTCCTCAGTCTTACAGATCAGAGCATCCATCAAGTGTACGAGAAACCGAAAAAGAGGAGGTTCAAGAAAAAGTAAATTCATATTATGAACCCGAGCCCATTGATGAATACGTAGATACAGAAGAACCATTGGAGGTTAAGCCTCAGCAACAAGTGAGAAACGAAGTAAGGGAAGAGCCTAGTAGGTATGAAAGACCTACTGAACGAAGAGTAGAACCAATAAAGGAAGTGAGAGAGGCTCCAACGAGAAGAGAAAAAGAAAAAAAAGCACCTGGATTATTTGATATTTTTGGCAAAATACAAAATTTAGGAGGTACAATGTTCAAAGATGAAGATTGAATCTATCTCAATAAACGAAATAAAGAGCATAACATATGAATGATGAAATATTAGAGTTCCAATTTCCGCGTCGTACACAAACTATAATCAAGGTAATAGGAGTAGGCGGTGGCGGTGGTAATGCTGTAAATCATATGTATAATGAGGGTATTCACGATGTTTCGTTTGCTCTCTGTAATACCGATAATCAGGCCTTATGTGAATCGCCTGTTGATACTCGTCTGCAATTAGGACGTAAAACAACCGAGGGTTTAGGTGCTGGAAATCGCCCAGAGGTAGCACGACAGGCAGCAGAAGAAAGCCGCCAAGACATCGAAGGTCTATTGAACGATGGTACTAAAATGGTATTCATAACTGCTGGCATGGGAGGTGGAACAGGTACAGGAGCTGCACCTGTAGTTGCCCGTACAGCCAAAGACATGGGTATACTTACTGTTGGCATAGTTACCATTCCTTTTGTGTTTGAAGGACGAAAAAAAATAATCCAAGCCTTACGAGGTGTAGAAGATATTGCAAAGAATGTAGATGCTTTACTTGTTATAAATAATGAGCGTCTGATCGATATATATTCAGATCTTACTATACCCAACGCATTTGCTAAAGCTGATGATACTTTGGCTATAGCAGCCAAAGGTATTGCCGAAATAATTACGGTACACGGACATATCAATCTTGATTTTGCTGACGTAAAAACAATACTCAAGGATGGTGGCGTTGCCATTATGAGTAGTGGTATAGGTGAAGGCGAATACAGAGTAGATGAAGCAATTAAAAACGCACTACATTCACCCTTACTCAACAATAATGATGTGTTTGATGCCAAAAAAATACTATTCAATATTTATGCTGGCGAAAATAATCCGCTTATCGTAGAAGAAATGGAGGCTGTTGCAGACTTTATGAAACGATTTGGTCCCGAAATTGAGGTTATTTGGGGTACAGCTACCGAAGCCAATTTAGGAGATAAGATAAAAATAACACTTCTTGCAACAGGATTTGGAATGTCGAGTATCCCTGGTATCGAAGCTCATCTGCAAGAACAAACCGATGAGGAGTTACGTATTGAGGAAGAAAAATTGATGCAGCAAGAGGACGAAAAGCGCCGTATCAATACGATGATAGAACAACACTATGGTAAAGACGGTGTAAAAACAATCGAAACAAAGTCGTTTTTTGTGCCTAAGCCAATTATTCTCTCAACAGCTCAGCTTGATGATGATAAAGTTGTCGAAGCGTTAGAAAATACACCCGTATTTAAGCGAGGTGAAGATTTTAATCCGAACGATTATAAACCCGATTCCAAAAAAAATACCGATCTGTTTAATTAACATAATAATAATATAGTACCCATGGACTTGTTTGATAAAGTAAGTGAAGATATAAAAGACGCAATGCGTGCAAAAGATAAACTAAGGTTAGAGGCATTACGTGGTATAAAAAAAGAATTTTTAGAAGCAAAAACAGCCAAAGGTGGAGATGGAGAGTTGGCAGAAGATACAGCTGTCAAAATTCTTCAAAAAATGGTGAAGCAGCGTAAGGATAGTGCCGATATTTATCAATCGCAAGCACGTGCCGATTTGGCTCAGAAAGAAGTAGAAGAAGTAGCTGTTATTGAGCAATATCTACCAAAACAGTTGTCTGAGGCAGACCTTGAAGCCCGATTGAAAGCCATTATAGCAAGTGTAGGAGCATCTTCTGCGGCTGATATGGGCAAGGTAATGGGGGTTGCTACTAAAGAACTTTCAGGTTTAGCTGCTGGAAAAGCTATTTCGGATACTGTAAAAAAACTTTTAGCGTAAACGATCACCAGCCTTTAGGTTTCTAAATAAAATATACAATAAAAGCTCCATATCTGGAGCTTTTATTGTATATTAGAACTAATTTTGGATCAGTATGTTTAGTGTCTTGTTATAGTTGTTGTTTTACATAAACCTTATTTGCTATGAATATTTTCATTACAGGTGCTACGGGGCTTATAGGATCTATTTTAGTTGAAAATCTGCTAGAAAGAGGCGACAAAGTAGCCATATTGACTCGTGATGTGGTAAAGGCTAGGCGAGTATTCGGTGATGAAATTACCTGTTACACTTCTATCGATGACTTGACCTCATTGAATGGATACGATGCTATCATAAATTTGGTTGGAGAATCTATTGCAGATAAACGTTGGACATCAAAACAAAAACAGAAGTTGTGTCATAGCAGATGCGATATAACACAGAAAATAACAGCTTTAGTCAAAGCTAGCCAAAATCCCCCTTCCGTATTTATTTCAGGTTCGGCGGTTGGTTACTATGGTAAAAGCGGAGAAGCAAAACTAACCGAAGATAGCCCGTTTCATGACGAATTTACGCATCAGCTATGTAAGCAATGGGAGAATCTAGCATTAGACGCAGCCAGTGATAAAACGAGAGTTTGTATCTCTCGTACAGGTATTGTATTATCATCAAAAGGGGGTATGCTACCCAAAATGGCTCTGCCGTTTAGATATGGATTAGGTGCAATAGTGGGTTCTGGCAACCAATACATCTCGTGGATACACATTGCTGATATGGTGGATGCACTGCTATTTTTGCTTGATACGCCTCAAGCATCAGGCGTATTTAATCTTACTTCGCCAGATCCATGTACAAATCGTATTTTCTCGAAGACTGTTTCAAGAATCCTCAATAGACCTTGCTTATTAAAGATTCCATCTTTTATCCTATACTTGCTGATGGGCGAAGTTGCGACATTATTGGTCGACGGTCAACGTGTTGTTCCTGATAACTTAACGAAGCTAGGGTATCGTTTTGGATATCCTTATATCAGGCATGCTCTTGAGGATATACTCGAATGACCCGATTGTCTTGAAAAAACAGAAAAGGTTACTCTTTAACAAGTAACCTTTTCTGTTCGTATATAACGTTTTCAAACTGAATTTAAACTTGATCTCCAAATTCCATTAAAAAAGCCTTTATAAAATCATCTATATCTCCGTCCATCACAGCATTTACGTTGGATGTCTGTTGATTGGTTCTGTGGTCTTTTACTCGACGATCGTCAAATACATAACTACGAATTTGCGAACCCCATTCTATTTTTTTCTTTCCAGCCTCTACTTGGTTCTGAAGTCTACTTCTTCTTTCAAGTTCGAGGTCATACAACTGCGACTTTAGCAGCCGTATTGCATTGTCCTTATTTCCGAATTGAGAGCGACTTTCCGTATTTTCGATTACTATTTCTTTGTCTTCACCCGTCTCAGGATCTTTGTATTTATAGTGTAGACGAACACCCGTCTCAACTTTATTAACGTTCTGTCCTCCTGCTCCACTTGAACGGAAAGTATCCCATGTAATATCTGATGGGTTTACATCAATCTCTATTGAGTCGTCTACTAATGGCACAACAAATACAGAAGCAAACGAAGTCATACGTTTACCCTGTGCATTGTAAGGCGATACTCGAACCAGTCGGTGTACACCGTTTTCTGATTTTAGATAACCATAAGCAAAATCACCTTCGACTTGTATGGTGGCTGTTTTTATACCCGCCTCATCACCGTCTTGCCAGTTGGTTATGGTTACTTTATAGTTTTTCGATTCGCACCAGCGTTGATACATTCTGAAAAGCATAGATGCCCAATCTTGTCCTTCTGTACCACCAGCACCACTATTTACTTTCAGTACAGCTCCTAGCTTATCTTCTTCTCTGCGAAGCATATTGCGAAGTTCAAGATCTTCTAGTATTTTTATAGCATTGGCATATGCCTCATCTACTTCTTCTTCTGACGTTATACCTTCTTTCTGAAAGTCAAAAGCGAGTTGTAGCTCATCAACTGCATCTTTTACAGTATTGTAGCCGTTGATCCAAGCTTTTATTTCTCTGATTTTTTTCATCTGCTCTTCAGCAGCTTTGTTATCAGTCCAAAATCCAGGATCTTGTGTTCTGATTTCTTCTTCTTCTAGCTGTATGGTTCTCGAATCGATGTCAAAGATACCCCCTCAGTGCCAACTGGCGCTCCAACGTATCTTTTAGTTGGTCTGTAGTAATCATATTATAAATTATTAGTTGATTGAATCAATTGCAAAGTTAGCGAAAAGATCGTTCTAAAATCAAGTCAACTAACTTTTTCCATCCCACAGCTAGAACTACTGTTAATAGAAATGCCAATAAATCAGAATATTCAATAGCATTGCAGTTGAAAAAGATATACATAACTTTTTCGTGAAATATATAGAATGTGAGAGTATAAGTGCCAAAAAACGTGAGTAATGGATATTTGTAATTTGGAAATAACGAAAAAAGGTAACAGAACAACATGCACAACGGAATTGTAGTTAACATCAATGGGTACATATTTAGCCCATATAGACTCCATGTGTTGCCGTATTTCGCAAAAAAGACGAATAGAAGGATGTTTCCTATAAATAAAGATAGGAGACAGAGAGATATCCCTTTTTTGCTGATTTCGAAGTCCTTATTTTTAAGATAGAAATCGGCGAGCCAAAAACCTGCTAGGTACTGCGGAATTCGTATACTAAGTAGACCAATGTGTGAATGTGTAGTATTAGATATAGAAAGACTTATAAGTATAGCAAGAACTATTGTTACAATCGTTACAGTTGTCGGATTTTTTTTGAAAAAATGGTAATATAAAGGAGATAAAATATACAATAGTAGTATTGCTGGTATATACCAATCTCTAATTGTTATGCCTACCCAGAATGAGAGGAGGGTGCTACTGTACACTACATCTCTTATATCTGTTTGATTATTAAAATATAGAAATAGAGTATAGGCAAGAATAATAGGGATGTAATAGGGTAGTATGCGTAACATTCTATTTTTATAGTATTCTTGAAGTGATTTTTTTTTATTTAGAGCAAAGAAGATTCCAAATCCTGAAACAAGCATAAATATATCTACGCCTGCATAGCCTGACCCTTTAATCAGACCAAGTATAGGTAGAGCGTTTAGGTCTAAATGAGAGTGGAATAGCATAATCCACAGTATTGCTATACCCATCAGTTGGGTGCGATATTTACTAATTAGTTCTAATTTCACTAGTGATGTTTTAGATAGGTTTAGCTATTACTTTTGGAGGTGTTTTTTTATTGATGCAGGCACATAGAATGTGTTGTTTTTATCAATATATACAGTTACAGACTCAAGTTTTATTTGCTTTTTGTTTAGATATGCAACTGACTTGAAAGCAGGTATTTCTAATGTTTTGTTACCCTTCTGTACAACAAGAACAGGGAAATCGCTTGACTTATCTATGCTAACATTCATGCCCTCGAACAAATCGGTATGCTTGGTAAACATCGTTTTAGTTAATTCGGATAAAGAGGTTGTTAGTCCAACCAGATCAGATAAGTAATTGTTAATCTGTGTGTTTGTGTTCATTCCTATCGGAAGATCTCCTTGTGGGTGGTAGGCAGCTAGGAATACCTCTTCGCCTGTATGCCCACCTGTTGTAAAGCCAAAATAAGTTCGGTCATTCATTATTTTAATTAATGAGGCAGCCATATTAGGGCTTTCGCTTACTTTCATATAATTGCTTTCGTGGTAGTTTTTTGACAGCATCAATGTTTCATACTCTTGCTCTGTGATGTCTATGTCTGTATATTCTTTGATGACCGATTTTATATTTTCTGGTTTCTCGGTAAGTAAAATTTTCTCTAAACCTTCGCCCGTCTTCCTATATTTTGATACGTTTGAGAAAAGATCATCAATAGAGGCCTTGTCATATGATTTTAGATCACGTCGTCCGATCGTAAATCCACTATTTCCATGATCGGGCAAAATTATAACAGCTGTTTCACCATCTTTTTTTGCAAATTCAAGAGCAGCACCTACCGCTTTGTCAAAAGCAAGAAATTCTGTAATACACCCAGCCGCATCATTGCCGTGAGCTACCCAGTCTATTTTACTGCCTTCTACCATCAAAAAAAAACCGTTTTCGTTTTTAGATAGTCGATCAATAGCTTTAGTTGTCATTTCTGATAGAGATGGTATTTGACTGTCATCCCTATCTAAATCGAAAGGTAATTCTCGGTCTTGGAACAATGCCCAAACTTTTTCATTACCACTAAATGACCTAAATGCGTTAATGTCGTTTTGGATAAGCTTAGTCCCGTTTACCTTGAAGTGATTTTTAATATCTTCTGTAAGGATCGAATTACCTCCTCCAAATACGACATCAAGATGGTTGTATGCCATTTGCGAAGCAATGTATTTATATTCACTTCGCAAGTAATAATGAGCAGCACAATCAGCAGGGGTAGCATGTGGAAACTCGACAGTAACAACAAGTCCTGTAGCTTTGTCTTTTGTTATTCGCGCAGCCTCTAATAGTGTTGCTAGTGGTTGATATGCTTTGTTAGGATCTACGAATATCAAGTCATTTTTAGGATCGGCAAGTGGATATATCGAAACGTTTCCACTCTGCTGAGGCATACCAGTCATGTAAGCAGATGTAGTAGGAGCCGAGTCTCCGATTGGTGCATTCGACGAAAAGGTTTTCACCGTACCGCATAGGTATGGGTCTATATTCAGGTTGTTACCTCCTAGCTTATTGTATATCTGATACCATCGAGCAGCTGATACAACGCCTATTGACGTGCCGTCAGGAATCATTACAATTACATTTTTGACAGGGCGTACAGGTTTGTGATATTGTTGAGCCCAAGACCAGTTGGATAGGAGTAGTATGCACAGTAAGCTTAGGGATATTTTTTTCATCCGAATATTTTTTAGATTATAGCTCTCAGTTTGACAAAGGTAGTGTTTTTTGAGAGTTTTGTTATAAAAAATTAACAAGATATAGATTAAAATATTTCTCTATCTTTGTTTAATAGATTTGATAAATAAAAGTAATAGATATGTTAAATAGCAGACCCCTAATATTAGTAACAAATGACGATGGTTATCAAGCTAAGGGTATTAAGTCTTTGGTCAATTCGTTGATAGGCCTAGGCGATATTGTAGTCGTAGCACCCGACGGTCCACGTTCGGGTATGTCAGGAGCAATAACCTCAATACACCCAATTCGTTATCATCTGATCGAGAAAAACGAAGCTCAAGCCGTTACCATATATGCATGTACAGGTACACCTGTTGATTGTGTGAAGTTAGGTATTAGCGAAATATTAAATCGTAAACCAGACTTACTCGTTTCGGGTATTAATCATGGTTCTAATGCTTCTATTTGTGTATTGTATTCAGGTACGATGGGGGCAGCCATGGAAGGTACCATATTCAAAGTCCCTTCTATTGGTTTTTCACTGTTAGATCATGACCATGATGCCGATTTTTCGCATACCGACGCCATTACACGAGCGTTGAGTGAAGAAATATTAGCAAAAGGATTGCCCACTGGTGTTTGTTTGAATGTAAATATACCACACTCAGAAGAAGAACAACGAGGCGTAAAGGTTTGTCGTCAGACAGCAGGTCAGTGGGTAGATGAATTCAAAATAGCCGAAGATGGATTTAGTAAAAAAATATACTGGTTGACAGGACGTTTCGAAAATCATGAGCCTAGTGATACAAATACAGATGAGTGGGCATTGGCAAATGGCTATACATCTATCGTGCCGATAGCAGTAGATATGACAGCTCACGAGCATGTAGAAGGAATGAAAGCACTAGAAAGTGTGTTGTTAAAATAATAATATGAAATATTTTTTGGTTGCAGGCGAGGCTTCGGGCGACTTGCATGGTTCGAATCTTATGGCTGCGATAAAGAGGCAGGATTTAGAAGCCGAATTTAGATTCTTTGGTGGTGATCTGATGAATAAGCAGGGAGGAACTTTGCTAAAACATTATCGTGAGTTGGCGTTTATGGGTTTTATCCCCGTATTGTTCAATTTGAAGAGGATACTCTGCAATCTGAAAATGTGTCAAGAAGCAATCGTAAGTTATCAACCCGATGTCGTAGTTCTAATAGACTACCCTGGGTTTAATCTGAAAATAGCAAAATACCTAAAAAGACACACAAATATTCCAGTTTGTTATTACATTTCGCCGAAGGTATGGGCATGGAAAGAAGGTAGAGTAAAATCATTTAAGAAATATGTCGACCAAATGTTATGTATTTTACCTTTTGAAGTCGATTTTTTTAAAAAGCACAACTATCCAGTTCATTATGTAGGAAATCCTACGGTAGATGCAGTGTTTGATTATAAAAAAGAAAAAGAAGCAGATACATTAGTGCTTTTCAGAGAGGATAATAGATTAAATGATAAACCGATAATAGCCTTGTTGGCAGGTAGTAGGAAACAAGAGATAAGGAACAATTTACCTGCTATGTTAGAAGCGGCTTCTGCTTTTCCGCAATGTCAAATTGTAATTGCTGGTGCTCCAGGTATTGATTCAGTATATTATCAAGAATATTTAAGAGGAGCAAATTGTTCTATTATTTTTGACCAAACATACCGATTGTTAACTTATGCTCAAGCTGCATTAGTAACTTCAGGTACAGCTACACTCGAAACCGCTTTGTTTAGAGTTCCTCAAGTTGTTTGCTACAAAGTAGTTATGCCCTGTCTTGCTTCGTGGGCATTCAAACATATTCTACATACCCAATATATTTCGTTAGTCAATCTTATTGCCGATCGATTGGTTGTAAAAGAGTTGTTTGCACGTTTTTTCTCTGTGGATAATATCCAACAGGAACTTGATAAGTTGCTCAACGATGCCGTATATAGATACAATATGCTTGCTGGATACGATCAGGTTATAGAGGTTCTGGGTATGGCAGGTGCATCTGACAGGGCAGCAGAGGCACTAGTGGGAAACAGTCTAATAAAATAAAAATAATTATTTTATTCGTAAATAATCATTTTTTCACCAAGGTTGTTGCATTATATCAATCCTTTGTGTTAGTTTTGCACCCTTAAAATCTTAAGAGTAAATGCAATTGGAAGACAGGTTTAAAATAGCGGGACGATTTGTTTTAGGTTCGATATTCATTATTTTTTTTGTATTTCTTTTTTCTATATTTAATTCAGGTATAGCTCAGATGATGGGTTTTTTATCATGGATTTATTATGTAGTTGCTGCTATAGGTCATTCTACTTTGATGGCTACAATCTTATTCATTATTTTTAACCTGCCGTTCTTATTTCTGTTCAAAAACATAAAGATAAGTACATCTATTTTTTTGTTTGCAGGTATGCTGTTGCAGATAATTCTTATACTAGATAGTTTTGTCTTTGATATTTATAAGTTCCATTTCAACGGTTTTGTGCTGGAGTTATTGACTGGAGGTGCAGCTGACGAGATATTTGTAATCGATAGCAACATCTATCTAAAATTCTTTGGAACCATTTCTATCTTTGTCATTGCTCCCTACCTATCATTATATTTCGTGATTTTTAGGGCTGAAAAAATCAGAAAGTCAGTTTGTATTAATCGTTTGCTAATCCTTGGTTTTATCTGTCTTGTATTTTCGCATCTAGGCTATGCCGTTGCACATGCTGTGCGTGATACTAAGATAGAAAAATCATCGTTGGTGTTGCCTTGGTTTTTTCCTCTTACAGCCAATTCTTTATTTGTTAAATTGGGGTTGATAACAGGAGATGAGATAGACTCATTAGCTTATAATCAGTCAAATGGTGATTTGCAATATCCATTGAATCCGATTGAGGTAGCAGATTCTATTCCTAATTATAATATCATATATTTGGTTGTAGACTCATGGAATCCTCGTGTGTTTGAACCTGATAACATGCCCAATACATACCGTTTTGCAAAAGAGAAGGCACAAATATTTACAGATCATATAAGTTCAAACTATGCAACACGTGGCGGTATTTTTGGACTGTTTTTTGGAATACCATTGTCATACCAAAAAGAGTTTTGTATAGCCAAAATGTCTCCTGTGTTTATTGATCGGTTACTTGATTTAGATTACCATATTCAAATATTTCCCAGTGCAGATTTCACAAATCCACCTTTACACGAACTCGTTTTTAGGCGAGTGCCTTCAATACAAACAGAGGCTGACGGAGCATGCTCGTATGAAAGAGATATAGCTATTACGAATAATTATCTCGATTTTGTAAATAGAGATAATCAAAGTAAACCATTCTTTTCGATGTTGTTTTTTGATGAGTTGCATACAATGACCTTATCTAAGAATTATCCCAAAAAGTATATGCCCTCGTGGGATGCAGCTGATTATATGGTACTTTCTAATGATTTAGATCCAGCTCCTTTTTTTAATTTTTATCGCAATTGTGCCGTCTTTGTCGATGAGCAAATTGGGAGAGTATTAGATGCTGTAGAGAAAAAAGGATTACTTGATAATACAGTCATTATTATTACAGGAGACCATGGGCAGGAGTTTAACGAGAACAAAAAAAATTATTGGGGGCATGGAAGCAACTTCTCCAAGTGGCAGACACAAGTTCCATTTGTTGTCTATTACCCTGGTATACAACCTGCCAGTGTAGAGCATATGACTACGCATTATGATGTGTCGGCTACCCTTATGCGTCGATTTTTAGGTGTTAAAAATCCCACTTCCGATTACTCGTTGGGGTATGACCTCTGGGATGGCGAGGCAATGAGATACCCCCATCTTGTAGGCGATAACATCAATTATGGGTTTGTGTTAGAAGATCAAATATTATCGACTGGACATACTGGAGGATTAAAAGTAACGGATAAAGACCTAAATAGTCTACCTCGAGATTCGATGCGAGTGTCGGATGTTAAGAAAGCGATTGATCTAAAAAATAAGTTTTATAAAAAATAAGATATTCGTTCTATTTTTTCCTCGTTTCTTCTTCATATACTTTAGGTAGTAGATACGAAGCGTATAAGGTGAGGATAGCAGCAACAAGCATGGTGATGACCCATTCGTTGCGTCCAACGAACATTAGGTACGACCCCATTATCATAAATACAATCCCAAAAACCTGAATATTGTATAGTCGTTTGCCTCTGGTACTTTTACCTGGGTACGGCGACATGAATGTGGTGATTGTGTATCCTATAACTCCCAGAATCATGGTGTAGGATGCTACCACGGGGTTGAAAAGATGGACAATAGCAGATACCAGAATGACTATTGCAGATGCTTTAAAGATAAAATCTTTTTTATTCTCGATCAAAAGTTTCTTCATTACATGTGGATTATTCGATAATAAATACCTCTTCGTTTTCTCTTTTCATTTTATAGTTTTCACGAGCAAACTTTTCGATATTCTCTTTGTCCGAGCGAAGCTCTTTTAGCTTACGTTGATCTTCTACTGTTTTTTCTTTGTAGTATTCGATCTGATTTTTAAGATCTCTAATCTCCATATCATATCCCCAGCGTGTAAAAATATTACTATCGCTAATGATAAATGCGGATACAATAAGTGCTACAATAATAGCTAATTGAAGCTTAGAGAACTGGCTTAAAATATATTTTCCAGCTATTTTTAACTTATCTATCATATCTCTTTTCTTGTCAACTTTTATTATACACAAATGTAATGAATTTTTAGGTAGTAAGGGTTTATTTATTGGCGACTTTTTAGTTGCATGCACACAGAAAAGCTTAAATTTGCAATAAAATGTAAAGAATGCCATTGGAAACCGATATTATGCGTAAGTATACATCTTACTTGTTGATGGAGAAGGGATTGTCGGCTAATACAATTGAGGCATATCAAGATGATTTGACCAAACTATTAAACTATCTTGATGCAGAGTTGTTGAAGATTAGGGACGTTAAAATCGAAAATTTGCAGCAGTTTGTAGCTCAACTTTACGATCTGGGCATCAATCCTCGTTCAGTAGCACGTATTTTGTCAGGTGTTAGGTCTTTCTTTAATTTTTTGCGATTAGATGGCTATATTCAAGACGATCCTACCGATCTGCTCGAAACACCTAAAATAGGCTTAAAACTACCAGTCTTTTTATCGATTCAAGAAATAGAGAGCATACAGGCTGTTATTGATCTTTCGACCAAAGAAGGGCAGCGGAATAAGGCAATTATAGAAGTTTTGTACAGTTGTGGACTGCGTATCTCGGAACTTATCAATTTGAAGTTTTCTGATATGTTCCTTGACGATGGCTTTTTGAGGGTAGAAGGGAAGGGGAGTAAGCAGCGTTTAGTACCTATTTCTTATACAGCTGTAAATGAAATAAACAAGTACCTTATCGATAGGAAATTGATAGATGTAAAAAAAGGCTCAGAAAATTTCCTTTTTCTGAGTAATCGAGGTACTCCTATATCTCGGATCATGGTTTTTCACTTTGTCAAAGAGTATGCAGCTTTGGCAGGAGTTCAAAAAAATATAAGTCCACATACTTTTAGGCATTCATTTGCAACACACCTTCTAGAGGGCGGGGCTAATATACGAGCCATCCAGCAAATGTTGGGGCATGAAAAGATTACAACCACCGAGATATACACCCACCTAGATAGAGAGTTCTTGAGACAAGAAATTATAGAGCATCATCCCCGAAATAGAAAGAAGCCCTAAATTAAGATGGTAAAAGTTTGAAATCTATTTAGATAATTTCTATTTTTACATCATTCAACTAATTATAAATATTTATCACTGATGATAAAGAAGTACAAAGCACATCCTTGGCATGGCATCAGTTTAGGAAATATGGTTCCTGAAGTAGTTAGAACCTTTATAGAAATAGTTCCTACTGATACTGTGAAATATGAAATAGATAAACTAACGGGTTATTTATGTATTGACCGTCCTCAAAAATATTCAAATATTATTCCAGCTTTGTATGGTTTTTTACCACAAACGATAAGCGGACCACGTGTTGCAGAATTAAGTAATATCAGATTAGGGCGAGAAGATATTGTTGGTGATAGTGATCCAGTAGATATTTGTGTATTAACTGAAAAAGATATTACACATGGTGATATTATTGTTAATGCACGACCGATAGGAGGTTTTAGGCTGATTGACGATGGGCAAGCCGACGATAAGTTGATAGCTGTGCTAGACAACGATGCTATATATAGTGCTTATCGGAATATTGGCGATGTGCCTTTTCCGGTAATTGAACGATTAAAGCATTATTTTACGACATACAAGGATATACCAGGACAAACTGAGCAAAAATGTATTTTGACACATATCTATGATGTTGATATTGCGTATGAAGTAATACGTCGATCGATAGAAGATTACAATGACAAGTTTAATATTTGTGGTTTGTAATAGACTTTAAAGATATTAGAACATATAGTAGAAGGGGCTTTTGATAACAGAAGCCCCTTTTGTTTTATTTGTTGAAATAATAGAGTAGCACTACCGTTGCTTCGAAAGCATTTTTAGGAGATTCTTTTATCTCAATTGTAGTTTTAAGCTCAGCTTTAGCAATCCCCATTACATTCGTCAAAGATGTAAGATGAAGCCTTAGCCTAATTTCGCTGTCAACTACTACGGGTTGATTAAATTTTAGCTTCTCGATGCCGTAATTCACCAGCATTTTCATATTTCTTACTTCTAAAATCTGATCTAGGAAATACGGAAGTAGCGATACGGTTAGGTATCCATGTGCAATTGTATTTTTAAATGTGCTTTCTACTTTAGCCCTTTCAGGGTCGGTATGTATCCATTGATGGTCTAGTGTGGCATCTGCAAAAAGATTGATACGATCTTGCTCTATTTTCAGATACTCCGACACGCCAAGCTCTTTGCCCGCATAGGCCTCGAACTCTTGAAGAGAATTAATTACTACTTTACTCATAATTACTCCAAATTAAATTATTCTTATAATTTTGACTGTTTTATTTACATCATATTTGCACCTAAGAACTTGCGAGTCAACTCTGCTTTTTCGCCTCTTCGGGCGATGTATAACGCTGCCTGTTCTTCGGATATTTGCCCAATATTGAAATATTTGGACTGTGGGTGTGCAAATATCAACCCACTAACTGAGGCATTGGGCAGCATAACTCCATTTTCGGTCAACTCGACACCAATTTCTTTAGATTGAAGTAAATCGTGATTCAATAGAAAATTGATCGATTGGTCGGGAATTGATGGATAGCCTACGGCTGGACGGATGCCTTGATATTTGAGCGAAAACATTTGATTGATAGATAGATCTTCGTTAGGTGCAAATCCCCAAAAATCGGTTCTAACCTTAGCATGTAGATATTCAGTAGTCGCTTCTGCCAAACGATCGAGTACCGATTTCAGAAGTAGTACATTATACTCATCACCTTGATGTTCGTATTTACTCATTAGCTCATTCGATCGCACACCTGCTGTAGCCGTAAATCCTGCAACATAATCTGTTTTGCCTGTGTTTCTTGGTAAAACAAAGTCGCATAAAGACAAGTACTCATTTTTATCATTCTTCTTTTGTTGGCGAAGCATCGGAAACCGAATATTGTTGATGTATATGGATTCATCCTCCGTGTAAGCCTCAAATATTCCGTATACAGCTTTTATATATTCAGCTTTGTCATAAATAAGTTGATCCAGCATTGATCGAGCATCACGATACAGCTTCATCCCTTCTTCGGCTTTTTCTCTATCGTCTTCGGGAAAGGTGTTTAGCCATGTTGCATTGCAACTGGGGCAATTATCAACGTGTTGAATGGTATGATAGCGTGCAGATAAATTCCACGAATGAAAAAAGAATTTCCAGTCAATAAATGGAACTATTTCTTCAATTGGAATATGAGAAATAACGTGCCTTCCAAGTTTATTTGGTTTGGTTGGCGTATAATTCGTCCAGTCTATTTTTATTGCATTAGCAATAGCCTTATCAATAGCGAGAAGTTCTACTTTGCGTTCGCTCATAGAATCTCTCAAATCTTGATACTCTGCTCTTATTTGTTGTACATACTCTACTTTCGATTTTGGATTTATCAATTTCGCTACTGCCGAGGGTGCTTGTGATGCGTCTTTTACATATACCACCGATCCGTTATTGTACTTTGGATCTATCTTAATCGCCGTATGTAGTTTCGATGTTGTAGCACCTCCTATCATTAAAGGAATCGAAAAGCCTGCTTTTTCCATTTCGAGAGCAACAATACTCATCTCTTCGAGCGAAGGGGTGATTAAACCACTCAGGCAAAGAATATCAGGTTGGATTTCTTTTACTTTTTGAATAATGATCTCGGGTGGAACCATTACACCCAAATCTATAACTTCGTAATTGTTACAAGCCAAAATGATGGCAACAATATTTTTTCCTATATCATGTACGTCGCCTTTTACGGTAGCTATCAGTAGTTTACCTGCACTGTTTGACGAGCCTTTGTCTTTCTCGGCTTCGAGGGTTGGTTGCAAAATTGCTACTGCCCGCTTCATCGTACGAGCTGTTTTTACAACTTGTGGTAAGAACATTTTACCTGAGCCAAACAATTCTCCTACCCTGTTCATTCCAGCCATCAAAGGCTTGTCGATAATATCTACTGCTTTAGGGTACACCTTTAGAGCTTCGTTTAAGTCTTCTTCGAGATAATCACTTATCCCTTTTATTAAACAATGCTCAAGTCTTTTTTCGAGTGTATACGTACGCCACTCTTCTACTTTTTGTTCAGTCTCGTTTGATGCTTCGTTTTTTACACGTTCCGCATAATCAATCAATTCATCCGTAGCCTCTTCTCTTCTGTTGAAGATTACATCTTCAACCAAGTTGCGTAAATCTGTTGGGATATCTTCATAAATAACAGATTGCCCAGGATTTACAATTCCCATATCCATCCCTTTCTGGATGGCATAGTATAGGAATATCGAGTGCATTACTTCTCGTATATATTCATTGCCCCGAAATGAGAATGAGAGGTTGCTTATCCCACCACTTATCTTGGCATGAGGTAGGTTTGCTTTTATCCAATCTATGGTATTCAAGAAGTCAACCGCATAGCCTCTATGTTCCTCTATTCCTGTAGCTATGGCAAGTATATTGGGGTCGAAGATTATATTTTTAGGATCAAATCCATCATTTACCAGTAGCTTATAAGCACGCTCACAAATTTCTATTCTTCGCTCAAACCTGTCTGCCTGACCTACTTCGTCAAATGCCATGACAATCACCGCAGCTCCATACCTATTAACCAGCCTAGCTTGGCTTAAAAATTGAGCCTCACCCTCTTTAAGTGATATTGAGTTTACAACGGCTTTGCCTTGTACACATTTTAGTCCAGCTTCTAGCACCTCCCATTTCGATGAGTCTATCATCACAGGGATGCGTGAAATATCGGGATCGGATGCTACCATGTTGAGGAAAGTAGTCATTTCTTTTACCCCATCCAGTAGACCTTCGTCCATATTCACATCTAAAATCTGAGCCCCATCTTCTACTTGTTTGTGAGCTATGGTAAGGGCTTCTTCGTAATTTTCTTCTTTGATTAAACGTAGAAACTTGCGAGACCCTGCTACATTGCATCGTTCACCGATATTGATAAAGTTGATTTCGGGTTTAGCCTCCAGCAACTCTAGTCCCGACAACCACATATACTGAGGTTCAGGAGCAGGTGTATGTGGGGTGGCATCTGCTACTAATTTAACATAGGCTGCAATATGCTCGGGCGTTGTGCCACAACATCCGCCTATGATATTTACAAGACCCTCGTCAATGTATTCTTTAATTTGTTTCGCCATTATTTCAGGCGTTTCGTCATATTCTCCAAACTGATTGGGTAGCCCTGCATTGGGATAGGCAGATATATAGGATGGAGCTAATTTCCCCAATTCTTTTAAGAATGGTTTCATATCCGAAGCTCCAAACGAACAGTTTAAGCCCACCGATAGAAAATCGATATGGCTAACGGAAGCTAAAAATCCACCAATAGTTTGCCCCGATAAGGTCCGCCCACCCTTATCGGTGAGCGTTACCGAAATCAAAATTGGTATATGTATATTACGCTCTTTACGTACCTCTTCTGCAGCAAATAACGCAGCCTTGGCGTTGAGTGTATCGAATATAGTTTCTATCAATAATAGGTCTACACCACCATCAATCAAGCCTTCGATCTGTTCTTTATAACAGCTTCTCATATCATCGAAGGTAACGGCTCTGTACATAGGGTCTTCGACCTTAGGACTCATTGACGTAGTCTTGTTTGTGGGGCCTATTGCTCCAGCTACAAAGCGAGGTTTAGAAGGATTTTTTGTAGTGTATTCTATTGCTGCTTTCTTAGCAAGTGTAGCAGCAGCTTTGTTAATTTCTTTGGTTAGCGAAGACATATTGTAGTCATCTAACGAAATGCAATTGGCATTGAAGGTGTTCGTCTCTATTATGTCAGCACCAGCCTCTAAATATCTTTTATGTATGGCTTCGATTATGTCAGGACGAGTCAAGCTCAAGAGGTCATTGTTACCTTTTTGCAAGATTGTTACCTCTTTAAATCTATCGCCTCTAAAATCCTCTTCTGTTAGCCTATAACCTTGTATTAAAGAACCCATTGCCCCGTCAAGGATTAGGATTCGGTGTTTTAGAATATTGTATATATTGTTCATTATTGTTTCATTACTCTGTCCATCATTCGTTTATCGTCTTTCTCTTTCAGCGATTGACGTTTGTCATATTGTTTCTTACCTCTAGCTACAGCTATATTTAACTTGGCTAATCCTCTGTCGTTGATAAATAGGCGAGTGGGTACGATCGTATACCCCGTTTCTTTTACCATACGCAGTATCTTCTTTAGCTCCTTCTTCGATAGCAGAAGCTTGCGATCACGACGTGCATTGTGATTATTGTATGAGCCATAGAAGTATTCGGATATATTCATACTCCTCACCCATAGTTCGTTTTTCTCAAAGATGCAAAAGGTATCAACGAGGCTTGCTTTGCCCAGCCGTATCGACTTTATTTCTGTACCAGTCAATACCAGCCCAGCGGTATAGGTGTCGAGTAGCTCATAATCAAATGTGGCCCTCTTGTTTTTTATATTGATATTGGGTTGTTGCTTCATACGTAAAAAGAGTCTTATTCTTCTTTCAATAGTTTATCTAAAAAATCGTCAAATTCTTTATCGATACGATCAAGAAAGTCGTCATCTAATTTTATAATAGATTCATCTTCAATAACCAATAACTCCTGCTCAACTACAAAATCTTCGTTGGATATATTGATCGAAAAAGGCTTGTACACATCTAAAACATCAAAACGATTATCGTTATTAAATACAGAAACCACATCTTTCAGTTGTTGGTAGATTGTTTTCTTATCAATAGAATTATTCCAAGCATCGATGATACGTTGTGTTAAAAGATTTTCCTCGTCATCGTATATCGATAACTCGGCACTATTTGTGTCTACAACAAAAAATATATCTGTCAACGAACTGCCTTTATAGGCATCTTTTAGAATTTCAATTGCTTCAGAAATTGCTTTTGATATTTCTGTGTGTACTCTGTCTGTTGTCATAATCGGGTGTAATTAATGTTTTAGTAGCTCCTTGGCTCAATCCTTTTTTCTTAAGAGTTTCTGGTACACTTTGTCGTCATTGATAATTTCGAAGCCTTTTTTGAATATTTCGCTATCTTCATTCAAAATTTTAAAAAAGGCTTCAGTATTATATAAATCTCTTGCAATGTATGCTTTAATACGTTTTTGGAAAAACTCCTTTGACTTAAGATATTGTTCCTCATTATACTCTATCTTATCTTCAGTAGCCATTTCTACCATCTTAGACAATATGTCATCTGATACCGTATAGTTTATTATAAACTTCTCAGCATTCGGATATCCTTTTATTAGCTTAGTTCTTTGATTATCTACTACATTCAATGCCAACCTGTATAGTATGCCCATCGCATTAAGTTTGCCACTGTAGTCCGTGTATGCAGTTGTATCCATAGGAACAAAGTAGTCAGGCATTATCCCACCACCACCATATACGATACGAGAATTGATCAAGGTTTTATACTTTAACGAGTCTGGAAAATGAATACTGTCAGCATTCATCATTTCGCCCTTGTTGTATCTGTCAATCAGGTCTTTATTGTATGCGTCTTGATCCCCATTCTTGTATGGCTTTTGGATCGATCTCCCCGTGGGGGTATAATAGCGTGCTACCGTTAGCCGAACCATCGAACCATCGGGTAGGGGAAACTGGCGTTGCACCAAGCCCTTGCCAAATGTTCTGCGACCTACGATAACACCTCTGTCCCAATCTTGTACAGCTCCCGATACAATTTCACTGGCTGAGGCAGAGCCCTCATCTACCAAAATAACGAGCTTTCCGTTCTGAAACATTCCGTTAAGGGTCGATTTGTCTTCGGTGCGAGGTTGTTGTGCACCTTCCATATAAACCAACAACTTATCTTTATCTAAAAATTCGTCAGCAAGCTCAGTAGCAGCATTTAAGTATCCACCACCGTTTGATTCTAAATCTAAAATTAGATTTTGTAAACCTTGGGTCTGCAGCTTAGCGAGTGCTTCCTTAAACTCATCCATCGTAGTAGCACCAAATCTACTCAGTCGTATATAACCTGTTGTCTTATCAACCATATAAGAGGCATCAAGACTGTAGATTGGAATTTTTGCACGTGTAATCAAAAAACTGATTGGTTTAGGAGTATTTCGTCGCACAACCCCTATTTTAACCTTTGTGCCTTTAGTCCCTCTCAGTTTCTTCATAATATCTCGTGTACTCATCTTCAGACCCGCAATAGTGCTGTCATTTACAGATACAATACGATCTCCAGGTAGTATACCTACCCTTTGCGAAGGACCGTCTACAATGGTTTCGATAACATAAAGCGTGTCTGATAACATGTTGAAAGATATGCCAATTCCATCGAAGTTACCTTCGAGAGGTTCGTTCATCTCGGCTACCGTTTCGGCACTCAAATACGAGGAGTGTGGGTCAAGTTCTTTTAACATTGAGACGATTGCACTTTCTGCCACTTTCTCGTCATTCACTGGGTCTACGTACATTTTCTCAATCAATGTAATCGTAGTCGCTAATTTACGAGCACCTTTACTCATCTGAAATTGACCAAAAATAGTACCTGAAAATAGCAGTAAACTGACTAAAATGAGTATGTTTGATTTCTTCATATATCGGATTTTTATAGTACGCAAAAAGCCAAGCAGAGAATTTTCGTGCTTGACTCTTTTGTTACTGTATGTGCTATTTTAAATCGTTCAACTTTCTTTTCCTTTTGCATGCAAATTTATTTGATGAGGAACAAAATCTTTAATCTCGTGTCCATATCGTAATAGTTCTCTAACAATAGTAGAACTTATGTGCGTATATTCAGGTTCGGTAAAAAGTACAAATGTTTCGATCCCCGATATTTTTCGATTCATGTCGGCAATCGTTTTTTCATATTCAAAGTCATTGACTGATCTGATGCCTCTGATGATAAATTCTGCACTGATTGTTTTAGCATAATCTATCGTCAAACAATCGTATGCTTTCACCGATATTCTGGGTTCGTTTTTATACAGATATTCAATCATTTGTATCCGATCGTCAAGGGCAAAGTATGTTTTCTTGGTATCATTTATACCTATAGAGATCACAATTTCATCGACAATCGCTAGCCCCCTTCGTACGATAGATTCGTGTCCGATGGTAAAAGGATCAAATGTACCTGGAAAGATAGCCCTTTTCTTCATCTTAATTTGCCATATCAGATATAAACTTGATTCTTACAAGTCTGATTTCATCTTCTGTATACATTCCCAGTTCTTTGATTGCATCTTCCAGATCGTCCGATTCAGCTTCTTGGAAATAGTCGAAAATGTCAGACATATGATCTTCATCTATTACTTCGTTTAAGAAATAATCGATGTTTATTTTTGTTCCAGAAAATACAATAGCCTCTATTTCCGTTAGAAGTTCGGTAAAATCCATCCCTTTCGATTCTGCAATATCATCCAAAGCTACCTTTCGGTCTATGCTCTGAACAATCGCTACCTTTAGTTTCGATTTGTTGGCTACTGTTTTTACACGAAGGTCTTCGGGACGCTCTATTTCGTTCTCCTCTACGTGTTTCTTTATTATTTCTACAAATTCGGCACCATATCTTTTGGCTTTACCAGCACCCACACCTGGTATATTTTGCAATTCGTCTATACTGGTTGGGTATATTGTAGCCATTGCTTCGAGCGATGGGTCTTGAAAAATTACATAAGGAGGTACATTTAGTTTTTTTGATAATTTTTTTCGTAAATCTTTCATTATCAAAAATAAGGCAGGGTCTACAGCAGAGCTTCCTCCCCCTCCTTTTACAACTATATCATCTTCATCCTCATCATCAAAATCGCCTTCTTGTGCAATTTTAAAAGAGACTGGTTTTTTTAGAAAATCCTTACCCTTTTTTAATACCTTTAATAAGCCGTAGTTCTCAATGTCTTTATCCAGATAACCCGATATAAGAGCTTGTTTGATAACCGCATTCCAGACTTCTTCGTCAGTATCGGATCCTGACCCAAATGCTTCTAAATCTTGATGACCATATGTTTCTATCTCAGAGGTTTCTTTGCCTCTAAGGATATTAATAACATACTCTGTCTTAAACTTTTCCTTTAATGCTAAAATGGCTTCGATAGCCGTTAATAATAAATCTTGAGCTTCCACTTGTTTTTTTGGATTAATACAATTGTCACAATTACCACAGTTCTGTTGAATATATTTTTCGCCGAAATAATGCAATAATACTATTCTTCTGCACATTGCCGTTTCGGCATAAGCTGCGGTTTCGAGTAGTAGTTGTTTACCTATTTCCTGTTCGGCTACAGGCTTTCCTTGCATAAATTTTTCAAGCTTTTGCAAGTCTTTGTACGAATAGAAAGCGATACATCTTCCTTCGCCGCCATCTCGTCCCGAACGACCTGTTTCTTGGTAGTATCCTTCGAGGCTCTTTGGCATATCATAATGTATCACATACCTTACATCGGGTTTGTCTATGCCCATACCAAAGGCAATGGTTGCTACAATCACATCTACCTTCTCCATCAAGAAGCTGTCTTGATTGTCGGCACGTGTAGTAGCATCAAGTCCTGCGTGATAGGCTAGCGCGTTTATATTGTTGGCTCTAAGTATTTCAGAAAACTCTTCGACCTTTTTACGGCTTAAGCAATATATAATTCCCGATTTACCCTCTTGAGATTTGATATATTTAATAATATCTTTATCTACCTTGTCTGTTTTAGCACAGACTTCGTAATATAGGTTTTCACGATTGAATGACGACTTGTATGTTGTGGCATTCGTCATACCTAGGCTCTTCTGTATATCACTTTGTACCTTAGGCGTCGCAGTTGCTGTGAGTGCAATCATCGGACGCTGTCCTATCTCATTAATGATAGGTCGTATCCGTCTATATTCAGGTCTGAAATCATGTCCCCACTCAGAGATGCAATGAGCCTCGTCAATTGCAAAGAACGATATTTTTATGTTACGTAGAAACTCAATATTATCCTCTTTTGTTAGAGACTCAGGTGCTACATACAGCAACTTCGTTTTTCCTGATAATATATCAGTCTTAACTTGTTCAATAGCAGATTTATTTAATGACGAGTTTAGGAAATGAGCCACACCATCTTCTTCGCTAAAATTACGCATTGCATCAACTTGATTCTTCATCAATGCAATCAGAGGTGAAATGATAAGAGCGGTACCCTCCATAAGTACAGCAGGTAGTTGATAGCACAGTGATTTTCCTCCACCTGTTGGCATCAATACAAACGTATCTTGTTCTGCCAAAATATTCTGGATGATGGCTTCTTGGTTTCCCTTGAATTTATCAAATCCAAACTTCTTTTTCAGATTTCCTATTAACAAATCACTTTGCTTTGACATACTACTTTTAATCTTATAGATCGTAATTTCAAAAGAAATGTGCTTCTTATCAGAATTGATAAGCTTATGTTCCTTTATTCTTACGAAGATAACCCCTTAACTGAAAAATCCAATCAAAAAATAATATTTTTTGATGGAAAAATGTTATTTACTCATGAGAGTTTTTTAATCTGTCTAACTGAGAGCTCTCAAGACGGTCTGCAGCATATGTTTTAGTTACGTGCATACTCTTCTCTCCTGATGATGGGGTTTCGAACATGGCATCAATCATAATCGTTTCTACAATAGAACGTAAGCCTCTAGCTCCTAGCTTGTATTCGATGGCTTTATCTACAATATATTCGTACACATCTTCGTCGAAAGACAATTCGATATCATCCATCCCAAACAATTTTACATATTGTTTAGTAATTGAGTTTTTAGGCTCAGTCAATATTTTTCTCAACGCATCTCTATCCAAGGCATTTAGATAGGTAAGGATTGGTAATCGACCAATGATTTCGGGGATGAGACCAAACGATTTTAGATCTTGTGGTGTGATGTATTTGAGCATTTGTGTACGATCTATATCCGCGTTTTTTAGAGCCGAAGCATATCCAACGACACGTGTATTCAATCGTTGAGCTATTTTACGTTCGATACCATCAAATGCTCCACCACAAACAAATAGAATGTTTTTAGTGTTTACGGCAATCATTTTTTGATCGGGGTGTTTACGTCCTCCTTGCGGTGGTACATTTACGATGGAGCCTTCTAACAGTTTTAGAAGTCCTTGTTGCACACCTTCTCCGCTTACATCACGTGTGATGGATGGATTATCGCCTTTGCGTGCTATTTTATCTATCTCGTCAATAAATACAATACCCCTTTCGGCGGCAGCAACGTCGTAATCTGCTGCTTGCAATAGGCGAGTAAGTATACTCTCTATATCTTCACCTACATATCCAGCTTCGGTAAGTACAGTTGCATCTACAATGGCAAAGGGTACTTGCAAGAGTTTAGCTATAGTGCGAGCCAGTAGAGTTTTGCCTGTTCCTGTGGGACCTACCATGATGATGTTTGATTTTTCAATTTCAACATCGTCTTTATCTACTTCTTGCAACAAACGCTTGTAGTGATTGTATACTGATACACAGAGGTAGCGTTTAGCGTCGTCTTGCCCAATAATATATTGATCTAGAAAATCTTTGATCTGTTTTGGGTTAGGCAGCGATTTACGGTCTAATGTAGTTATCGCATTTTTAGACGTATTTAGTGATTCTTTGATGATAACATGTGCTTGTTCGGCACATTTATTACATATATGAGCCGAAATGCCAGAGATCAGTAATTCAACTTCGTTGCCTGGTCGTCCGCAAAAACTGCACGTATCCTCAGTGTTTTTTTTTGCCATATTCTTCTTAAATTCTATGTTCTACTAAATCAATGATTGACCATTGGCTTGTATGTTCCAAAGGTCAATCATTTACTTAATTGTGTCTGCTTTAGAGATCACTTGTTTTTTGTCAATATATCATCAATCATGCCATATGCTTTAGCCTCAGGCGATGTCATCCAATAATCACGATCCGAGTCTTGAGCTACCTTATCAAATGGTTGTCCTGAATGATCAGATATGATTTGATATAACTCTTGTTTTACCTTTGCTATTTCTCTAGCAGTAATTTCGATATCCGAAGCCTGTCCCTGAGCACCACCTAGGGGTTGATGGATCATCACTCTTGAGTGCTTCAAAGCAAAACGTTTGTTTTTTTCGCCCGCAACCAATAGTACAGCGGCCATAGATGCAGCTATTCCTGTGCAAATAGTCGACACATCGCTCGATATAAATTGCATCGTATCGTATATACCATATCCAGCATATACAGACCCTCCAGGTGAGTTGATATAGATAGATATATCTTTTCCTGAGTCTGCTGAATCTAAATACAAAAGCTGAGCTTGTATTACATTTGCAGTATAGTCGTCAATACCTGTTCCCAAGAATATAATTCGATCCATCATTAAGCGAGAAAACACATCCATCTGTGCAACATTTAACTGTCGTTCTTCGATAATGGTAGGGGATATATAGCTACTTGTAATATCAATATATTTATCTAATGCCAAACCATTCAGACCGATGTGTTTGGTTGCATATTTTTTGAAATCATTCATGTTGTATTGTTTCTTTAAGTTTTATTACACTGTGCGTTATACAAATACAATGTATTTAAGAGAGATGGGTATAAACCCAAAAGAGACCTTTGCCATATTTGTTTAACGTAAACAAAGTTATAAATTATTATTTGAAACATACAAATAATAATTTTGTTTAGTCAAACGGTTAAAACAAAGGTCTCTTTCTCGTATTCTGTATTCAGAACTAGTTATTCAGCACTAGCTTCGGAAGTTTCTTCATCAAAGAATTTTTTGAAGTCGTCTATGCCAACTTCTTTTTCGTTTAGGTTTAGTACCGATTTTAGATGAAATACGATTTTATCTTCCATCGCTCTGTCAACCATATTATGCGAATTTTCTTTGTTTTTCATCATCTCATTCGCATAGTTTGCCACCATTTCGTCAGGTATACCTACCATGCCGTATTGAGCAAATTGTGCACGTGCTGATTGGATTGCAATATTACGAATGTCAGCTTCTTCTACTTTTATATCAAAGTCTTTTACTAATTGTTCTTTAATTAAATGAAATTTTAGGTCTTCAACTATTTTAGGGTAGTCAGCATCAACCGACTCAGCTGTTTTTCCTTTACCTGTAGCAAGTAACCATCTTTTGAGGAAAGCATCAGGGAATTGTAATTCTCCAGCTTTCTCTTCGAGTACTTTACGCACATCTAGCAAAAATTTATAATCGCTGTCAGGTGCAAGCTGCATCGAAAGTGTTTCTTTTACTTTTTCGGTAAATTCTGCCTCTGTTGTAACTTTGCCTTCTCCAAATACTTTATCAAAAAGTTCTTGATCCAACTCAGCTTCTTTATAGCGAGTAATCTCGTTTACTGTAAATTGAAATTCGGGAGCAATGGTTTCTACTTTGCTTTTGTCGATATGCAAGAAAGAAGATATTTCAGCTTCGTTTCCATCATAGGCTTTCCCTGGGTTAAAAACTATTCTGTCTCCTTTTTTAGCTTTTCCAAATTTCGCTCTTTCCTCGTCATTCTTCATGTACGATGCCATAAGCACAGCATCAGGTACGTGTATACCTCCTTCTTTAGGCTCACTACCATCAAGTTCTACAACTTCACCTTTGAGGAGGTCTGTCTCTAATGTATCTTCATCTATAGACTCGTATTTTCCGTAATTTGCTTTATACGACGTTAATTGCTTTTCAACAAGCTCTTCGTTAACAGCAATCTTGTAGTAATCTATTTTATCAGACTTGCTAAGGGCTAATTTGATTTCGGGAGCTAATGCAATGTCAAAGAAAAACTCATAGTCTCCTTCAGTAGCAAAATCTATTAGTGGTTGTTTCTCATCGTTAGGAAGAGGTTCACCCAATACATTTAATTTGTTATCTTGTATATATTTGTATAGACCTTCTCCTACTAGTTTGTTAATTTCTTCGGCTAGAATAGATTTTCCGTACATCTTTTTCACCATTCCTACGGGTACAGTTCCTGGACGAAATCCTGGAACACTCGCTTTTTTTCTGAACGATTTTATAGCTTCGTCAACTTTTGGTTGATAATCAGCTTTTTTTACGTCTATCTTCAGTATAGCGTTTACACTATCTACATTAATGAGAGATGTATCCATCTTAGTTGCAATTATATATTAGAATGTATGTAATTAATTCAGACAAAAAACTATATATGCCATTTTCAAGGCATATATAGGCATTATAAAATACGAGGCACAAAAATAGTTTTTATTATTCCAATATTCAAATTTATTTTTCTTTTTTCATTATTCATAAACAGATGCTTTATATACCTCATTTATTTCGAAATCAAATTTTAACCTTCAAAACGATTCTTTTTTTATAAAAATAAAGGTTTGCCAGTGTCAGACGTTGTTTTATATAACAAAAACAATAAAAATTGATCGAAAATATTTACTTTTGCTAAGTCCATTTGTTTTTAGGTAGTAAGTATAGTAAGGAATTTGTGTAGTTATGATAAAAGGCAAAGAAATAGAGGTGAGCTTCGCTGAAAGTATTTCGAGTATTTGGTCTATTTTGACAGAGCAAGAACGTGAGATAGTTAAATCTCATATTAGAATTGTGGAGTTGAAAAAGAATGATGTCATATATCAAGAAAATGATATACCTAAGGACTTGATGTGTTTGATCTCAGGTAAAGTTAAAGTCTTTAAAAACGGAGTTGGTGGACGAAGTCAAATCATACGAATGATACGACCCGTTCAAAATTTTGGTTACAGAGCTTACTTTGCACGAGAACCTTATGTTACCAGTGCCTCAGCTTTTGAATCGTCTACGGTTTATTTTATTCCGATGGAGCTAATCGAGAAAATGATTCTGAACAATGCCAATTTAGCTTTGTATTTTATTAAAGAGTTGGCAGTAGATTTAGGCTTAGCTGATGAGCGAGTCGTTAATCTTACACAAAAACATATTCGAGGGCGTTTGGCTGAATCACTCGTCTTTCTTCTCGAAAACTATGGATTAGAAGCTGATAACGCAACCATCAGCATTTATCTGTCTCGTGAAGATTTGGCTAATTTATCGAACATGACCACATCAAATGCCATTCGTACCCTTTCTACATTTGTAGATGAACATATAATTGCACTTGATGGGAGAAAGATAAAAGTTATGGATGAGGCAGGGCTACGAAAAATAAGTAAAATAGGATGATTTCGTCATTAGTTCACAAATACCTCGATTACAGGTATAAAGAAGTTCAGCAGTTTGTCGAAAATCCTGTTCAAACTCAGGAGAAAGTCCTCCGCCAGTTGTTGAGATCCGGCAATAATACCCTATTAGGCAATCAATACCGTTTTTCGGATATTAAAAATAAAGACGATTTTAGACAACAGGTACCAGTATTTGCCTATGAGGATCTTCGACCTTATTTGGATAAAATACTGATCGAGAAAAAGCAACACGTACTGTGGAATGAACCAATAAAATGGTTTGCCATGTCTTCTGGTACTACGCAAGACAAAAGTAAGTATATACCAGTAACACAACAAGCATTGGCTGATTGTCATTACAGATGCGGACAGCAAATGCTTGCTATATATGCACATAATAATAAGCAATCGAATTTTTTTCTGGGTAAAACCCTTGTCTTGGGAGGTAGTAAGCAAATAAACACCATTGGTGATGATCTGTTTACAGGCGATATCTCGGCTATTTTGATTAAAAACCTGTACTTCTGGGCAAAGTTTGGGCGAACCCCTGAACGCATTGCTTTGTTGCCCGATTGGGATGCTAAATTGCAGGCATTGACCGATTATGCAATAAAAAGCGATATACGTGCATTTATGGGAGTGCCTTCGTGGTTGCTTGTATTGTTGAAAAAAATAAAAGCTGACACGGGAAAAGAGCTAACTGACTTGTGGCCCAACTTAGAAGTGTTTTTTCATGGAGGAGTCAATTTTGCTCCTTTTGATGAACAATACAAGAAACTTATTCCAAAGCAATCGATGATGTATTGCGAAACGTATAATGCCTCAGAAGGATTTTTCGGAGTGCAATATTCGAACCATTCTAAAGATATGCTCTTGATGTTAGATTGTGGGGTGTATTACGAGTTTCTGTTGGCTACTGAATGGGAGCAGGAGCATCCCAAAACCTTAACGTTGGAGGAGGTAACGGTAGGTGTAAACTATGCTCTACTGATAACTACCAATGGCGGACTGTGGCGCTATATGATTGGAGATACCATCGAATTTACGTCGGTACATCCCTATTTATTTAAAATAACAGGGCGAACTAAAAACTTTATCAACGCATTTGGCGAGGAGGTTATAATTGATAATGCCGAAAAAGCCCTGTCTGCTGCATGTAAAGCCTCACAAGCCCAAATTACTGAATATACCGCAGCCCCAATCTATTTTGCAGACAACTCTGCAGGTGCGCATGAATGGCTGATCGAATTTGAAGTTGAACCCGCAGATCTCAACCTATTTGGTGAGGTGCTTGATAATACATTAAAGGCGGTAAATTCAGATTATGAGGCAAAGCGTTCTCATAATTTGTCTCTACAAGCACCCGTTATTCGTAACATTCCCCAAGGAACGTTCTATCATTGGTTAAAATCGATCGATAAACTGGGTGGGCAAAATAAAGTGCCACGCTTGTCTAATAATAGAGAGTATGTAGATAAACTGTTGAAATTCTTAGCTCTATAACTTTGTTTTGTACTGTTTAATTCTTGTTCTCAAAACGATCTGTCTCAAAATAGCTTAAAAAGAACACTTTATTTTCAAAATCTAAATGCTTTGTGTAAATTTGTACCCTAAAAAACTTCTTTCAAGAATGATGAAAATAAGAATTCTATTTATATTCTTTCTGACATTACTCATAACCACATCGTGCGGCGAGTACAATAAGATACTCAAGAGTACCGATTACGAGAAGAAATATACGTACGCCAAAAAATATTTCGATGAAAAGAAATACAGTAGGGCTATCACCTTGTTAGAAGAAGTTGTTCCTATCTTCAAAGGGACATCACATGCACAAGAGTCAGCCTTTTTGTTGGCACAAAGTTATTTCTACGATAAAGATTATACAACGGCAACTCAGTTCTATGCCGCTTACTATAATACCTACCCCAAAGGCGAATATGCAGAGTTGGCTCGTTTCAATGCAGCCTATGGCTTATACTTAGATTCTCCAGATGCAAAACTAGATCAGAGTAGCACGTATAAATCAATGCAACAGTTTCAAAACTTTTTGGAAATGTATCCACAAAGTGAAAAAAAAGAACAAGTTAGAGGATATCTATTCGAAATGCAAGAAAAATTGGCATTGAAGGAGTATCTAACTTGCCGTCTTTATTTCAATTTGGCAAACTATATGGGTAATAATTACGAGTCGTGTGTTGTTACCGCACGTGAGGCGTTAAAATCATACCCTTACTCCAAATACATCGAAGAGTTTCAGATCTTGATCTTGCGATCTCGTTACGAGTTAGCATCAAAAAGTGTAGAGGAACGCAAACCCGAACGTTTTAGACATGTAATTGACGAAAATTTCAATTATCTAAATATGTTTCCAGAAGGCAAATATAAGAATGAGGCAGATCGTTATTATCGTAAAGCCATGAAAGAATTAGGTCAAGAAGTAGAAATTTCGTTGCAGACCCAAGAACAAAACAATTAAGAAATATTCATATTACATTACATAGCGATAAAAAATTATGGACTACAAGAAGAACAATGCACCTAACAATACGATTACAAGAGACATGATGACACTATCTGCGGATACAGAGAATGTCTACGAAACAGTAAGGATTATTGGAAAAAGAGCGAACCAGATAGCTGTGGAAATGAAGCAAGATTTGGACAGAAAGTTACAAGAATTTGCTTCTTATAATGATAATCTGGAGGAGGTATTCGAAAATCGTGAGCAAATAGAAATTTCTCGTTATTACGAAAAACTGCCAAAACCATCACTTATTGCTGCTCAGGAGTATACCGAAGGTAAAGTTTATTACAGAAATCCAAATAAGGACAAAGATAACTTTTAAATGATACAACGAATTCAAACTATATTTTTATTGACTACAGCCATTTTGATGGCTGTAGCTTTGTTTACACCATTAGCTGATTTGGTTGCTGTTGGTACAGACATAAATTATGTTTTTTATTCTTGCGGTTTAGGTTCAACTGTTGTTGTCAGCTATCCTACGTGGGGCGTGTTGGTATTGGCAGCATTAGCCGCGTTACTTCCTTTCAGCTCAATTTTCTTCTACAAAAATCGAAAACTACAATTAAAGGTAGGAATGATAACCTCTCTAATGATTGTAGGTGTATATTTAACTGCTTATGTTTATATATACAGTATTTCTACAAATCAAGATTTAGTATTTCAAACTGTGAGGTATGGAGCTATCTTACCTCTAATTGCATTTGTTTTTAATATATTGGCAATGTTAGGCATAAAGAAGGACGAAAAATTGATTCAATCTTTGAATAGAATTAGATAATCAGAATTCATACAATAAGAGCAGGACACGAGGTGTTCTGCTCTTATTGTATGAGCAAGAAAAACTTATCCCATTACAGCTTTTCTATAAATTTCTTTTTATTAGACACCTCTACTAGCTTAAACAATTTGTCAGAAGGACGAATTTTATCTACGACTTTGATCGAGAATTTTTCTCCCTTTATCGTTTCGTCTACACTATTCAACTCTACTCGTATCTCATCTACAATCTGAGTTACCGCACCCGTTGTTGGACCCGTTATCAGAATCTCGTCCCCAACTTTGAGCGATTGCGTTTCCATTAAGAATTCTGCAACGCCAATGTTCGAAAAATACTTAATTCCTTTTCCGATGTATATCTTCTTTTTAGTTGCCTCCGAACCATAATTCATAGACCATTCGCCTAAGCGTTGCCCAAGATAATATCCATCCCAAAAGCCCCGATTGAATACAGTTGATAATCGAGTGTCCCAACCCTCAATTTTTTCTTCCGAATAGGTATGCTCACAATAGGCTATTGCTGCCTCTTTATAACATTCTACCACTGTTCGTACATATTCAGCACCTCTGGCTCTACCCTCTATTTTAAAGACACGAACGCCAGCATCCATCATCTTATTCATAAAGTGAATGGTTTTAAGATCTTTGGGAGACATAATGTACTCATTGTCTATCTCAAACTCCATGTCGCTTTCTTTATCCTTTACGATGTAGCCTCTGCGACACATCTGATTGCAAGCACCTCTGTTTGCCGATACATCTTTTTCGTGTAAGCTGAGGTAGCACTTACCTGATACAGCCATACACAATGCTCCGTGCGAAAACATCTCGATGCGAATTAATTCTCCATTAGGACCCTTTATTTGTTGGTCTACAATATCTTTATAGATATCCGCCACCTGATTTAGGCTCAATTCCCGAGCTAGAACGACTACATCAGCAAATTGTCCATAGAATTTTAGAGCTTCTGTATTAGTTATATTTAATTGTGTCGATAAGTGTACCTCAATACCTTTGCTACGAGCATACATCATAACCGATACATCCGAAGCTATGATTGCCGATAGATTAGCTTCTTTAGCAGCATTTACTATTTGTTGCATCAAGCTGATGTCGTTGTCGTAGATTATGGTGTTTACAGTCAAGTAACTTTTCATACCATGCTCTTGGCATATCTTAGCGATATTTCTTAAATCTTCGATTGTGAAATTATTCGACGATTTAGCTCGCATATTTAAACCTTCTATGCCAAAGTAAATAGAGTTAGCACCACCTTGTATAGCCGCAGCCAGTGAGTCATAAGAACCCACGGGAGCCATAATTTCGAAATCAGCAATATTCATTGTGAAAATAATTGTATATAATAACCTTCTAAATGCTTTTTTTATATGTGGAATAGATTATCCCTTTTTAAGGAAGCACGTTTTTAGAACAATACTCGAACCTTCTATACGGCAATCTACCTCTTCGGGGTCTTCGGTGAGCCTGATACTTTTTACCTTCGTACCTCTTTTGATAACCATTGACGAGCCCTTTACTTTTAGATCTTTGATTACGGTAACCGCATCTCCATCTACCAATTCTGTACCATTACTGTCTTTGGGTGTGCTGTCTACTTGTTCGTTAGAGTCAGTAGACCATTCGTAACCACAATCGGGGCATATATAGATTGTACCATCAAAGTACGTGTTTTCCATCCCGCATTGAGGACAATTAGGTGCTTGAGCCATTCTGTTCTAGGTTTTTATTATTTGCTAGCAAAGGTACAGAAAAGAGGGGGATGATACAAATTGGATCAGAAATATAGCTCAAAACGATTCTTAAAGATTAATTTAAGATTAAAACGATGTGTAACTGTTAATAAATGATTACTTTTGCCGCCAAATAACTATCTACATGGAAACAAAAAATGTAAAAATTGAAGTGGCTGACCCTACTCCGCTCGGATTGTTTGGATTGGCTTTAGTTACACTAGTTGCATCATCTCAAAAGCTTGGCTTAACGGATGGTTTGTCTTTTATTATTCCTTGGGCTATACTACTTGGAGGAATGGCACAGATTATCGCTTCGATGTTTGATTTTAAGCATAATAATCTGTTTGGAGCTACCGCTTTTACGGCTTATGGTCTTTTTTGGATTGGCATGGCGATCAGCTGGCTTATAAAGATGGGATGTTGGGGAGATACCTTAGCTTCTGCTACTGATACCAAACAATTAGGTGTTGTATTTGTAGCTTACATGTTGCTGAGTATTGTGCTAATGGTGTCTACACTTAAGATGTCAAAAGCAATGTTTGTACTTCTTCTTCTTATTGTCCTTCTGTTTTTAGCCTTAGCTCTCGATTCATTTGGTTGTGGTCATATTTGGCACACAGTAGCAGCTTACACTGAATTATTTATTTCATTGTTGACATTTTATGTTCTTTCTGCTAAATACCTCAATACATTTTTCGAAAAACAAATTCTACCTGGAGGTACTCCTTTCTTAAAATAATAGATTTGAATATATATATCATAAACAAAAAATACCTTTAATTAAAGGTATTTTTTGTTTTCTATGACTATAATCAGTTTATTGAACACCGCTAGTTGTGGCTTCTTTATTAATTTTCTTTATTAAACCTTGTAATACAGATCCAGGTCCAAGTTCTACAAATTCCTTAGCACCATCGCCGATCATATGTTCCACAGATTGAGTCCATTTAACAGGAGCTGTAAGTTGTGCAATCAAATTCTTCTTGATCGTCTCAGGTTCGGTTTCAGCAGTTGTAGATACATTCTGATAAATAGGGCAGATAGGTGTTGAAAAACTAGTTTCGTTTATCGCTTTTGCCAATTCTTCTCTCGCAGGATTCATGATTGGAGAGTGAAAAGCCCCCCCTACACTAAGCTTCAAAGCTCTTTTAGCACCAGCAGCCGATAGCAATTCACACGCTTTATCTATACCCGCAATAGATCCTGATATAACGATTTGCCCAGGGCAGTTGTAGTTAGCAGGCACTACTACTTCGTCTGTAATTGAAGTACATATTTCTTCAACTTTTTCATCGCTAAGTCCTAAGATAGCAGCCATTGTTGAAGGTTGTAACTCACACGCTTTTTGCATTGCCATAGCACGTTTGTAGACCAACTTAAGACCATCTTCGAATGATAAAGCATTAGCGGCGACTAAGGCAGAAAACTCGCCAAGCGAATGACCTGCAGCCATATTAGGATTGAACTTGTCTCCCCATGTTTTAGCTAATATGACAGAATGTAAAAATATAGCAGGTTGCGTTACTTTTGTTTGTCGTAGATCTTCGTCTGTTCCACTAAACATCAAATCAGTAATTCGAAAACCCAAAATTTCATTTGCTCTTTCAAATAGTTCTTTTGCCGATTCGGAAGTTTCGTATAGGTCTTTACCCATTCCTACAAATTGTGCTCCTTGACCTGGAAATACAAATGCTTTCATATTTTTTTTCTTTCGTTTTTTTTCTTTCTTCTTATTACTTTAAATCCTACTTATTGATGTTATTGAGCATTCTCAAATTGCTTTAAGAAGCGTACATCATTTTCAGAGAACATCCTCAGGTCTTTGACCCTATATTTGAGATTTGTAATACGCTCAATACCCATGCCTAAAGCATATCCAGTATACACTTTACTGTCAATGCCACAATTTTCCAATACATTGGGGTCTACCATTCCACAACCCAATATTTCTACCCAACCCGTATGTTTACAAAAAGGGCAACCTTTACCAGCACAAATATTACAAGAGATATCCATCTCGGCACTAGGTTCAGTAAACGGGAAGTAAGAAGGACGAAGTCTTATCTTGGTGTTAGCTCCAAACATCTCCTTGGCAAAGAATAAAAGAGCTTGTTTAAGATCAGCAAAGGACACATCTTTATCAATATACATTGCTTCTACTTGATGGAAGAAGCAATGAGCTCGATATGATATTGCTTCGTTTCTATATACCCGTCCAGGGCATATAATGCGAATGGGAGGTTGCTGTTGCTCCATCACCCGTGTCTGAACAGACGAGGTATGTGTACGTAATAATATCTCGGGACTTCGTGCTATAAAAAAAGTATCCTGCATATCACGTGCTGGGTGATCTTCTGCAAAATTAAGGGATGAAAAAACGTGCCAATCATCTTCAATTTCAGATCCTTCAGCAATTGAAAAACCAAGACGTTTAAATATATCACAAATTTCTTTTTTGACTAATGATAAAGGATGTCTTGCTCCCAATGGAGTAGGGTATGAGGTTCGAGTAAGATCTACTACCTCTATAGATGTGCTTGAGTTGTCTAGGGTTTCTTTTAGTAAATTTATTCTATCTTGAGCTTTGTTTTTTAACTCATTAAGTTTCATCCCCACATTCTTCTTTTCTTCGGCAGCTACATCTCGAAAATTATCCATTAATAAGGATATTTCGCCTTTTTTACTAAGGTATTTGATGCGTAGATCCTCTATTTGCTGCATATTTGCGGCCTTCAACTCATTTACTTCAGTTAGAAGTTTATTTATTTTGTCAATCATCAGAATTATTACTTTATCGTCAAATAGATGTTATTAGTACAAAAATACGTTTTTCTTTTGAATAAATATATCTTACTCATCTATTCTAAAGTAATCGCTAGCTAAAAGATTGATGTCTTGGGTTATTCGCAAATGAAAAAAGGAATCTCGATTAATCGAGATTCCTTTTTTCATTTATTGAGGAGTGTGTGTATTATTCAGCAAAGAATATAGCTACACGATTCCATGCGTTTTCTTTGTATGGTTGCTCAGAAGAACCTTTCCATTCAACTTGTACACGGTTGCTGCTAATTTTATATTTTTGCATAAGAGAATTAGCAACATTTCTAGCACGTTTTTCAGAAAGTTTCAAATTGTAATTTGCACTACCTGTTTGTTTGTCAGCATAACCTACTACTTTTACTTTTGCATTAGGATTAGCTTTCAAATATTCAGCAGTATTATAGATGCTGATTTCTTGATTTTGATCTACTACAGCACTGTTAATACGGAAGAATACTACGTTAGGTACATAAGTTCCACCAGTTTGAACAGTAGGAGGAGTTATTGGATCAGGACAAACTGTTGCAGGAGGACAATTAGTTGGACGTTTTCTAAGTTGATCATTTTCATTTCTCAACTTATTGATTTGACCATTCAAATCGTTAATCAAGCTTTCATCCATCAAGTGAGCTTCAGAGAAACCTACTTTACCTACGTTTAGGATAAGACCTGCATTACCATTCATAATGGCATTCCAGTGAGTTTTTCCTTTAATTCCTTTGTCGAATCTATTTTCTACCATGAATCCACCAACTTCAGCAAACAAAGATAGTCTATTGCTAATTCTGAAGGTATTCAATAAGCTAGCATTGAATGTAGGGCCGTTAAATCCACGACGTTTGAAATAGCCATATTCAGTACCTCTACGATCAAAACCAATACCAACAGTGGGTATAAAGTTGTAAAGACGGTTTTGATTGTATTTCATGAAGTAATTTGTTGCATTGAACATTACATCAGCATGACCATTGATGTGTGTCATTGAATTCATTTTTTCTCCATTTGCTCCCTCAAAAGTATGGATTCTTCCACCTTGACCAACGAAACGAGCTCCTAGGTATGGATTAAACCATTTCCCAGCCATAACTAGAGGGTTAACGGTCAAACGATCTAAAAAGCTAGCGTGTTGATCGCTAGGACCCATGTACATGCTAGCACCAGCACCAGCACCTACAAACCAGTTGTCAAAAAAGCCATTACGTGTAAACGTAGCTTTTCTTCCAGCTTCAGCACTAACTCCACTTTCTTGAGCAGAGGCAGTCAAGCTCGCTAGAGCTAAACACAAAAGTAAACTTATCTTCTTCATAATTAATTATAATTAAACAGTTTGATTTAATTTGTTTCGTACATTAAATACCAATTGTATAATTTCTTGATACCTTCTTCAATTTCAATTTTATGCTTCCAACCTAGTGTATTCAATTTACTCACATCAGTAAGCTTTTTTAGAGTACCGTCAGGTTTGTCTACATTGAAAATGAATCTGCCGTCAAAGGTAATGATATTTTTCGTTAAATTAGCCAAATCTTTTATAGAAATATCTTTTCCTGTACCGATATTTATATGTGTATTTCTGATTTCTTTGTTATTTATAACATTTATTGTGTCTGAAAAGTTCACTCTTTCCATTATATAGACTGTTGCATCAGCCATATCTTCACTCCAAAGAAATTCTCTCATAGGTCTTCCTGTACCCCACAATTCGACATTAATGTTTTTATTCGAATCTTGGCTAATTCCATATTTTACTAAAATATTTAGGATATCATTGTTTGATGCTTCACCGTTGATATTCTCAATAGGGCGTGTATTTAGATCTTTTCGTATGGTATCCCAGTCGTTAAGTTCTAAACATTTTCCTAGATGTATCTTTCTTATAAGTGCAGGAAGGACGTGTGATTTTTCTAAGTCAAAGTTATCATTCGGACCGTATAAATTAGTTGGCATTATGGACAAAAAATTTGTACCATATTGAATGTTGTAACTTTCACACATTTTTATGCCCGCAATTTTAGCTATAGCATAGGGTTCGTTAGTATATTCTAATGTATCGGTAAGTAATACATCCTCAGACATTGGTTGTGGGGCTTCTTTGGGGTAGATACATGTGCTACCTAAGAATATTAACTTTTTTACTCCATGCTGATACGATTGATGAATCACATTGTTCTGGATCATCATGTTTTGGTAAATGAAATCAGCTCGGTATTTATTATTAGCCACAATACCACCTACTTTAGCTGCTGCTAGAATAACATATTTGGGTTTCTCTTCTGCAAAGAAGCGAGCAACAGCATTGCTATCTGTGAGATCTAATTCTTTATGAGTTTTTAGAACAAAGTTGTTATACCCTTTCCCTTGTAGATTTTTTAGTATCGCAGAACCTACAAGCCCCCTGTGTCCAGCAATGAATATTTTTGATGATTTATCCAGCATTTTTTATTCGAAATAGTTCAAAATCTTATATCCACCTTTTTTCAAGAATTCATCTTTTTTCATCAGCGTGATGTCATGATTCATCATGTCTTCACATAAAGCTTTCAGATCATAGGTAGGCTCCCAACCTAATTTGGTTCTTGCTTTTGTATTGTCTCCGATAAGAATATCTACTTCGGTAGGTCTAAAGTAAGCTGGATCTACGCCTACAACTTGTTCACCAATTCGAGCTTTGATGGCATCTAAATATTCATGTCCTACCTTTTCCGAGAAGATTGAGTCATTTACGCTAGCTATTATGCCTTGTTCTGTTTCGTTTTCGCCTTTAAAGTCGATACTTACACCTACTTCATTGAACGACATTTTGATAAAATCTCGTATTGTTGTAGTTACACCAGTAGATATAACATAGTCATCTGCTGTGTCTTGTTGTAATATCAAATACATGGCTTTGATATAATCTTTAGCATGTCCCCAATCTCTTTGACTAGAAAGATTGCCCATATACACATTCTTTTGTAACCCTAAAGCAATTCTGGATACAGCACGAGTAACTTTCCTCGTTACAAATGTTTCTCCACGCAATGGCGATTCATGGTTGAAGAGAATACCGTTGCTGGCGTGCATACCGTATGCTTCACGATAATTTACGGTAATCCAGTAAGCGTATAGCTTGGCTACTGCATACGGACTTCTTGGGTAAAAAGGGGTAGTCTCTTTTTGAGGTATTTCTTGTACCAGCCCGTATAATTCAGATGTAGAAGCCTGATAGATACGAGTTTTATCGTTTAGTTTTAATAGTCTAATTGCTTCTAACAGTCTTAATGTGCCTATACCATCAGCATTTGCAGTATATTCGGGTGTGTCGAAACTAACCTTCACATGACTCATTGCTGCTAAATTATAAATCTCATCAGGTTGAATTTCGCCTACAATACGAGTAATGTTCATACTGTCAGTCATGTCTCCGTAATGAAGAATCATGTTCTTATGATCTTCGTGAGGGTCTTGATAGAGATGATCAATACGCTCGGTATTAAATAGAGACGATCTTCTCTTGATACCATGCACAGTATACCCTTTTTTTATTAAGTATTCGGCCAGATAGGCACCATCTTGACCTGTGATTCCTGTAATTAATGCAACTTTAGCCATATGTGTAATTTTATATGCAATTTCTATTTTATGAGTGCAAATTTACGAAAAAAAACGCAATGTGTAATTAGTCTCTAATGCAAGACTCTATTTGTGTTGTTAAATTATTTATTTTGATGTTCTTTTCGAAGTAAATCGTTTACGTTTTTAACAGGATTAAATGTACTTAACGGTACCTCTATAAAAATAGTATTCCAGTCAGACATTGCTCCATTCCAAAGACCTGGTAATTCTAAGGCTTTAAGCTCCTTCCCGTTTTTTGATTTTTTGCTGATAAAGCCTGTGTTTTTATCTACAAAAAGTGGCAAATCGAATTTTTCGCCTAAATAATTTTTTACACCACAAACTAGATCTACAGGATTGAAATGGGTGCCGCTATTAAAAAGCTCTTTCTTTTCAGGATCATCCAAATCTACTTGCGAACTTTCAAGTATTTGTAGCGAAATTGTTCCATCTTCATTCACTGCAAAAAATGGACCACCACCTGGTTCACCTATATTTTTAACCATGCCACATACTCTTGTCGGGCGATTGAGTTTTCTTTTTAGATACAATACCAGCTCGGAATCTTCAAGGTTCTTGGTGTCAGGATTTTTCACATTAAGTTCGTTCTGTAAAAAATGAAGCATTTCGAGGAGGTCTTCTCTTTTGTATATGCCCGAATCAATTCGTTTAAGATAGTCAAATACTCGTTGTTGTATGCAGATCAAGTATCCAGCCAATGCCTTTTTGTATTTAGTTTCTTCTACTTTAAGAGCATCGGGTATGACATTGTCGATGTTTTTTATAAAAATAACATCAGCATCCAGATCATTTAGGTTTTCGATAAGTGCCCCATGCCCTCCAGGTCTGAATACTAATTTATCGTTTTCTCTGAACGGATTATTGTCACTGTCAACAGCAATGGTGTCAGTTTTACTCTTTTGTTCACTAAAGCTAATTTCGAATTTACTGTTTGACTGCAGCTCGTATTTTTCTAATACTCTTTTTAATAAAGTTTCGAATAGATTCTTGTGTTCTTGAGATACTGTAAAGTGTATATTTACAGTATTATCTTTTGATTTTGCATATTGGCTACCTTCTACCAGATGTTCTTCGACAGGAGTTCTGCTGTAATCTTCATTTGCATGAAACTCAAGAAGTCCTTTAGGTAGATTGCCATAATTAAGTCCATCATTTAATAGTAGCGTTTTTACAATTGTCTTGAAATGATTGCTCACTATCAATTGATCAATGTTACTTCCCGTATTTCTGAAACAAACATCATTTAATGTGTTGTGAAATGCAAATTTTTTGATGTTTACAAAAAAAGCAATCATAAACTCAGACTCAGGAAGATCAGATATGCCTTCTGAAAATTCAAATAGATCTTTGAACATTCTGCTAGCAGCACCAGATGCAGGGACAAATTTTATCACCTTGTGATTTGATTGTAGGTATTGATCCCAATCGGCAATATATTTACTTAGGCTTAGCGAATCAATGATTGTGATTCCTTTTTGTGGAGTAGCTGTATTTGCTATTTTCAGAAAAGGAAACCCCTTTTTGAAATAAGTTATTTGCTCTTCCAGTTCCTGTGTTGAATTTTTTTTGGATAGCAACAAGTCTAAATCTTTTGGAGATAACAATTCTTGCATGGTAATCTATTCTATTTTAGAGATTAATCGTTCTATGGGATACAAAAATAGGAAATAAATCGAATTGACATCTTAATCTCCTATTAATAAAACAAAAGGTTGTCTATGTATATAGACAACCTTTTGTTTTATTAATTCAAATTCTTCTTAAAATGAAGAATTTCTTGATTTAGAACCCTTTCTTAATAGTGTAATGTATATGCCAGCTAAACAAATAAATGCGTAGATGTCTATTGTCGAAAATAGGGCATAATTTAGCAGCTTGTCTTGCTCTAAGTCTGCAGCCAAAGGTTTTATTACCGAATCTTCACTCGTAAATTTGGGTGATGTTATTAATGTTGGTGTACTATCCTCCAAAGGTAATATTTTGGAAGTGCTGTATCCTACAACACCAAGGAGGATTAAAATAGATAAAATAGTGATAACCTTAAATTTTCGCATATTTCTTATGTTTAAGAACATAAAACAACCTCTTCTTTAGTGCAAATGTAATCATAAAAAGCGTAAGAGACAAGTGTTGTAAATTAGATTTTTAATTTTTTTAGATTAGATGTGTTTCGTTATCATCTTAGAGCTTAAAAAGTGAATCTCTTGGTTGTTTATATACGCAATCCAGTATTCATTACTAGTCGTATACCTCTGTTTTAGTAATTGTATAAAGCGAGGTAATAGAATCATCTTGCTTTCTGAATTATCTATGGGGGTGGATGTTTTTTTGATGTTTTTGATATTTATTTCACCCTTTATTATTTCACCTTTTTCTTTCTCTAAATAATTTTTATTGTTACGATTTTTATTTGTCGAGAATAGCAGTACCGTTTTTTTGTCTTCAGTAATTAGTGGTATCGTTCGACATACCTGAATACTTGTATTATTCAGTATTACTTTATTGATAAGATATTTTTTAGTCGATTTTAGCCATATTGTTCCCAGTACAAATAGTATTATAAATGGAATTGTGTATAAGCTGAATAACTTATCCATATTGTACAAAGATAAAATGCCCAATATGCCTATAAATAAGATTAATGATGGGGGTACAATTGCATAATTTCGCCAAATATTTTTTCCGAGAATCTTTTTTTTGAGTTGGATATTTTTCTCTAGTCGTTCTATATCGTGATTGTTCATTCTTCGTATCTTTTGAGTAATATTTCGTCAATCGCTTTCTTTAACTCGGGCTTAGATGCAGCACCTTGTGCCATTTGAGGGCTTTCGTTCATCGGGATAAACAGTAGGCTAGGTATGCTCCGTATTCCAAATAACCCACTTAGTTCTAATTCTTGTTCTGTGTTTATTTTATAGATGTAAATCTCTCCATCATATTCTGTTGCTAACTCTTCTAATATCGGTGCAATAGCTTTGCATGGCCCACACCAATCGGCATAAAAGTCGATTAAGGCAGGTTTGTCTCCAAGGTATTTCCACTCGTTGGGGCTAGCCTCATAATTAGCAATTTTATTCAAAAAATCTATTTTGGTAAGTTCTATTGTTTTCATTCTTTTATTATACTATTCAATACCTAATTTACGGTTTTCGGCATTCAGTCTTTTTTCTTGAAAAGACTGAATACAAAAATACCAATAGTTGCTCCATACCCCATCATAAATATGGACGATGATTTTATAGGGCATGTCCCAGTATTGCATCCAATATGATACCAATATGAGTAACCTATAATTGCACCAGTGATTGCACCTGCAATGTAAACCCAATTTTTCTTGATTGCTTCATTCATTATAATGTTGTTTTATATAAATAAATTCACATTGGCATTATCAGCCCTGTCTAGGTAGGCTGCTACACCTCCAATTGTAACTTGATCTATCAATTCTTCTTTGCTGATTCCCATCACATCCATCGACATAGAGCATGCTATCATTTCGATATTATTATCTATTGCCTGTTGTATTAGAGACTCAAGACTATCAACATTCTTTTTCTGCATGATGTAGCGCATCATTTTGCTACCCATTCCTCCCATATTCATTTGCGAAAGGGGTAGATCCTTGCTACTTGACGGGAGCATAAACGCAAACATTTTGCTGAAAAAGTCTTTAGACACCTTTGGTTTGTTTTGTTTTTTTAGCACATTCAGCCCCCAAAATGTAAAGAACATACTTACTTTCTTGCCCGAAGCTGCCGCTCCGTTGGCAATAACAAAGGATGCTAATACACGGTCTAAGTCGTTACTGAATACAATCAATGTTTTATTGTCTGTCAACTTGATCGTGTCTCTGTGCGATGTCTTGTTCTCCGATCCTTTTTCGACAGTTGCTGCTATAATTCCATTTTTACTCTCTATGCCAACCAATGTTGCCCCCATCATTCTGCACCAACCTTTAAGGTCTTCGCTAAAAGCTTGGTCAGTTACTTTTATTTCTAGTCTATCACCTTCGTTGAGTAAGTCATAGTTCTTCTTAAGCTGCATGATAGGACCAGGGCATTGCAATCCGCAGGCATCTATATGTAGGATGTTTACGTTGTTTTCTGCTGATTTCTCTAATTCAATATCCTCTTTTCTTGACGGGTAAGGCTTATCCGAACCCTGTTTGTCTGTAGCTGTTAGGTATGTTTTATACCCTCCCGATAGGTTATATACTTGATTATAGCCGCTTTGTAATAATATGCGTGAGGCTAAGTATCCACGCTGCCCTACAGCACAATATAATAAGACTCTTTTATCTATAGAAATGTTACAAAGTTGATGTCGAATATCGTCCAAAGGGATATTTATACTACCTTCTATGCAGCCCATTTCGTGTTCAGCCTTGGTACGTACATCAATAATAAGAAGATCTTGCGTGTCTAATTTTTTAAGTTCGTCCCATTGTATACTATTTACTTTTTGTGTTAGTATATTTTCGGCTACAAATCCAGCCATATTCACAGGGTCTTTTGCCGATGAGTAGGGTGGGGCATAGGCATGTTCTATCATTTGTAGGTCAAATATGCTCCCTCCATTTTTGATGATTTGTGCGATCAGATCGATACGCTTATCTACGCCACCAAAGCCTGTTATTTGAGCCCCTAATAGTTTACCATTAGTAGGCGAAAAGTCTATTTTGATTGATAGCGGCAACGAGTTGGGGTAATATCCCGCATGCGAGTTGCTATGGGTGTAAGAGCTAATGTGTGCTATATTTTCTCTGTCCAGTAATTTGGACGAAGCCCCTGTAGCCGCTACAGTGAGGTCAAAAACTTTGGCAATTGAAGTTCCTATCGATCCTGTGTAACTGTGTTTGTTTCCTTCAACAATGTTATCTGCAACAATCCTACCTTGTTTATTTGCAGGACCAGCAAGAGGTGCAAATGCGTGTTTGTTGATAACAGGATTGAACACCTCAACAGCATCGCCAAGTGCATATACATCTTTGTCCGATGTTTGCATGTATTGGTCTACTTTTATCCCTCTCAAACTACCTAGTTCTAGTCCGCATTCTTTAGCCAACATCACTTCCGGTAGTACGCCTATGCTGAGGATAACCATATCTGCATATACTGTTTTTCTGCTTTCTAGCAATATGTTTATGCCCTTGCTGTGGTGTTCGAAAGCAGTTACATTTTCGGACAGAAGTAAGCCCACACCTTTACTTTTCAAATGCTGATGTACTTGTGCAGCCATCGAAAAATCGATTGGGTTCATTACCTGATTGGCTCGTTCAATGATGCACACATCAATTCCTATTTGGTGTAGGTTTTCGACCATTTCTAGTCCAATAAATCCACCTCCTATAACGGCAGCAGTTGCAATGTTGTTGTTCTGTATATATTCTTTGATGCGATCTGTATCAGGAACATTTCGTAGCGAAAATATGCGATTGTTTTCTATACCTGGTATCTGAGGTTTAATAGGCTCTGCCCCAGTTGCGATTACAAGCTTATTATAACTTTCGGTATATTGTTGCCCTTTGTTTAGGTCATTGATTGTTATCTCCTTTGCCTTCAGGTTAATTGCTGTTACCTCAGACTTTGTGCGTACATCAATGTTAAACCGAGACTTAAATCCTTCAGAGGTTTGTACAAATAGTCGATCTCTCTCAGTAATTGTATCACCTATGTAATAAGGTAGTCCACAGTTTGCATACGAAACAAATTCGCCTCGCTCCAATAAAATAATTTGAGCTTTCTCATCCTGTCTTCTCAATCGTGTAGCTGTACTTGCTCCGCCTGCTACACCTCCTATAATTAATATTTTCATATAGTTGATTGTTTTGTTATATATTTGCTATTAGCAATTAAAGGGGTAATTTTTTTTTAGACTATTTTAATGCCGTACTTAGCTAATTCCGAAAAATTTATTTCGGAAGATAGCATTTCTTGTATTTTATGCTTTCCAGCATCAGTCAATGCGAAAAACATTTGTCTCTTGTCTTTGTTCCCGATGTTTCTGGCTATAAGTTCTTTTTTCTCAATCGTATTGATTATTCGGGACACCCTCGAGTTTGAGAGTCCTATAAATTCACAAAGCTCATTTGCTGATTTGGATTCTCCATCTTTTAGGCAGCAAAGAACCAATCCTTCGTTGATTGTGATACCGTTTTTTTCTGAAAATTCTTTCTCAAAAGTGTATAAGGCTTTGTAAATATCTTTAAGTTGACAAATAGAATTCATTAACAATAGTTGCTAGTGTGAAATATTATGCAAATTAAATAATTTATTTTTTTAGTATCAAATTATACGAAGCTATTTTTAGTCATTAACATGTTCATGTGGGTAATTGGCAGACATGAATTATTTTTAATTACAATCAGAATTTGTAATTAAGGAGTAGTTGCCCTTCTCCCGAGAAAGAGTATATATCATCAAAATACTTGTAATGGGTTGAGCGTCTGTAACCTCTAACTAAAGCCGATAGGTAGAGGCGATCCCATAGTTTACAATCGACCCGCAGGCTTGAGGTGTTGAATGTTGCATTCGATTTATCCCCCTGAGCATTCAATTCATTGTAATCAACCGTTTCCAAATCGATCCCCTCAGGGTAACCTTTGAATGTATATAGGCGAAACCCTTCGTATATCCACGACACACCTATCTTGTCTCTGTAGGCAATATTAGCACCTGCCTTTACACCAAATCCACTTGCCAGATTGTAATCTCGATTACCCACTTTGTAATAATCGCTCAATGACGCACCTAATATAATTGCATTAGCATGAAGACTAGAATTGAATCTCCAAGCTCCCAAGCGTTTGTTTTTATGTATCAATCCAATACCTACCACAGCGGGTGCAGCTATCTTGTAAGGCGTTTTTTCGGAAGTGCCAGCCAGCGTATCAGAGTCAAAATAATCGAAGTGCTGATAAACGCCCAAGCTTAAGAAATCTTTTTCGGTATCCTTTAGTTCAGTAGCCCACAATTGACCTATAATATTTATCTGTCCCAGTGCAGGTTGCCCTGCTTGCATGTTTATTTGAGATCTCATCGAAAAATAGTTGTAAGGTTTCGAATTATCTACCTCATAACGATCACCGTATGTCATATTCAACAGCATTACGCCTCCCCTACTTTTTTTATCAATTTTGTTGTTTCGTTGCAACGTTCTCATGCCAACTGCAGCCTCTATTGTCATCATTGGCATGCCAAATTGCCTACCTGAAGTGCGTCTGACCCTCCAAGCGTCGCCATTCAATATACGAGTAAGACCACGTGTGGGTGCTATTAGAAATGCTATAAACTCGTGCTTAAAACGCTCCATTCCTCGATCTCGATCATCAAGAGCCAAGTCTGATAGCCTATAAAAAACCTCACCTAAAGCTAAGCCTCCTACAGGTGTTGCAATAAGATCGTTACTTGAAGGGTGTTCGTTCTCCATAAAAAACTCCCACATCACGCTTCCACCCAAAGCAAATGCCCCCGACTCCCAATAGTTATATCCCTTTGCTCTTGCCGAATTATAGTACAGACTACCATGGTATGGATGCAAAAACATATTAGTACCTATCTGGTCATTATCCCAGTACAGACCTTCTTTTATATTGCTCCAGATGCTTTTTGTGCCAATATACGCAAAATCCGCCTTTAATGCGTACCTATCAATACCCCATATCCCCATGTTTAAAGAAAAAACTTGAGCTGCTGCACCCCAAAACTTTTTAGGGGCATAGTAACTTATATCAATAGAATCAGGAGCTTTTACGATGGTTGTTTGACGACGCATCATAAACTGAGCATTCAGAAATAAGGGAATAAAAAGAACAAGAATAAATAAGTAATACCTCTTCATATTACAAGGAAAGTTAAAAAATGGTAGTTTTTGTAAATTTATAGAAGGGTAAAGATACATTACTTTTGATAATATATGCAAAAAAATTGATCTCTAATTGTTATATTTGTGCGAAATAAGAAAAATTAAAACAACTATTATTTTTTATAAATGGAAATTTTTGAAACTTTTCTGCTACCCTCTGCTTGGATAGCTCTATTAACCCTAGCATTCTTAGAAATTGTACTTGGTGTAGACAATATCGTATTTTTATCTATCATGTCGTCTAAACTACCTCCTGAGCAACAACCCCGAGCCAGATCCATCGGATTAATTTGTGCTATGGTGTTTAGAATTTTACTACTATTTTGCATTTCTTGGTTGATGAAATTAACAGAACCCTTGTTTCATTTCGATACAGCTTGGTTTGATGGATCTATATCAGGTCAAAGTCTCATTATATTTCTTGGGGGAATGTTTCTTTTGTATAAAAGTGTAACCGAAATACACCACAAGCTAGAAGGCATGGAAGAACACGGAAGAGAGGTTCGTAAAGTAAGTATGGCATCTGTTATTGTGCAAATTATTGCATTAGACATTGTGTTTTCATTTGACAGTGTACTGACTGCCGTAGGTTTGGTTAGTTTCAATGAGTTTGGATACGTCGGAGCTATGACAATTATGGTTACTGCTGTAGTAGCATCTGTTTTGGTCATGCTGTTGTTTTCAGGTCCAGTAAGTAAATTTGTAAATGAACATCCTACAATACAGATACTAGGACTGTCATTTCTTATACTCATTGGTGTGATGCTATTAGTAGAAGCCGCCCATTTGTCGCAAATATCAATATTTAATTCAACTGTGGGTGAGATACCTAAGGGGTATATTTATTTTGCAATAGCATTTTCGTTACTTGTCGAGTTCTTCAATATGAAGATGCGAAAAGGATCAAAACCTGTGCAACTGCGAGATTCTGAAATTGTAGAAAACAAATCTGAGGAAAATAAATAATGCAACTGCATAGTAGAGCAAAAGTAAAAAGCATATCATTCTGATATGCTTTTTGCTTTTTTGATTAACGATTTATTTGCGTCTGTTGATTTTTATCGAGTGTTCATTCGCACCTTCGAGTGAAGGTTTGAACTCAATGTGTATTTTTGAATAACCCAATGCTTTTAATATTGGTGTTAATACCTTTATTGCATTTTTTTTACTCTCTTCTGCTATCCCCATATTCAAAGCCTCTTGATACAACTGCTGTTCAGCATCTTTGTAAGCTTCATCAACCAATTCAGCACTTTCCCATAATCCATACTCTATATTATAGACTTTTGAGCGTGAATGATCTATTTTATAATGGCATATCTCTGGTATTGGGAGCATAAGATGAACCGAATCACCTGTTATCTGTACATCACCATCTGCTATTTTAGCCAAGTCTACGCATGCAATAACTTCTCCTACCACCTTTAACGAAGCAATCGAGTTGGGCAGCCAACGCCTAACTTTCTGATACTCCATCATGTCTTGTATATTGTATTTTACAACCTCTAAGTTGCCAAGCTCCTCTATTTGTCGAACAATAACTTCATGACTGATGTATACTTGTTCTTTTTCTTTGTTTCGCAAAAAAAGCACGAACAAAGCAAAAAATATGAGTATCAGCATAAAGATACCCCCTAGAAACATTATTTTCTTCATAATAGATTTATTCTCTACCTCAAAAATACAAAAGAACAAATTGGTTTATGACTTTTGGAAACAAAAAAAAATAGTTACTCTAGATAGAGTAACTATTTTTAATTTTTTAATATGCTATTTAAGCAAAATTATTTAGCTGTAGCAGCATCAGCAAGTTTCTTAGCTAGCTCAGTAAATTTAGCAGTTTGCTCAGCAGTCATAGTTGCTGTTTCTTTTTGCAAAAGAGCAGAAATTTCTGCTACTTCTTTGCCCAAATTAGCCAATTCTTTTACAGCTTCAGCATCCCCTTTTTTAGCTTTGTCTTGTAGAGCAATAACTTTTTCTACAATTACAGCGTATTTATCCAAGTTGCTAACTGCAGCAGTAGCTGTAGTATCAACAGGAGCTGGAGTTTCTACTTTAGTTGTATCTACGTTTTCTTTGTTAGCACCATCTGTTTTAGAGTTACAAGCAACGAAAGATAGAGTTGCAGCTGCAACGAAAGCGATCATGACAATCTTTTTCATTTTTTTAATTCTTTTTTTATTGACGAAAATATGTGAATAATTACCTTTTCGGGTGCAAATGTAATATAAAAAACTAACATTATTCAATATTCCTGTGAAAAATTCATAAGAAGAAAAGAAAAACTCTTATATGCTTTTAAATTCCCTCTAAATAAACTGCTTAAACACCGATTATCGCAATAAAAAAAAGACCCGTTTTGATGCCTATTAAGTTGTTTTTTGCTATTTTTGTTTAAAGTCGCTATACTTAAAAGTATTGTATAACCTAAGACCTATTTTTTATGAAAAACAAAATCGTATCAATCTGTATATTATCATCACTAGCAATGCTAAATGTAGCAAGTCAGACATTCACACACGGAAGATCGCAAACATACACCTTGCCTAAGGACAAAGAGGTGTTGAATAAATTAGATAAATGGCAAGATCTCAAATTTGGGATGCTCATTCATTATGGACTTTATTCTGAGTTGGGAATCGTTGAGTCGTGGTCGTTATGCAATGAAGGTTGGATCAATAGAGATTCAACCAGTATTTATAGCGAATACAAAAAAAACTATTGGGCAACGATAGATCATTTTAAACCCAATCAATTAGACCCAGAGTCGTGGGCAACATATGGCAAGCAAGCGGGTATGAAATATGTTGTGTTCACTACCAAACATCACGATGGCTTCAATATGTTTGACACTAAATACTCCGATTTTTCGATTGCAAAAGGTGCATTCAAAGATCACCCCCGCCGCAATGTAGCCAAAGAGGTATTCAATGCGTTTAGTAATCAAGGCTACATGATTGGTGCATACTATTCAAAGCCCGACTGGCACTCGCAATATTATTGGTGGGACAGGTATGCTATAGCTGATCGCAATCCAAGCTACTCGATTGATAAAAACCCATGGCGTTGGAATCAATTCAAAGAATTTTGCTACAACCAAGTTCAAGAACTGATGAACGGCGATTATGGTAAGATTGATATACTATGGCTTGATGGTGGATGGGTACGCCCTTCAATAGTCGAAGATGCCCCTAAGCTCGAAGGCGATCTGTATCAAGGGTCGCAAGACATCAATATGCCACGTATAGCAGCTATGGCTCGCAACTATCAGCCTGGATTGTTGGTGGTAGATAGAACGGTAGCAGGAGAATATGAGAACTACCAAACGCCCGAGCATGGTATACCCGATGTGCAACTCGCTAATGCGTGGGAAAGTTGCATTCCGCTAGGTGGTGCCTGGGGTTTCGTGAAAAATGACACTTACAAGAGCCATTATAAGGTGATACACCTATTAACCGAAATAACGGCTAAAGGAGGTAACTTACTCTTAGGTATTGGTCCTAAACCCGATGGAACACTGCCCAAAGAGGTGGAGCAACGCCTCGATAAAATTGGCGAATGGGTTTCTGAAAACGGAGATGCTATTTACAATACAAGAACCACACCGACATATAACGATAATCAGACTTGGTTTACCCAAAGCAAAGATGGTAACAAGATATATGCTATACATTGCTTGGCAGAAAATGAACCCTTACCTAAAACAATTGTTTGGAAAGGAAATGAACCTCAAAGAGGCTCAAAAATAATATTTCTACAAAATGGAAAGCCTGTAGATTGGAAGCAAACGGCAAGTGGTATAGAGATCTCAGTGCCAAAAGGTTTACCTAGCGATCAACCCGCTCTGACCTTCGTGTTCGATAGTGTTAAGTGATAGTGAGCTTTTTAGGGTTGGATATGCTATCGCTCATAATTACCAGTAAGATAGGTCTATTTTAGGGAAATACTCGAGACTGATAAAAGACTGCCAACCGATAGGTTGGATTGAAGAATTGGAAAATCTCTACGATGAGCTGAACGATTATTTTTCATCAATAGTAAATTATCTGGGTTGACCAAGACATAGATCTTCTATGAAAAGATGGGCTATATATAGCGAGGCTGTGGAACATAATACTAAAGTATAGAGATTCCTTTATTGATGTTATTTAGAGTATTATTAGCAATGTGAATCAATCACATTGCTATTGAAGTAGCAAAATGGAAAATGAACGTGTGATTTTAAAATATGTATTGTATAAATTAGTAGTTTGTTTTGCTGTTTATTGGTTATCAAATCTAATATTATGATATCCATAGACTATAAATGAAACTTTAGGTAAAATTTTGATGCTTAATGTAAACCCTGTAATTTGGGGTTATGCTTCATATCGTATGTATCAGCAGATATCCTAAAACCAATATTTTGTATGCAGCCATCATAAATAGTTTTTTATTCACAACAGAGGCTATTATCTCAGACTTGATTTTCTTTGTGGTTATCAGAAATACGATGGATGAAATTATGCAAGCTACAACAGTTTACCTCCTTTCAGCTGATTTTATAATATTGTTGTTTAATATTCGGTTTGAGCAATGAAGAATATAAAAACAACGGACAAACCCTTCTTATCAAGTTTGTCCGATGTAGTGGAGAATATCGGACTCGAACCGATCACCTCAACACTGCCAGTGTTGCGCTCTAGCCAGATGAGCTAATCCCCCATTGTTTTCTCTAAATTGGCAAGCAAAGATATAATTTTAGAATTAGAATAAAAAGCATTATTTGCAAAAAAGAATCGAAAAAACAATTATCTTCTTTTCGTCTCAGTTACTGATAGACTGGTTTGTTGGTATATCAGCTCAACTGTTGTATCTTTGCAAGATACAGAATATAATATACAATGATTATTAAAGACGCTCGATTTGTAGTAAGCAATACGGATTATCTTAAATGTCCACAAGATGGAAAACCCGAGTATGCATTTATTGGTCGCTCCAATGTCGGCAAATCTTCGCTCATCAATATGCTAACTAACCGCAAGGGGTTGGCGATGACATCGGCTAAACCAGGTAAGACGCAATTGATAAATCACTTCATTATCAACGATGAATGGTATCTTGTCGATTTGCCTGGATACGGCTATGCACAGCGAGGCAAGCAGGGCAGAGAGCTGATACGGACAATTATTGATACGTATATCATGGAGCGATACGATCTAACCAATCTGTTTCTGTTGCTAGATATACGGCACGAAGCACAGCCAATAGACTTGGAGTTTATGGAATGGTTGGGCGAAAATGATATCCCTTTTGCCATTGTTTTTACAAAAACCGATAAAGTAAGCAAGTCTCGTGTCAGATTGAATTTGGATGCGTATAAAGATAAATTACTCGAAACTTGGGTCGAGTTACCTCCCCTGTTTCTAACCTCATCCGAGCAAGGATTGGGGGGGGCAGAAATATTAGACTATATCGATTCGATAAATAAAGAACTAAAACATAATAAAGGTTAACAATGATTGAAAATGCCGATCTAGATTATATGAAACGAGCCATTGAAATGGCTGAGTTAAGTGTCAAGAATGGAGGTGGACCCTTTGGTGCGGTCATTGTAAAAAATGGGCACATTGTAGCCGAAGGTTCTAATCGGGTTACATTAGATAACGACCCTACGGCACATGCCGAGGTATCTACAATCCGAAAAGCATGTACGGCACTAAATACATTTGACTTGAGTGGTTGTGTTATTTATTCGTCATGCGAACCCTGCCCGATGTGTTTATCAGCCATTTATTGGGCACGCATCGATGCCATTTATTATGGTTGCGACAAAGATGATGCGAAGTATATAGGCTTTGACGACTCGTTTATATACGAACAAATAGCATTGAAACCAGCTCAGCGAAGCATACCTGCAAAGCGCGTATTAGAAAAAGAGGCTCTGTCTGCATTCAAGATGTGGGAGCAAAAAGATGATAAAACAAGATATTAGCATTGTTTAGCTAGAGTGCTAATATCTGTGCCAACTCAGCACTCACCCTTTCGCAGTCTGCAAGTACCAAAAAATGATTGGCACCATCAATCAAGTAAGCATCTTTGATGTATTTGTGCGGAAACGTAATGTCTCGTGTACCGTGTATATGATAAAGATTATTACATGGAGTAGAAGGTTTCCAGTTTAGTATTTGTTGCACCGACCATCGTATATAGTAGGGGTTGTTGTATATTATGAATTGGGATACTTGGATAGAATAGGTCTGATATATAATTTTAGCAAAAAACTCTTTAGCTTGTTGGGTCTCAATAGCATCCCAAAATGGAAATCGCTCCGCAAACTTCATCCGTTTTCCTAACCGAAGTATTGGCGGTATTTCGCTTTCGTTTTTAATAGAAGCGATAAGGATATTTTTGACAGGCTTTAGAAAAGCATTCATTTCTTGAATGACCATTCCTCCAAACGAATAACCCACCAATATAAATGGCTGAGAGGTGTCGATGCTTTCTGCCATTCTTCGCACATATAGTTGCAATGTTTCATCCTTATCAGGCACAATCCATTCGATATATTTCCGATCAAATTTTTCGGGTAATTCAATCTTGTCAAACACATTACAATACGCACATAGCCCCGACACAAAGTATACATTCATAGTTAATATAAGTAGCGTGTAAATGCGACAAAATCAAGCATCAATCTGTTCTATATATCAGATAAATACGTTCATTTAAGCCAAAGAGAGATCGGTATTATCAAATAAATTCTCCTGAAACTTATCTAACTTCATCTTCTCTCCAGCAATCCAAAGCGTATCGTCCAGTTCTAGAATAGTATCAGAGGTTAGTTTAACAACTTCATGTCCATTACGCTCCAATCCTATAATCATACATTCTGTTTTCTCCTTTATCCTTGAGTCCCTTACAGGTTTTCCTATCAATGGAGAGTCTGCCTCGATTTCGTATTGCGAAAGGCTTACCTGATGTTGAGCCTCTTCGGTTTCGTATTCCGATTGTTTATGCCATTCAAGCACATTCATCAATTGTTGTAACTCTTCATCCGTTCCCGATACAATCAGTTTGTCAAAAGGAAATAACTGTACGTTACCGTCAGGGATATTTATCTTGATACTACCTCTTATTATACTCACAATGTTTACACCCGTGGTTTGTTTGAAATTTAGCTCGGCAAGAGTCTTTCCTGCCCGAGGCGAATTTTGAGGCACTTCTATTTCTTCGAGGTGGATATTTTTAGCAAGAAGTAAGTTTCGAGAAGCTTTGTTTAATGTTTTTTTACGATCCTCTGTATTCTCTTTTATATTTAGGTTTTCGAAAAAACGATTTTCCATTTTTTTAGACGGATTCTTAAAACCTTCGTTAAAGGCAAATAGAATAGTTATACCAAGTGCAATTATCAACAATACAGCAGTTGCTTTTGGGAATAGAGGTATCAGCACCATCAATATCAGCATTACGCAAAGGGTTGCTCTTAACAAGCTCAAAGCTATTAAAGCTCCTTTGTTGAAGTGGCTGTCTTTCCATAGCCGTTCAGCCTCTTTGTTATGTGTTTCACGGCGTACAATTGCCCCCATAAATGGAGTCATTAATAACAATGTAATCAATGCAGCTGTCAAACTACCACCAATACCACTGATGTTTTTGAGAACAAACGGAATAACAAAGTTACGAGAGAGAAAGAATGCTGCTAAGGCTAATAAAAAGTAGATACTAACAGTTGACAAAACTTTTCGAAGCAATATATTCCAGTCGTTTTGCAAGTTTAGTGTTTTTTGATTGGATGCGGCGTATCCAATCAGAAATTTCTCCCATTTTTCGGGTATTCTTTGCTCCAGAATATTATATAGTGGAATTGCCGCTTTTATCATATAAGGTGTTGTAAACGTAGTGATAACAGATACCGACACGATGATGGGGTAGATGAAGTCGCTAATAACTCCCAACTTCATCCCTAGTGTTGCAATGATAAACGAAAACTCGCCTATAACCGCCAAACTAAAACCTGCTTGCATTGCTACTCGTAAACCCTCTCCTGAAGCCATCACACCAATAGTTGCAAATAAAACATGACCTATTATTACTGCTAATGTGATGACAAAGATGGGCAAGGCATATTCGACAAGAATATTTGGGGATATCATCATGCCTACGGATACGAAGAAAACCGCTCCGAATAGATTTTTAATAGGTGTAAGCAAGTGTTCGATATGTTTGGACTCAACCGTCTCGGCAAGTATCGACCCCATTATAAATGCCCCTAATGCTGCCGAAAAGCCTACTGCACTTGCAAATAATACCATACCTAAACACATGCCCATGGCTATGATGAGTAGGGTTTCGTCATTCAAATATTTATTAAACCGTTTCAGTAAGCTGGGTACAATATAAATGCCTCCTACAAACCAAATGACAACAAAAAAGATTAGTTTTAACACATTGAATATCAAATCCATTCCTTCGAAATGTTGGCTCACAGCAATAGTTGATAGCAGTACTAACAATAAAATGGCGACTAGGTCTTCAACAATGAGCATTCCGAATACAATTCCTGCAAACTTCTTTTTTTGCAAGCCCATATCATTAAATGCCTTGATAATGATGGTAGTGGAAGACATGGATAACATACCACCCAAGAATATGCTTTCCATATCAGACCAGCCCATCAATTGTCCGATTATATACCCCATGGCAATCATAGATCCCATATCTATAAACGACGATATAGAGGCAGTACCACCTACATCAATTAGTTTTTTGAAACTAAATTCGAGCCCCAATGCAAAAAGAAGAAATATAACACCAATTTCGGCCCAAGTACTTATATTGGTCATATCTCCTACATTAGGAAACAGAGCAAAGTTAGGACTGACTAAAAAACCAGCTACAATATAGCCTAAAACAACGGGCTGTTTAAATAATTTGAATACGATAGTTACCAATCCAGCTGTAATAAGTATTAGAGCCAAATCGCTAACTAATGTAGGTAAGTGTGACATGTTTTATATTCGTTAATATTAAGGATTCTGAGTTTTTTTAATACTATTTTCACAACAACTCTATCCGTAGTTTAGATTATCCCCCCTCGGATATTTCAAAGACCCAAATATAACTATTTTTCTACAATAAAGTATGGTGCAAGCATTCGGATCATATGCTCTACATAACAAGTTCGATTATTGTTTTTGCAAGTTGTAGCTAAAAATGTAAGGTATTTCCTATGTACACATTGTTTTTTATTATATATTCGTATAATCAACACAACAGGTCTATGGTTTTATGTCTATAGTACTACGCTAGTCTAAAATTAATTTAATAATAGAAATTATGGGAAAATTTGAAGTAACAAAGAGAAAAAATGGTGAATATCAATTTAACTTGAAAGCAAGCAATGGGCAGATTATTTTGGATAGTGAAGGCTATACAACAAAAACCAATTGCCTAAATGGTATCGAGTCCGTTAAAAAAAATTCGGCTGTTGATGAGCGTTTTGATAAGAAGGATTCTAAAAACGGGAAATATTATTTTAATCTTAAAGCTACTAACGGACAGATAATTGGAACTAGCGAAATGTACGAAAGCACTGCTGGACGAGATAATGGAATAGAATCAGTAAAGAAAAATGCACCTGATGCTTCCATCGTTGATCGATCAATAGAAGCATAATGACAAATGGGTACAAAAAACACCAAACTGTATTATCAGTTTGGTGTTTTTTGTAGCTTATGTTTTGATACGTGCCATTCTTGTGCCAATAGAATAGCCCTTTTATCACATCCTTCCTTTCCCTTTCTTGTGGCACTAAAACTTTTTCTATATATTGCCATTGTATTTTTCACAAAAGATTTAGATAAACTCTAATTGTATCGTATTACTTTTACGATCTAAAGGAATCTTGTTTTATAAATAAAAGAAATAACCTACTTATGAAAAACAAATTGTTTACACTTTGCATACTTTTGGTTGTAGCCCTAGCCACATCACAATCGTTTGGGCAAACCTATGCACATGGCAGATCAGAAACATATACATCGCCAAAAGAAAAAGATGTACTCGAAAAACTAGACAAATGGCAAGACCTCAAATTTGGTATGCTTATTCATTATGGGCTATACTCTCAATTAGGTGTTGTAGAGTCGTGGTCAATCTGTGCCGAGGAAGAAGATTGGATAGGAAGAGACTCTACAATAGTTTATGATACCTACAAACGCAACTATTGGAATACAATCAATGCGTTTAAGCCCGAAAAGCTCGATCCCGAATCGTGGGCGATATATGGCAAGCAAGCAGGCTTGAAATATGTTGTATTCACCACCAAACATCACGATGGGTTCAATCTCTATGATACCAAGTATTCTGATTTTTCGATAACCAAAGGAGCATTCAAAAATCACCCTCGCCGCAATGTAGCCAAAGAGGTATTCAATGCTTTCCGTGATCAAGGTTACATGATTGGGGCATATTATTCAAAGCCCGACTGGCACTCGCAATATTATTGGTGGGACAGGTATGCAACGCCAAACAGAAACAACAATTATGATATTAGCAAAAATCCATGGCGTTGGAACAAATTTAAAGAGTTTTGTTACAACCAAATCGAAGAGTTGATGAATGGGGACTACGGAAGCATCGATGTTTTGTGGCTTGACGGTGGATGGGTGCGACCAGCCCGCAAAGGAGATGCCGAACGCATGGGGCGTGCTTATAGAGGTGCACAAGATATAGATATGCCTAAAATAGCAACTATGGCTCGTAAACATCAACCAGGCTTGTTAGTTGTAGACAGAACGGTACCTGGAGAATATGAAAACTATCAAACACCCGAGCGTGGTGTACCCGAAATGCAACTGAGCAATCCTTGGGAAAGCTGTATTACCCTTGGTAACGATTGGGGGTATGCACCAACAGATATTTACAAATCGCCAGCTAAAGTCATACACACATTAGCCGAAATTGTAGCTAAAGGAGGCAATTTCTTGCTGGGTATAGGTCCTAAACCTGACGGAACGCTTCCCGAAGCAGTATCAACACGATTGGTCAAAATAGGCGAATGGATAAGCAAAAATGGAGAGGCAATTTACAATACACGTAATACCCCTGTGTACAACGATGGTAAAACATGGTTCACCCAAAGTAAAGATGGTAAAACGGTGTATGCGATCGTTTGTTTAGAAGAAGGAAAAGCCTTGCCAAATACAGTTGTATGGAAAGGTAACGAACCAGCCAAAGGTGCTAAGCTTATTTTTCTACAAACAGGAAAACAGGCAAATTGGAAAAAAACAGCAAATGGTATCGAAGTCGCTGTACCCAAAAGTTTGCCATCCGACCAGCCTGCCTTGGCATTTTCTTTTGAGAAGATGAAATAATTTAGAAAGTCAACCCATGTTTGATTCTGATACACCTCGCTTATCTCGATTGACTGCAATACTGGTGTTATTGCAGTCTCATAAATTGGTAACGGCAACATCCATTGCCAATAAATTCAATATAAGCACACGCACCGCCTACCGAGACATTAAAGCTTTGGAGGATGCTGGTGTACCTATTGTTACCGAAGAGGGGCGAGGGTACTCGTTGATGGAAGATTATACACTCCCCCCTATCATGTTTACAGAGGCAGAAGCCAATGCCTTGATTACTGCCGAAATGATTATATCGGCAAATAAAGACCTATCGTTAGCTAACAACTATTCGCAAGCAGTAGCCAAAATAAAAGCAATACTGAAACATAGCACAAAAGGTAAAACCGAATTGTTGGCAGAGCGGATATATATCCGAAACAACCCGAATAGAGAGATCACAAGCAACTACTTAATGCTATTGCAAATGGCTATCACCGATTTGTCTTTGATAAAGATTAGTTATAGCGACGAGCAGCACAATAGTACCGACCGAAGGGTAGAGCCTTTGGCATTATATTCGACCCAAGAAAACTGGATTTTAATTGCTTTTTGTAGATTAAGACAAGCGGATAGAGCATTCCGATTAGACCGCATAGCTTCGTTAGAAATATTGCCTGAGAAATTTGAATCGCATAATTTTTCTTTTCAAAAGTATGCGGAGCAATGTTCGGAGAAAAATAATAAATACCCCTGACATAAGGTTGTCATAAGCTATTGGTATGTTTGTACCGAACAAATAAAAATAAACAAGATGATTACAACAATCGAAAAATTTGAGCTTATAGGTATAGCAGTCAAAACACAAAACTTGCCCCAAAAAGCAGAAGTAGATATACCTCAACTATGGGACAAATTTATCAAAGAAAACATTGTATCTAAAATCCCGAATAGGGTAAACAACGATGTATACTCGGTATATACCCTGTACGAAGGCGATTATACCCAACCTTACACTACATTCTTGGGATGTAAAGTAAGTTCTTTATCAACAGTGCCTGAAGGAATGATAACACTTAGCATAGAAACAGCTACATATGAGCAGTTTGTAACTAAAGGAAAAATGTCAGACAATGTAGTCCTTGATCAATGGATTAATATTTGGCAATCAGATTTAAACAGAGCTTATATTGCCGATTTTGAAATATACAAAGAAACCGAGCTAGACTACGATAACATGGAAGTTCCCATCTTTGTGGGCATCAATCTCTAAAATGCAATTATAGCAATTGTATAGAACAAAAATGACTAATTGATAAATAGACAACAAAATGGAAAAAGTATTGACTTTCTTGAAAAAAAACTTTGTAACAACCATTGCTACATCATCTAATGACAAACCTCGTACTTCTATTGTGGAGTACTATATGATAGGCGACTCTCTGGTTTTTGCTACCTCTGTTACTTCTATCAAGGCGAATAATTTAAAGGCAAATAATCGGATAAGCCTTTCGGTAGCCACTATGCCTCAATTTGTAACCCTTGACGGAACAGTTACAACACCTACGAATGAAGAGATTGAAGCGTATAACAAATTATTATTGGCGAAACATCCCGAATTTGTAGAAATGATGAGTAAAGGAATGATAGGACCCTTTGTTTATTATAAAGTATTGATCGACACGGTTTATTTCAATGACTATTCCACAGGAATGGCACCTACCGAAATCATCAAAGCATAGACAAAAAGAAAAATAGTTATGCTTGAAATACGAACGAGTTGCGAAAACTGTGCAATAGAATTATTACCTAATAGTTCTATTGCTATGATATGTTCTTTTGAATGCACATTCTGCAAAGATTGCGTAGAAACGGTGTTAGAAAATGTTTGTCCCAATTGTGGAGGAGGGTTTGAGAATAGACCCATAAGACCTAAAGATTTAGTAGAGAAGTATCGTGCTGAAGATAAGAGTGTCATCAAGCCTATTATTATGGAACAATTTTATCCTATTTTGACTAAATATAAAAAAATAAGACCTGAAAATAGATGACGAGTAGTTTAAACGATTGCCTGTTCTGTGATTTAGAGATAAAAAATAAGACCTAAACGAATTAATTTTAGGTCTTATTGCATATCAAAATAGCATCGGTACTTCGATCAGTAAAATACGAGCATTGTCAGACAGCGATTGTAGTTGAATCCGATCAGTGTCCCATACACCAAGAGCATCTCTACGACTTAATCTTTGATCGCCCATCGTAAACTCACCTTCAATAACCATTGCAAACACACCGTTTCCTTTTTTATTTATCTGATAATCAGTTTTGAATCCATTGTCAAAAGTGCCTAGATTGAACCATGTATCTTGATGCACCCACAATGTATCATCAGACTGATTGGGCGATATTACTTCTAGCAGCACATTCTTATGAGCCGAAAAATCAAATTTCTTTTGATCGTATCTCGGCTTAACGTTATTTTCTCTTGGATGTATCCATATCTGGAATAAATTTAGCGGGGTATTCGCATTTGCATTATACTCGCTGTGATACAATCCTGAGCCGGCACTCATCACTTGTATTTCACCCGAGGTGATAAGGCTTGTATGTCCCATGCTGTCGCTATGTTCAAGATCACCAGACAATGGAATGGTGATAATCTCCATATTGTCATGTGGATGTTTGCCAAAACCTTTGCCTCCTTGTATAATGTCATCGTTCAAAACCCTTAATGCACCAAAATTTATCCGATCTAAGTCGAAGTAATCACCAAAACTAAACGTATGATGTGCTTCGAGCCATCCATGGTGCTTATGTCCTCTGGTAGCTGCTTTGTATAAAACTTTTTCCATCTTCTTTCCTTTTATATTTTATAGAGGTACAAATATCGCACAATTTATAATATAAATAAAATAATACTTTTTATCAATATGTATAAAATTATTTATTTAAAATGGGTTTTGTTCAAAACTAAAATAGGCACTGTTTGAACTCAAACAGTGCCTACTCCTCTTAGTACTAAGAGATGTTTATTTTCCAGCCTTGGCTACGATGGTAATTTTTAGTTCAATATTATCGTCAATAAACTTGTCTTTCAAATCGGCAAATATGGTTTTAGAACCATATTGCACATTCCATTGTGTACGATCAATGGTAAACGGAACCGTTACTGCTTTATAAACATCTCCTTCTTGTACAATTTTAGCTCCAAAAGTTATATTCTTCTCAGCATCTTTTAATTTTAAGTTCCCACTAATACGATGGGTTATCGAGTCTGTTGCAGGAGTTATAGCTTCTACCTTGGTGATGGCAAATGAAGCCTCAGGATATTTTGCAACATCAAAGAAGTCGGGGCTTGCAAGATGACCGACTAACATGTCGTTCATCTTTTTATCAGTCAAATCTTCGTTGACAATAGAATTCATGTTGATGGTAAATGCACCAGAAACTACTTCAGTGCCGTTGATACTCAAGCTTCCGCTTTTAAGAGAAATAGACCCATTGTGTTCTCCACCAGGTTTTGAGCCTTTCCACAAAATAGTAGACGCTACTG